>NZ_JBHTTU010000036.1:0-41150 GCF_042794375.1 Kitasatospora sp. NPDC056531 | reverse complement strand
GGGGCGGGGGGGCGGAGGGGGGGGGGGCGGGGGGGCAGAGAAGAGCAGTGCAGGAGCTTCGGGGGGGGGGGGTGGGGGGGTGGGGGGTTTTTCGGGGGCGTCGCGCTGCCGGGGACCCCGCTCCACGACCAGCACGCAGCGGTCGTGGTCGGCCGCGACCAGCCGGGGCAGCCGCACCGGCGGGCGGTGCCGGACGAACGCCCGGTAGACCGCGACCTCGTGGTGGAAGTCGGCCACCAGCTGCTCGAAGTACTCACTCCGCACCGCCTGCGGCGCCAGGCACTTGGCGACCACCGGCGCCCGCCCGATGGTGCCCGCCACCAGGATGTGGCGGCTGCCCTCGCGCAGGACCTGGCGCGGGGTGAACGCCGGACATATCCGCGCGACGCTCGCCAACGCGGCCCGTACCGCCGGGGTCTGCAGCGCCGACGGGTCGATCCGGTCGGGTCCGGCCGGCTGGCCGGGCCGTCGCGCGCGCAGCACCTGGCCGTCGGCCTGGCGGGCGAGCGGGAGGCGGTGGCCGGGCGGCGGGGCGACCTCGGGGCCGCGCAGTCCCAGCGCCGTACGGCCGGCCGGGACCCGGGCGTCCGTGGACCGGCCCTCGGTGCCGCGCGGAGCCACCGGACGGCTCGCCGGGGGCACCTGCTTCGGGCCGGGACGGCCGGCGGCTGCGGTGGGGGGGCGCAGCGCGGTGCGGGTCGCGGTCGGCGTGGGGGTGGTCGCTGAGGAGTACATGGGCTGAGGGTGGTCCCTTCCGGTCCGTCGGCGGGTTCTCCCCGCGGGGGCGGGGGAGGGCCGGTGCCGTGTGCTTCCTGGTGCGACGGCGGCCCTGCTTCGGTCGGTGGGTGGTGCGCGGGCGCCGGGCACGGACACGGGGTCGGAACCCCTGTTCGGCAGTGCTCCGGCCGTCCGCACCCTGGGGAATGCGGTCGGCCGGATCGCCGTGGCCGTGCCCGGCGCCCCCGCGCCACCCGGCCGCGCCACCCCCTCGGGTGAGGACCGGGAGCGTCCCGTGCCACGGTCGGGTGACTGCCCCGACCCTGGTGGGACGCCGCCCGACCCGAGGGGCGAGGTGGCGCACCCCTACAACACACCCATCGGGCACTGGCTTAGTAGTCTGGCGGGCCCTGGCGAACGGTGGCGAATGCTCGCCTGGCACTTGCCCGAGCCTCTAGCCTCGAAGAAGCCGAGGAACCTGGGGGCTTCATTGAGCAGGGGACCCAACACCCGACTCGCCGATCTGTTCGTCCTGACCGGATGGTCCAAGGGCGAGTTGGCGCGGCTGGTCAACCGTCGAGGTGCCGCGCTGGGGCAGCAGCAGCTGTCCACCGACACGTCGAGGGTACGGCGTTGGATCGAGCAGGGGGAGATCCCGCGCGATCCGGTGCCGAGGGTGCTGGCAGCCGTGTTCACGGAGCGGCTCGGCCGTGTCGTCACCACTGAGGACCTCGGTCTGGAACGACACCGGCCCACCAGGTCCGGAGCGGAGCCGTCCGCAGCAGTGCCATGGTCGCCGGGTCGAACAGCCGCGGTCCTCACCGAGTTCACGGGAATGGACCTCATGCTGAACCGACGTGGATTGGTGGGCGCTGGAGCCGCGCTCACAGCCGGGGCGGTCATCGCCGACTCGCTGAAGGGCTGGCTGGGCGGGGACGCCGTCGCGTACGCGGCCTCGGTGCCCGGGCCGCGCCAGGTGGTCACCGGGGGCGGAGCGCGCCCGGTGGTGGACGTGTACGACGCGGGCCCGGTCGGGCTCGACGAGGTGGAGTCGCTGGAACGTTCGGTGCAGGTGTTCCGGGCCTGGGACGCGGCGCGTGGCGGAGGGCTCCAGCGCAAGGCGGTTGTGGGTCAACTCAACGAGGTGGGCGGTCTCCTGACGAGTCGCCACAATCCGCTGGTGGAGCAGCGGTTGTGGCTGGTCGCGGCCAACCTCGCGGTGCTCGCGGGTTGGATGTCGCACGACGTGGGCCTGGAGCCCACCGCCCAGCGCTACTTCATGATCGCGGCCGAGGCGGCCAAGGAGGCCGGCGACCGGCCGCGGGCCGGCGAGGCGATCTCCCGGGCGGCGCGGCAGATGGTGCACCTGGGCCGGGCCGACGACGCGATCGACCTGATGTCGGCGGCCAAGGCCTCGGGCGGCCGGCTGCTGCCCAGAACGCGCGCGATGTTCAACACCGTCGAGGCCTGGGCGCACGCCTCGATCGGCCACTCCCAGGACACCTACCGCCTCCTCGGCGAGGCGGAGGAGTTGTTCACCGAGGACGCGCAGGAGCCGGCGCCGAACTGGATGCAGGTCTTCGACGAGGCGGAGCTGCGCGGCATGCAGGCCCTGGTGCTGCGCACGCTGTCCGAGCACGACCAGTCGGCGGCCGCCCTGGCCCGGCGGCACGCGGAGCGGGTGATCGCCCTGCGGGAGGGAACCGGTCAGCTGCGCTCGGCGCTGTTCGACCGGATCACCCTGGCCTCGGTGCACTGGATCACCGGAGAACCGGACGCGGCGGAGTTCCAGGCCAAGATGGTGATGAACCTGATCGGCCAGAACTCCTCGCACCGGACCTGGGACCGGCTGCGCGAGATGTACCGGCTGACCGCGCGGTACCGGGGACTGCCGGTGGTGGACGAGCTGCGGGCGGAGCTCGGGCGGGAGTTGCGGGCGGTGGACGCCAAGAACCGGCCGCGGCTGTCGTGAGGCGGGCGGCTCGCGCGAGCCGTTCGAGGAGGAGCGGGGCCGCGGGGTCGCGGTGGCTCAGGCCGGCGGTGCCGGCCGGAGCAGCATCCGCAGCGCGGTGACGGTGCCGTCCGCGCCGAGCACGGGTTCGCCCGCGCACTCGACGCTGTCGTGCCGTCCGTCGGTCCGGCGGAACCGCAGGGTGCCGGCGGCCGGGCGGCCGTGCACCAGGGCGTCGGTCATCATCCGGCGCAGCATCGGCCGGTCCGCCTCGGGGAGGCGGTCGGGCAGCCGGTCGAGGCTGAGCGGGCCGTGGCCCGGGTCGCAGCCGAGGAGGAGGTAGGTCTCCGCGTTCCACTGGATGCCGTCGGTCAGCAGGTCCCACTCGGCCGAGCCGACGATCCGGTCGTCGGTGCCGCCGTTGTCGATGTGGGGGCCGGACGGCTCCTGCGCCGTGCCGTCCACTCTGCCGTCCGTTCCGCTGTCGGCGCCGTCGCCCGTCTCGTCGCGGGAGCGGTCCGTGCCGCCCGCGGAGCCCGGGCCGTCCGCGCCCGCCGGGCCGTCCACCGCGGCGCTGTCCGGCGGGCGGGTGGCACCTAAAGGCATGTTCATGACGGGTCCATCGCTCGGTGCGACCAGCCGTGTGCGGGTCGTTGGGGTAGTGAGAAGACTGTCGCACAGCGTTCTCATCGCTGTGGGCGATTTGGACAGATCGCAGGCAAAATTCCCCTGGCATATGCCACTGTGGCAGCAGCCTTCGTCGCCCTGTGTGCGGAAGGGAGCGCGAGGCGGTAACCTTCGGTGATTCCGGCGCCCGGGCGCCCACCGCAGTACCGACCAGAGACCCCGGCGACGGAAATCCCGTTGCCACTACGACCGCCGCAACGGATGCTGACCTCATGTTCGAGCCAGTGATAGCACCCAGTGCCAGCCTCCTAGGCCTCCTGCAGCGAGGCCGTGGTGACGGGCAGCTCCATGCGCTGGCCGCCGACCGTGCCGAGGCCATCGCCGCGCTGGAGGAGTGCGTCACCAGGGATCCGCGGGCCGACTGGCAGGTCGAGAGCCGCTCCCTCTACTACGCCCGCCTCTACATGGAGCTGGAGGCCTCCCTCGACGGGATCGAGGACCACCTCCACTCCGCCGAGGACCTCGTCAGTGACGACGAGAACCGCACCGGTCTCGCCCTCTCCGTCCTGGGCCACCTCGCCGCCTACGGCCGGCGCGACGCGCTGCTGATGCTGCGCGAGTACGCCGCCACGGGTGCCAACTGGGCCTGGGCCCTGGACGAGCTCGCCCTTCGCGACGACGACCGCGGCCTGCTGCTGCTCGGCACCGCCGTGCTGGACCGCTTCCCGCCGGGCCCCGAGGGCGACGCCGAACTGCGCGACTTCATCCGCAACGCGTACGAGCCCCGGCCCTGGCGGCTGTGGGCGGCCTACCACCCGAGAGTCGCCGCGGCGAGCGAGCAGTCGCCCTTCGACCTCTGGCAGCGCCAGCTGAACCGCAGCGGCGTCACCCCGGGCTGGTCCACCGCCGACGTGCTGGCCTGGGCCGACCAGGGCGAGCTGGGCGGTCTCGGCGCCAGCGCCTTCCTGGCCCGCCCTGAGCCCGAGCGGGCCGAGGACGACCCGTCCGCGCCCGACGCCGTGGACCGCCGCGCCGCCGCGGCCGCCCGTTGCCTGACCGCCGTGGTCCGGCCCGAGGACCGTCCGGTCCTGCTGGAGGCCGCCCGCGACGGCCTGCCCGGCGCCCGGCGGGCCGCCCTGCGCTACCTGGTCGACCAACGGGATCCGGTCGCGATCGAACTGATCGAGGCTGCCGCAGCTGACGTGGACGAGCGGATCGTGCGGGCCGCGCTGGAGCTGTTCGGCCGGATGCGCGGCCCCGAGGTGCTGGCGCAGGCCCGCCGCTGGGCCGACCCGGCCAGCGGGGGCGCCGACAGCGCGCTCGGAGAGGCGGCCGTCCGACTGCTCGCCGACGCCGGGGAGCCGGCCGACGCGCCGCTGGTGGTCGCCGGGCTGCGCCGCTGGATGTCCGTGCGCGGGGTCAGCGGCCCCGGGCTCGGTTCGCTGGTCGACGGTGCGGGGCGGCTGGCCGCCGCCGACGCCGTACCGGTCCTGCGCCACATCTACGGGGAGGCTGCCTCCTCCGAACTGCGCGGCCGTGCCGCCCGGGCGCTCGCCGCCACCGATGTGCACTTCCCCGAGGGGCCCGCCGTCGAGTGCCTCTGGGACTGCGAGGAGTCCACGCGCGAGCTCGCCGCGCGCCATGTCGCCACCACGGGCGACGCGCGCGTGCTGGAGCGGCTGCGAAGGCTCGCCGCCGACCCGGCCGAGGAGGCCGAGGTCCACGCCGCCGTCCGCGGCCGATTGACCGCAGCCCGGGAGTTCGGGCGCTAGGTCCTCAACGTTCAGTGGGCCGGGGCACCGTGCAGGTGTCCCGGCCCACCGCTTTTCAGGCGTCTTCACGTTGTCTTCTGTGGAACGGCGTTCGACTTGTGGAACGCCGTTCTACTTGATCGCACCCGCGTCCGGGGCCAGCACGCCGCCCGCCACCAGGCCGATGATCAGGACGCCGAGCAGCACCCGGTAGACCACGAACGGCATAAAGCTGTTGTTCGAGATGTACTTGAGGAACCAGGCGATCGCCGCATAGCCGACCACGAAGGCGATCAGGGTGGCCAGGACGGTCGGCCCCCAGGCCGGGGCCGGGCCCTCGCCGATCTTGAACAGCTCCAGCGTCCCCGAGGCGAGCACCGCCGGGATCGCGAGTAGGAAGGAGTAGCGGGCTGCCGCTTCCCGGCTGTAGCCGAGCAGCAGGCCCGCGCTGATCGTGCCGCCGGAGCGGGAGACGCCCGGGATCAGCGCCAGCGCCTGGGCGAAGCCGAAGCCGGCCGCGTGCGGCAGGGTCAGGTCGGTGATCGGACGGGCACGGCGGTCGGCGCGGGTGCGGTCGGCGACGGCCAGGATCAGGCCGAAGACGATCAGTGTGGTGCCGATGATCCGGAGATCGCGCAGATGGGTCTCGACGGTGTCCTGGAACAGCTTGCCGAGGACGCCGATCGGCAGGGTGCCGATGATCACGAACCAGCCCATCCGGGCGTCCGGTTCGGAGCGCAGCGTCGGGCGGACCAGCGACAGCGCCCAGGTCCGGACGATCGCGGCGATGTCCCGGCGGAAGTAGATCAGCACCGCCGCCTCGGTGCCCAGCTGGGTGACGGCGGTGAAGGCCGCTCCCGGGTCGTCCCAGCCCAAGAGGGCGGAGAACACCCGCAGATGCGCGCTGGAGGAGACGGGCAGGAACTCGGTGAGCCCCTGGATCAGGCCGAGAACGGCCCGTGGAACCAGTCGATCACCAGGCGCCCGCCAGGGGTATCGGACGGGCGTCGTACCGGTGCGGCATGAGCGGGTCCTTGCGGGTCGGAGCGGGCGTGCGGACGACCGCGACCCGCGCGGACCAGGCCGCGCGCGGGCCCGGCGCGCGGCCGATGGTACGGGGTGAAGGTGACAGTTCTTTGTTTACCCTTTAATCGGCCTTTGCGCTCATCGATTGCGCTCTCCGGCCGCGCTCTCTGTGAAGCCCCGCGCTTCGGGCCGCCACGGCTCAGCCGAGCGGCCGGGCCCTGACCCAGGTGCGGTCCTCCGTCAGGTACCGCTCGACCTGCAGGCCGGCGTCCGCCAGGGCCTGTTCGAAGGCCTCCGTGCTGAGCGGGCGGGAGAGGAAGGTCTGCGTCCAGGTGCCGTCCGGGAATTCGTACTGCGCGTGGACGGAGTTCACCCCGTCACCCACCGGTGTGGCGGAGAGGATCCGGGCGATCCCGTCCGTCCCGATCCGGCTCTCGCGCGGCACGTTCAGGTGCCAGTCCTCGCCCTCGCGCTGCACCAGCACGCAGCCGTCCTCGGCGACATGGCGGCGGCAGGTCTCCAGCAGGCCCCGGCGGACGGCCACATCGCCGGCGTGCACCAGGAAGGAGGCGAGCATGACGACGTCGAAGCGCTCGCCGAGGTCCAGCCGCTCGATCGGGCTGCGCACGGTGCGGATGCCTCCGCGCACCCGGCCCAGCATCTCGGCGGACTCGTCCACGGCCGTCACGGTGAAGCCGCGGTCGACCAGCGGGTGGGTCATCCGGCCGACGCCGCAGCCCAGTTCGAGGATGCGCGCGCCGGGCGGCACGGCGGCCTCGATCACGTCCGGTGCGTCGCCCACCGGGAGGCGGGTCCATACCTCGACTGCGCAGCCGTCGGGGGTGATCGCGCCCGCGCCCGTGCCGTCGTAACCCTCGCGTCGTACGTCGTCCGTGTGTGTGTCGTTGCCCATGGGGCCATCGGAACACGGGCGGGGTCGGGCGGGAAGGACGGTACGGCGTCTTTCGGTCAGTGCGTCAGTGCGTCGGTGCGTCAACTCGTCGGTGCGTCAGCTCGTCGCTCCGCCGGTTCGTTCGGCCTCCGTCAGCTCGGCCAGGGTGGCGCGCAGCCAGGAGAGTTCGGCCTCGGTCGTCGCGCGGGCGGTCAGCAGCAGGCCGCGACGGAACGGATCGGCGAACTCCTCGGCGCTGCGCGGGCGGTCGCCCTCGTAGTAGAAGCTGGCCGGCTCGGAGAGGAAGTCCAGCCGGCGGCGGAGCACGGCGGCCTGGATGGCCGGGTCGTCGAGGTGGCGCAGGAAGGAGAGCACAGTGGTCCAGCGGTTGCCGTCGCTGATGTCCAGCGGCTCGGGCTCGCGCAACCGGTCGAGCAGGGCGGCGCGGCCGGCCTCGGTGAGGTGCAGCGTGTGTCGGGGAGCGGCGGCGCTGCCGGGCTCGGTCCGGCGGACCAGCAGGCCGTCGGCCTCCAGGCGCTTGATCGCGGGGTAGAGCGTGCCGTCGCTGATCGGGCGGATGTGGCCGGTGAGCCCGGCCAGGTGGCGGCGCAGCTCGTAGCCGTGCAGCGGCCGGTCGTACAGGAATCCGAGGATCGCGAGCTTCAGCATGGGGCCACTCTCTCAGATCAGCCACTCGGGGCATTGGTATATCGATGCCGTGATACATCGATGTCGAGGTATGCTCTTGGCAATTCCCTCGAACCACCCGAGCCACTCGAACCATTCGAGCGAGCCACTTCGAACCAGGAGCGTGCGCGCATGCGTGAAGCCCTCGTCACCCCGAACGGCGACCGGATCCGCTGGGTCGAGCTGCCCGGCGCCGAGCCCGCCAGGCTCTACCTGCACGGGCTGGGCGCCAGCTCGCCGGTCTACTTCGCCGCCGCTGCCGCCCACCCGCTGCTCGCCGGGCGCCGCTCGCTGCTGCTCGACCTGCTCGGCTTCGGCATCAGCGACCGGCCCGCCGACTTCGACTACACCCTGGAGGCGCACGCCGACGCCGTCGCGGCGGCCGTCGCGACGGCCGGGCTGAACCGGGTCGAGGTGGTCGGCCACAGCATGGGCGGCGCGATCGCGATCGTCCTGGCGCACCGGCATCCCGAACTGGTCGCGCGGCTGCTCCTGGTGGACGCCAACCTGGACCCGATCGCCCCCAGCCGCCAGAGGATCGGCAGCAGCGGGATCGCCGGCTACACCGAGGCGGAATTCCTGGCCGGCGGGCGGGAGGAGGTCGCCGAGCGGGTCGGACCGTTCTGGTGGTCGACGATGCGGCTGGCCGGCCCGGAGGGCCTGTACCGCAGCGCCGCGCACCTCGCCCGGGGGAGCGAGCCGACGATGCGCGAACTGCTGCTCGGGCTCGACCTCCCGCGCACCTTCCTGCACCCGGCGGCGGACGGCGACCCGGAGGGCGTCGACGGGCTGCGCGCGGCGGGCGTGCGGGTGGTGGCCGTGCCGGACTGCGGGCACAACATCATGCTCGACAATCCGGAGGGCTTCGCGTCGGCGGCCGCGGCGGCACTGCGCGCGGATTGAGTCCGAACCGGGTTGAGCGCGAACTAGGCTGAGCGGGACCGCCCGAGAGGAGCCCGTTCGATGCCCGTCGAGGTCCCCGAAGTCCCGCCCGCGCTGGCCCGGTCGCTGGAGGAGTTGCTCGGCGCTGAGGGACGCGCCTGGGTGGCCCGACTTCCCGCCCTGGCGGGCGAGTTGCTGGACCGCTGGGAGCTGTGCCCGGACGGACCGGCGGCACACGGTGTGGCCGGACTGGTGCTACCGGTGCGACGGGCCGACGGAACGCCCGCGGCGCTGAAGCTCCAACCCGTGGACGAGGAGACGGCCGGCGAGCCCGACGCCCTGCGGGCCTGGGACGGGCGGGGTGCCGTCCGCCTGCTCGACCATGAACCGGCCTCCGGCTCGATGCTGTTGGAACGGCTGGACCCGTCGCGCTCGCTACTCGGCCTGCCCGACCACCTCGCGGCGCTGCGTGTGCTCGCCGAGCTGCTACGTCAGTTGACGCAGCATCAGGCACCCGCTCAACTGCGGACGTTGACCGGCCTCGCGGACGGGCTGCTGGTGCGGGCGCCAGCCGCGGCCGGCGCCCTCGCCGACCCGGACGAGCGACGGCTGCTCGCCGACTGTGCGGCCGCCCTGCGCGAGGTGCGGGCCGAGTCCGGCGACCGGCTGCTGCACTGGGACCTGCACTACGGCAACGTCCTCGCCCCGCTGCCGGGCACCGGCCGCGGGCCCTGGCTGGCCGTCGACCCCAAGCCGCTCGCCGGGCACCCCGGCTTCGAGCTGCTGCCCGCGCTGCGCAACCGCTGGAACGACCTGCAGGCCGGCGGCGCCCCCGACCGGGCGCTGCGGCTGCGCTTCGACCTCCTGCTGGACGTACTGGAGTTGGACCGGGAGGTGGCGGCGGCCTGGACGCTGGCCCGGGTGCTGCAGAATGCGGCCTGGGCGGCGGAGGAGGGCGAGGCGACGCTCGACCCGGCCCAACGCGTCATCGCGGAGCTGCTGTTGGGCCGGGCCTGAAGACCTCGGCGCTCCCGGCCTCAGCGCTTCCGCAGCAGCACGAAGCGCACCGGCGTTCCCGGCTGGGCCTGGGCGGCCGCGGCCGGATCGGCGGCCGGGACGACGCCGATCACCGGATAGCAGCCGGTGGTCGGATGGTCGGCCAGGAAGACCACCGGCTGCCGGTCCGGCGGGATCTGCACCGCTCCCAACACCATGCCCTCGCTGGGTAGTTCGCCCTCCGGGGCGCGGTCCACGGCAGGCCCCTCGGTGCGCAGTCCGATCCGGTTGCTCGTGGCGGAGACCCGGTAGCCGTCCCGGGCCAGCCGGTCCACCGCCGAGGGCGCGAACCAGTCCGCGCGCGGGCCGAGCCGCAGCCGCAGCACCAGCTCGGCCGGGGGAGCGGGCAGCGGCACCGGGTCGGCCCGGTCCCGGTACGGCGACGGTGTGCCGACCGGTAGCCGGTCGCCCGCGGTCAGCGGGGCGGGCCCGAGGCCGGAGAGCAGGTCGGCGGAGCGGCTGCCCAGCACCGGCGGAACGGCGATCCCGCCCGCCACCGCCAGGTAGCCGCGCACCCCGGCGGTCGCCGCGTCGACCGCGACCACCGCCCCGGCCGGCACCGCGACCGGCGCGCCCCAGGCGGCCGTTCGTCCGTCGACCGTCACCGGTGCCGGTGCGCCCGTGACGGCGATCAGCACCGGCCCGAGGGCGCGCAGCGCGACCCCGCCGAGCGTGGTCTCCAGCCCGGCCGCCGCCGGCCCGTTGCCGACCAGCCGGTTCGCCGCCCCCAGCGCCGGTCCGTCCAGCGCGCCCGCCCTGGGCACCCCGAGGTGGGCGACACCGCGCCGCCCGAGGCCCCGGACGGTGGTCAGCGGTCCGGGCCGCACCACCTGCAGTGTGCTCGACTCAGCGCGCCCCCAAGCCTGTCCCCGGATCCGTTCCTAGGCCCGTTCCGCCGTGAACCGCACCCGCACCCCCGGCGTCAGCAGTGCCGCGGGCTCGCGCACCGGGTCCCAGAGCGCCAGCGCGGTGCGGCCGATCAGCTGCCAGCCGCCGGGGGAGGGGCTCGGGTAGGCGCCGGTGTACGGGCCGGCCAGGGCGACCGAGCCGGCCGGGACGGAGCTGCGCGGGGTGTCCCGGCGGGGCACCCCGTACCGCTCCGGCAGTCCGGTGAGGTAGCCGAAGCCGGGTGCGAAGCCGCAGAAGGCGACCACGTACTCCGGTTCGGTGTGGATCCGCACGGCCGCCTCCTCGGAGACCCCCCAGAGTGGGTCGGCGCCGTCGTAGACGGTCGGGACCTCCACCAGCGGCCCGCCCGCCGTCGCGGCCGCCCGTGGACGGGCGGTGCGCAGCAGCGCCGCCACCGCCGGGACGTCCGCGACGCCGTCCAGCAGCACCGTGCGCGCGGCAGGCACCAGTTCGTCGACCTCGCCGAGTTCCCCGGCCTCCTGTCGCTCGCGCAGCCAGCCGTACAGCGCGGCGACCTCGGCCGTCCCCGGGAGTTCGACCAGCAGCGCCCGCTCGCCGACCCGCCGGACCCCGCCGACCGTCATGTGAACGCCTCCACCCGGACTCCGGCGGAGGCGAGGGCGCCGCGGATCCGCCAGGCGAGTTGGGCGGCGCCGGGGGTGTCGCCGTGGACGCACAGCGAGCGGGCCTCGACGCCGATCCGCTCGCCGCCGACCGCCTCAACCGTGCCGTCCCGGGCGATGCCGACGGCGCGGGTGATCACCGACTCGGGGTCGTGCACCACCGCGTCGGGCTCGCGGCGCGGGACGAGGGTGCCGGCCCAGGTGTAGGCGCGGTCGGCGAAGGCCTCGCTGACCACCGGGAGTCCGACGCCGTCGGCGACGTCGAGCAGCCGGGAGCCGGGCAGTCCGAGGACGGGCAGCGGTCCGTCGCAGACCGCGCCCGCCCGGAGCACCCCGGCCACCACGGCCTCGGCCTGTTCGGAGTCGGCGACCACCCGGTTGTAGAGGGCGCCGTGCGGCTTGACGTAGGAGACCCGCGAGCCCGCGGCGCGGGCGAAGACCTGGAGGGCGCCGATCTGGTAGGCGATCTCGTCGGCGAGCTCCTCCGGGGGGACGTCCATCGCGCGGCGGCCGAAGCCGGCCAGGTCGCGGTAGGAGACCTGGGCGCCGATCCGGACGCCGCGTTCGGCGGCCAGTGCGCAGACCCGGCGCATGGTCGACGGGTCCCCGGCGTGGAAGCCGCAGGCGACGTTGGCGCTGGTCACCACGGACAGCAGTGCCTCGTCATCGGTCAGGCTCCAGCGCCCGAACCCCTCGCCGAGGTCCGCATTGAGATCGATCACCGCATCGGCCACGCCCGTCCGCCTCCCACCAGCTGTTGAGCCAGATGGTAGGGCCTGCGGGTGAAGCCCGGTGTCCGTGACCCGGGCCCCCGGAGGGCCCACCGGCGCGCGGTCTCAGCTCGCGCGCCCCGGGGCGGCTCGGGGGCCGCCGACTCAGCTCGCGGCCAGGCGTTCTTGGAAGGAACGTTCCAGCGGACGCAGGGACCGCAACACGATCAGCAGCGGAATGACGCCCAGGATTCCGAACGACATGTCGATAAACCGCCACGCCACCGGAATCCCGCGCAGCGGTCCGCAGATCAGCGCCAGGGGGATCACGGCACCGCAGGCGAGTACCGCCCAGCGGATCACCCAGATGTTGCGGACCGGGTCCTTGAGCGGCCCCCGGAAGGCGGCGGCGATCACCAGGTGGGCGAAGGCCAGCCAGTCGGTGCCGTACGCCAGGAAGGGGTAGCGCTCGTCGGTCTCGGCGACGCCCCGGTGGACCCGTTCGAACCAGGCGAGGGTGGCCGGGAAGTGGTCGGTCAGCGGGGCGGCCGGGCCGGAGGCGAAGTCGACCAGCCAGCGGGTCTCGGTCTCCAGCGGGAAGGCGGTCAGGCCGCTGAGCACCAGGCAGACCACGAAGAACCGGAGCCACCGCCGGGCCCGCCGCAGGATGACCGCAGGGTCGCCGTCCATCTCGCACACCTCCCGCGCGCGCCGAGCACGCGCACATGCCGAAAGTGCAGGCGGGCCTTGTCCCGTCTGCGCACAGTCGACTCTAGACCCTAGATTTGAACGTGTTCAACATGCTCTCCCCGGCGGCCGCCGGAGCGGTGGCCGAGCAGAAGGGCGGCCCGCAGGGCACGTGCGCGGCCGGCACCCCGCCGAAGGCGATCGAGCCGTACGCCAGGTTGCTGCCCTGGACGTACACCTGGGCCCCGCCGGCCACCGGCCCGCTGGCTGCCGGGTGCCGATCAGCACGGCGTCCAGGTGGCGGCCGTCCGGCAGGACGCTCACGAGACGGTCACGTGCCGGGCCGCGGGGCTCGGCACGTCGGCCGGTGCGGCGACGGCGGCACCGGTGGTGAGGGCGGTCACGGACAACGCAGCCACGAGGCCGCTTTCGCCAGTCGGGTGATCATGCGTCGATCATCACGGGACCCTCCGGCTGCCCTCGCGGATTTGTCGAATACCGGTTCGGGAATGGCGGAATCCCGTCGAAACCCCGTTCTGAATCCGGCCCGCACACCGCCTCCCACCTGCCGTCCGGCCCGCTCGCAAGGTCCGTTTCGGTCGATGTCGGTGCGAACCTCTAATCTTGTCCACCGTGACCGCCATCGCTGACCCGCCCACCGAGCACGGCCTCCGGCCGCCCGCCGGGCCCGCCGCCCCCGCGCGGCCCGCGCCCGGCCCCGCCGCCGACGAAGGCCTGGCCCGCCGGCTCAAGGCGCTGGCCTGCACGGCCCCGCTCCACGACCTGGACAACCGCAAGGTCAACCTGGCCGGCGAGTACGGCGGCTACGCGATGGCCGAGGTCGGCCTCGCCGCGATCGACCTGGTCACCCTGCACATGGACTTCGACACCGGGGCCGACCGCGAGATAGTGCTCGCCCGGCTGCTGCCCCGGGTCGCCGCCCAGGCCCCGACCCGTCACACCGCCGAGCACGAGCGGGTCGCCCGCTGGGTGCTGGAGTCGCTGATCAACGTCGGCAGCGTGGACCGCGGTTTCCGCGCCGTCTACGGCACCTTCGGCGCGGACGGCGAGTACGTCCGGCGCGACTACGACTTCAAGCTGATCGAGGAGGTCCCCGGCCCCGACGGCGGCGTCTACCTGCGCACCACCGACGAGGCCGTCAACGTCCTGGTCGGCGCGCTCGACACCGACGTCACCTCGGCGCAGATCGCCGCCGAGGTCAAGCTGGAGGTGCTGATCCGCCGCGGCCGGCTGGCCGACGCCCAGCTCGCCGCCGAGCAGGCCCGTTACCGCACCGTCCAGTACGCCGAGACGCTGCGCCGCGCCCTCGACGCCACCCGCCGTAACGTCCGGGCCGTCGACTGGATGCGCGCCGTCCCGGACCTCATCGACGAGGCGCTGGACCACATCGCCGACCGTTACCGGCACGAGAACGCGATTCTCACCAACATTCGCAAGGCCCGCGACGAGGCCGAGCCCCACACGCCTGAAGGGGCGGAGCACAAGCGCCGCGCCGCCGAGCTGCTCGACATCGTCAAGGACTGCATCCGCCGCCACACGAAGCTGCAGACCCGCCTGCTGGAGGCCGGCCCGCTGTTCCGCGCCGAGCAGGACCGCCAGGCCTTCGCCACCCCCGGAGCCCGTAGCGGCATCGACCTGTACGGACAGCTGCTCGCCCCCGTGCTGCGGCTGCCGATAGAGCAGGCCGTCCGCCCTACCGGCGCCTTCTTCACCCGCGGCGCCGGACTGCGCACGCCCGTCTCCGTCCGGGTCGCCGACCTGGTCGACCTGCTGCTCACCCCGCCGGTCGAGCGAGAGCACCTCGGCGCCGAACTGCCCGACCCGGACCTGGTCGCCACCCCGGACGACAGCCGCTTCTCCGAAGCCCAGCTGGAATCCGCCCTGGAGCTGCTCGACCTGCCCCCGGACGCCCCCCGTCGGCTCTCCGGCCTGCTCGCCGACGCCCGCAAGCAGGACCCGGAACTCCCCTACCTGGTCGCCCTGTTGGCCGTGCACGCGGCCAGCCCGCCGGTCGGCACCGCCTACCGCCAGGGCGAGGAGCGGCTGCTGTTCGCCGTGGACGACGGCACCCCGCTGCGCGACCCGGAGTTCGGCGGCGCCGACCTGATCGTCGGCAGCGCCCTGCTCGACGCGGTCGGGATGGCGGCCGACCGCAAGGACGCCGGCTGACCGGCCGGGCAGCGGCCTTCCAGGCGCCAGACCTTCCAGGCATCGAGATTCCAGGCACCCGACCTTCCAGGCACCGACCGTGACGCACCACCAGACACCGCGACCAGCAACTGGCCGCAACAGCAACAGCCCCGAGGAGCACCGCCCGTGACGACCCACCACGACACGTCCTGGGCGGCGGAGACCGAACCCGCGGCCCCCGCGCCGATCACCCCCGCCGACGTCGCCGACGCCGCCCGGCTGGTCTCCTTCGGTCTCCAGGCCAAGCTGCTCCCGGCCCGCGACGCCGAATACGCCGAACTCGTCCGCCGCCACCGCGAGGACCCGCCGTTCGCCCGCCTCGCCGACGCCATCGCCACCGGCATGGGCCTGGTCGTCCTGGAGGTCTCGCCGCGGGCCGGCATGGCCGTCGCCGCCGCCGAGGACTCGCTGTTCGCCGTCCGGATGGGCGACTACTCGCGCCGCGCCGCCTCCGAGTCCACCGACCGCTTCCTGCACGGCCTGGCCCACCTCGCCGTCGCCGCGATGGCCTTCCCCCGCCCCGAGGACCTCGCCGACGACGGCTACCTCGGCCGGATCACCGTCAACGGCGTCGACTCCTTCGTCCGCCAGGCCTGCCGCCGGCTGGAGGAGCAGGCCGACGCCGAGGGCGCCAACACCGACCCGGCCTCCGACGCCCCCGGCCTGGAGGCCGCCTGGCGGGTCTGGGCCCGGCGCACCGCCACCGGCGCCACCAAGGACGCCCGTCGCCTCGCCGGCTCCACCATCGGCATCGTCGCCAAGGCCGTCATGTTCCTGGTCGACTCCGGCTTCCTGCAGAAGGTCTCCGACGACTCCGGCGGCACCTACCGCACCACCGCCCGCTATCAGCTCCAGGTCCGCGACCTGGCCGGGAGCGCCGCGATGGCCGAACTGCTCGACCTCGGCATCGTCCCGGTCTCCGACGGCACCGCCAGCCTGCTGCCGCCGGACACCGGAGACGAGCTGGTCGCCGACGCCGGCCTGCCGTTCCACTCGCTCTGACAACCCCACAGACGCCCCACAGACGCACGGAGAACCGCCGCACATGTACGAGCTCAACCGGGTCCGCCTCTACTCGATCGGACCGGCCGGCGCCCGCTACGCCGACACGGTGCTCGACCTGCGCGGCGTCGGCGAGCCCGTCGCCGACCCGGCCCCGCAGCAGATCGGCCTGTTCGGTGAGGACACCGACGGCCCGGTCCGCCGCCCCGCCCCGGCCGGCGTGCTCTTCCTGGAGAACGGCGGCGGCAAGTCCGTCCTGCTCAAGCTGATCTTCTCGGTGATGCTCCCCGGCCACCGCAACACCCTCGGCGGTGCCAGCTCCGGCGTGCTGCGCAAGTTCCTGCTCGCCGACGACTGCGGCCACGTCGCCCTGGAGTGGCAGCACACCGTCACCGGCGAGCTGATCGTGGTCGGCAAGGTCAGCGAGTGGCGCGGCCGCCAGGTCTCCTCCGACCCGCGCAAGTTCGCCGAGACCTGGTACTCCTTCCGCCCCGGCCCCGGCCTCACCCTCGACTCGCTGCCGGTCGCCGAACGGGTCAGCCTGGCCGGCGACCAGAAGGCCCGCGGCCGCCGCCGCACCATGAAGGGCTTCCGCGACGCCCTCACCGAGGCCGGCAAGGCCCACCCCCACCTCGACCTGGTCTTCGAGGACGGCCACGACCGCTGGACCGAGCACCTCGGCGAACTCGGCCTCGACCCCGAACTCTTCCGCTACCAGCGCGAGATGAACGCCGACGAGGGCGAGGCGGCCGGCCTCTTCGCGGTCAAGCACGACAGCGACTTCACCGACCTGCTGCTGCGCGCCGTCACCGACACCCGGGACACCGACGGCCTCGCCGACCTCGTGCACGGCTTCGCCGCCAAGCTCGGCCGCCGCGCCGAACTCACCGCCGAACGCGACTTCACCGCCGGCTCGCTCGACCTGCTGGAACGCATCGTCGAGGCCACCACCGCCCGCGAGACCGTCCGCGAGGCCCACCGCACCGCCGAACGCCGCACCCGCCGCCTCGCCCACGCCCTCACCTCCCGCGCCGCCGCCGAACGCGACCGCGCCCAGGACCTCGCCATCGAGGTCGCCGCCGCCGCGAGCGCCGTCACCGCCGCCGAGGCGGACCGCACCCGGCACAGCCTGATCGCCGACGAACTCACCCACCGGCACGCCACGTTGAGCCTCGCCGCGGCCACCGCCGAGGCCGCCGCACTGCGCCGCGAACTCATCGACGCCCGCACCCTGCACTCCGCCTGGCAGGCCGCCGAAGCCGTCCTGCGCCACCGCGCCGCCGCCGACCGGGTCGCCCGGGTCGCCGCAGCCATCCGCGAGGCCGAGCTGGACGCCGCCCCCGCGCTCGCCGCCCGCGCCGCCGCCGCCACCGCGCTCGCCCGCGCCCTGGAGACCGCCGCCGCGGCCGCCGAGTCCCGCGCCGACACCGAGGAGCAGCGCGCCGGCGAGCTCCAGGCGGACGGCGCCAGGGCGCAGTCCGACGCCACCGAGGCCGCCACCGCCGCCCAGAAGGCCCGCAGCGAGGCCGAGCACCTGCGCCAGCGCCTCGCCGAGGTCGAGCAGGAGACCGCCGCCGCCGTCGAGGCCGGCTTCATCGACGCCGACGGCGACGTAGACCCGGCCCGCGCCGCACTGCACGCCGCCGACGTCGAGAAGGCCGCCGCCGCTGCCCTCGCCCAGGCCCGCACCGCCGCCGAGGCCTCCGCCGCCCGGCTGCGCGAGGCCGCCGCGGCCACCTCGCGCGCCGAACTCGCCGCCGAGCGGGCCGGCGACGCCCGCAAGGGCGCCGCCCGGGCCCTGGCCGCCGAACAGCGCACCGCTGCCCTGCTCGCCACCGAGCAGCGGCTCGCCGACCTGCTCTCCCTGACCCCGTACCAGGACGGGGCCGAGGAGGATGCCGGCTTCCTCACCCCCGCCGTGCTCGACCGCAACGCCGAGTACCTGCGCGAACTCCTCGACGAGGCCATCGCCACCGCCGAGCGCACCCTGTTCGACCTGCGCACCGCCGCCGCCGACGACTCCCGCATCCTCGCCGCGCTCGGCGACGGCGGCCTGCTGCCGCCCGGCCCCGACGTGCTGGCCACCGTCGAGTACCTCGCCGAGCACGGCATCCCGGCCCTGCCCGGCTGGCGCTACCTCGCCCAGTCCGTCGACCCGGCCGACCACGAGGCGATCCTCGCCGCCCGCCCCGAACTGGTCGACGGCGTCGTGGTCACCGACCCGTCCTCGCTGGAGCGCGCCCGCGAGGCCTTGCAGGCCGCCGCCCTGCTGCCGCGCTCCACCGTGGCCGTGGGCGCCGCCGCCTCACTGATCGCCCCGATCACCGACGAGCCCGCGTTCTTCCTGGTGCCGCCGAACCCGGCCATGCACGACGAGTCCGCCGCCGATGGCGAGCGCCGCGAACTGCGCGCCCGCGCCAGTGCCCGCGAGGAGCACATCCGCGAACTCGCCGGCCGCCTCGGCGCCGACCGCGCCCTCGCCGCCCGCCTCGCCTCCTGGCACGCCAGCTGCCCGCCCGGCACCCTCGCCGAACTCGCCGCCGCCGCCGAGGCCGCCCGCGAGCACGCCGAGCAGTCCGCCGCCGCGCTGGCCACCCTGCGCGCCGACCACGACGAGGCCGAGACCGACCACGCCACCGCCGCCTCCGCGCACGAGGAGCACCGCGAGGCCGCCCAGCGCGCCCGCCGCCGCGCCGACGCCCTCTCCGGCCTCGCCTTCCGACTGCGCGAACGCGCCAACTGGGGCCGCCGCCAGCGCGAGTTGGGCGAGGACGCCGCCGAGTGCGACCGCCGCCAGGCCGTCTGCGCCGAACGCGCCCGCACCTGCGACGAGGACCGCCGCGCCGCCCAGCGCGCCGCCGACGACGCCCGCCGCACCGGCCGCGCGCTGCGCGCCGAACGCGCCGAGATCCCCGCCGCCGAGCAGTCCGACGAGCCCGCCGAGCAGATCGCCCCCGCCGCACTGCCCGCCCTGCGCGAGGCCTACCGGGCCGCCTCCCAGCTCTACGAGAAGGTCGGCGTCGGCGCCGACCTGCGCGCCGAACAGGCCCGCGCCGAGGGTGACGAGGCCGGTGCCGCAGCCGAACTCGACCGCCTCACCAACAAGGTCCGCACCCGCGCCGAGGAACTGCTCGGCAGCCCCGACGGCGCCGACGGCCCGGCCCGCCAGGCCGCCGCCGCCCGCGCCGAGGAGCTGGTCGCCACCATCGAGGCCCGCTCCGCCGCCGCCAGCGAGCAGCTCGGCCGGCTGCGCGGCGAGGCCGAACGCTCCGCCCCCGCCGACGGCGAGGCGCACACCGAGCTGCCCGAGGACCTCGTCCCCACCGACCCCGAGCACGCCCAGACCCTGCTGCGCACCGCCACCAGCCGGCTCGCCGAGTGCCGCGAGGCCGTGGACTCGGCCCGCACCGCACACTCCGACCTCCAGCGCACCTTCGACACCGCCCAGTCCGCCGCCGCCGACTTCGACGAACTGGCCGGCCAACTGCGCGACGGCCTGCGCGACCACCAGGAGGACACGGACGACCCGGCCGAGCCGTACCTCGGCTCCCTGGCCGAGGCCCGGACCACCGCCACCGAGGCCCGACGCACCCTTCGTACCGCGGCCGGCGAGTTGTCCTCCGCCGAACTCGCCGTCCGCGACGCCTCCGACGCGCTGGTCCGGCACGCCAACGCCGCCCGCTACGAGGCCGTCCGCACCCCCGCCCGCCAGCAGATCCGTGAACTGCCCGCCTCCGCGCTGCCCGAGCACGCCGCCGCCTGGGCCGCCGCGTTCGCGCCCCGGCTGCGGGTGCTCACCGACGAGCTCACCCAGCTGGAGAAGAACCGCGGCTCGATCGTGGACCGGCTGCGCGGCCTGGTCGAGTCCTCGCTCACCACCCTGCGCGCCGCCCAGCGGCTGTCCCGGCTGCCCGAGGGCCTGGGGGAGTGGTCCGGCCAGGAGTTCCTGCGGATCCGCTTCGAGGACCCGGACCACGCCACCCTGGTCGAGCGCCTCGGCGAGGTCATCGACGAGGCCACCCGCGCCGCCGTCAAGAAGAACAGCGACCTGCGCCGCGACGGCATGTCCCTGCTGCTGCGCGGTGTCGCCGCCGCGATCGGCCCCAAGGGCGTCAGCGTCGAGATCCTCAAGCCCGACGCGGTGCTGCGCGCGGAGCGGGTGGGCGTCGGCCAGATGTCCGACGTCTTCTCCGGCGGCCAGCTGCTCACCGCGGCCATCGCGCTCTACTGCACGATGGCCGCGCTGCGCGCCAACGACCGCGGCCAGTCCCAGCTGCGCCACGCGGGCACGCTGTTCCTGGACAACCCGATCGGCCGCGCCAACGCCACCTACCTGCTGGAGCTCCAGCGGGCCGTGGCCGACGCGCTCGGCGTCCAGCTCATCTACACCACCGGCCTGTTCGACACCACGGCGCTCGCCGAGTTCCCACTGGTGATCCGCCTGCGCAACGACGCCGACCTGCGGGCCGGCCTCAAGTACATCTCGGTGGAGGAGCACCTGCGCCCCGGCCTGCCGGCCCAGCCTGACCCGGACGGCCCGACCATCCACGGCGAGATCACCGCCACCCGGATGTTCAAGCGCCCCGCGGAGGTTCCCGCGCAGTCCTGAACTGACTAGCGTGATCACCATGCTGACGATCGCGCACCTCAGTGACATCCACCTCGGCCAGGACCACCGCCGGGACCGCGGCAAGCGGGCTCGGCGGCGGGCCGAGCAGGTGATGGCGTACCTCAATGCCCTGCCCGGCCCGCTGGACGCGGTGCTGGTCACCGGCGACCTCGCCGACCACGGCCTGCCCGCCGAGTACGAGCAGGTGGCCAAGGTGCTGACCTCCCGACACCCGGTGCTCACCTGTCCCGGCAACCACGACACCCGGGCGCCGTACCGGGAGGTGCTGCTCGGCGAGGAGCCGGGGGAGGAGCCGGTGAACCGGCTGCACCGACTGCCCGGCGCCGACGTGCTGATGCTCGACTCGTCCATCCCCGGTCAGCACGACGGCCTGCTGGACGACCGCACGCTCGACTGGCTGGACGCCCGACTCGCCGAAGGCCGCACCGAGTTGCCCGCCCTGGTGGCCTTCCACCACCCGCCGGTCGAACTGCACATACCGATGGTCGACGGGATCCGCCAGTTCGGCGAGGAGCGGCTGGCGCAGGTGCTGAGCCGCCACCCCCGGGTCGCCGCCCTGCTCTGCGGCCACTCCCACACCCCCGCCGCGACCACCTTCGCCGGACTGCCGGTGCTGGTCGCGCCCGGCGTGGTCTCCACCATCACGCTGCCCTGCGAGGGCGGGCGCGGCATCTCCTTCGACCACCCGCCGATGCTCGCCTTCCACGTCCTGGACGGCGACCGGCGGCTGACCACCCACTACCGGGCGGTCCCGCTGGACTAGCTGTCCTTCAACCGGCGCAGGACCGCCATGAGTTCGGCGGGCGGCGCGATGGAGAAGGAGCGCTGGGCCTCGTCGATCTGAGTCAGGTTGGTGACCGTGCCCTGGTGCCACCAGTAGAGCCGGGGCGAGAGCGGCCCCGGGTTCTCCGAGTGGACGCGCAGCGCGATCGAGGCCAAGTCGTTGACGGCGCCCGCCACCTGCGGTTCGGCCAACGGGTGGAAGAACAGGTAGTCCCGGCTGGGCGCGGTGAACAGGGCACCGTCCTGCGCGAGTTCGCGTCCGGTCACCGCGCGGGCCAACTCGTCCAGCACCAGCGCCTTGCTGGCCGTGAACATCGAGTCGCCGGTCACCGCGTACAGGGTCGAGCCCTCGGTCGGGCCCTCCAGGGCGTCGCACTCCACCGGATCGGCGATCAGGTTGGCCCGCCCGGCGGCCCGCAGCCGCTCCAGTCCGACCTCGGCGACGAAGCGGTCGTCCAACGCCCGCACGGTGTCGGAAAGGTCGAGGTAGAGCGCCTCCATCAGGCCGGTCGCGACCGGCCGGAGGTAGCTGAAGGAGGACGCCGTCTCGGCCGGGATCGCGTCGTCGGCGAGCAGTCGGAGGTAGGCGCAGCGGAGGACGTCGTCCCGGCTCTGCGGGGTGGACTCGCCGGCGCCGGCTAGGGCGCGGAAGTGGCGCTCCACCAGCTGGGGCCACTCGCCCGGCTCGGCGCGGCGGCAGAACTCGGCGAGGTTGTACAGGTTGCTGGTGCCCTCGGCTCGCTGGACGGTCCGGCCGGCGACGGTCGCCCGCACACCGATGCCCGCGTGGTACTGCCGGACCAGCTCACGCAGGTGGTCGGCCTGGTCGGTCGTCAGGGCGGTGAGGTCGGGGTCGTACTGGGGTGCTGCCTTGGAACGGAAGAACTCCATGCGCCCGACTCCAGGGGAGTGCCCTGACGCCGGGTCGGGTGTCGTCCGGCTACGCGGTCGGCACCCGGCGCTGGTACGGCTGCTGCGGCGGGTGCGGGTGCGGGTGCGGGTGCGGGTGCTGGGGCGGGTACGGCTGCGGCGGCGCGCCGCCGGGGCGGGGGAGCGGCCGGGCGGCCGGCGGTTCGGGGGCCACCCGGCCGCCCGCCATCGGGTACGCGGAGTTCGGCCCGCGCATCCGCTGGGCGGCGACCTGGCGGGAGATCAGGATCTCCAACAGGCACCACATCGTGCCGAACACTCCGAGCCCCATCGCCATCAGCGCGGGCGTCATCAGCCAACTGCCCGCGTACGACGCCAAGGTCGCGACCACCACACCCACCAGGGTGAAGGCCAGGCAGAGCACCGCCCGGACTGCGGCGGCGCGCACCTCGTCGGGCAGGCGGCGACGGCGGCGTGGCACGGACATCGGGCGACCCCCAGGCGCGAATTCGATGGCGGACACGGAACGGGCGCACACAAAAAGCGCCCCCCTGCCTCACTCTGCCCCACCGAACCAGGACTATGCGTCCGAATCCACCGAACTGCTGCCAAATCGTGCCATCCGGGCATGCGGCAGTGCCCCGTCGGCGCACGCGCCGGGTAAGGCGCTCAGCCCAACTGCTGGTTGAGCTCCTCCAGAGCGCCCGTCACGATCGTCCGCATCGCCGCCTCGGCGTGGGCGGCGTCCCCCGCGCAGATCGCCTCCGCGACCTCGCGGTGCAACCGGATCGCGTACGACTCCGGCTGATGGGGCATCAGATGGTACTCGGTCCGCCCGGTGAGCACCGCCCCCACGGTGTCCCCGAGGTGGGCGAACATCTCGTTGCCGGACGCGCGCAGCACCAGGGAGTGGAAGGCGATGTCGTGCCCGAGGAAGGTGGTCAGGTCGGCGGCCCGCGCGGTGACCGTCAACTCCACGGCCAGCGAGCTGAGTTCGCGCCGGTCGTCGTCGGTGGCGTGCACGGCGGCGAGCGCGGCGGCGGCGGGCTCGACGGCCACCCGCAGTGAGCCGAGCGAGCGCAGCTGGGCCGAGCGGTCCGAGCCGGCCAGTCGCCAGCGGATCACCATCGGGTCGAACACGTCCCAGAGCGACTTGGGCTGCACGGTGATCCCGACCCGCCGCCGGGAGGCCACCAGGCGCATCCCCTCCAGGACCCGCACCGCCTCCCGGACCACCGTCCGGGACACCCCGAACCGATCCTCCAGCTCCTCCCCGCGCAGCACCGCGCCCTCGGGAATCTCTCCCGACGCGATCGCCGGCCCGAGCTCGTCAAGCACCCGACCGGGCAGCCCCTGGATCTCCATCCGCCCAGCCTAGACGCCCACCGCCCCGAGCCCTCACGTCACCCACCGGCGCACGCGTGACTCGCCTCACCCACCCGTCGAGCCCCCGCCCCCACCTCGACCCCCGTCCGGCCCCGCCACCCCAATGCCGTCAGCGCCCCCCGCCCGGCCCCGGCACCCCCGCCCGGGCCCCACCCACCCCCGGAGCCGAAGGCGCCCCGGCCTTCTCGGGCCCCACTCGAGCGCCATGGCATCCCCGCCTTCCCTGGCCCCACCCGATCGCCGCAGGCACCCCCCGCTTCCCAGGCCCCACCCCCAGGGAAGTAAAAGTATGACGATTTGGTTTCTGGCACTTGAATACGTCATATCTTTGAAGCGATAGTGGCGGCCTGCAACGAAGGAGCACCACCCATGGCTCTCAGCGTCGAGAACCACGACCACCCGGTCACACCCCTCACCGTCGTGGTGATGGGCGTCTCCGGCGTCGGCAAGACGACCCTGGCCCGCCTCCTGGCCGACCGCCTCGATCTCCCCTTCGCCGAGGCGGACGACTTCCACCCGCCGGCGAACATCGCCAAGATGTCCGCCGGCATCCCGCTGGACGACCAGGACCGCGAGCCCTGGCTGCGCGCCATCGGTGCCTGGCTCAAGGAGCGCACCGAGGCCGGCACCGGCGGCGTTGTCACCTGCTCGGCGCTGAAGCACGGCTACCGCGACATCCTGCGCGTGGACGCCCCGGATGCCTTCTTCCTGCACCTCAGCGGCGGACACGAGCTGGTCGAGGACCGGCTCTCCCACCGCACCGGCCACTTCATGCCGACGTCGCTGCTCGGCTCCCAGTACGCCGCCCTGGAACCCCTGGGCGCGGACGAGCGCGGCGCCGTCCTGGACGTGGGCCCGTCCCCCGAAGAACTCGTCGAGAAGGCCGTGGTGCTGCTGCGGCCCGTCAATGGAGACCTCACGTGAGCGAGCGAAGCGAGCGAGCCATCAGAAGGCGCGTATGGGCGAATGCCCCTGCCGAGCGAAGCGAGGCGGGCGCATGAGTATTGCCCCCACCCTCCTGGCGGCCGCCCCACCGGCCCTGCCGCACACCGGCAGCAACTCCCAGCTGCTGATCGCGGTGCTGCTCAGCATCGGCGCGATCGTGCTGGCGATCACCAAGCTGAAGCTGCACCCGTTCCTCGCCCTCACGATCGGCTCCGGCCTGCTGGCCGCCATCTCGGGCGCGCCCTTCGACAAGCTGCTGAGCAGCTTCTCGACGGGCTTCGGCTCCACCGTGGCCAGCGTCGGTCTGCTGATCGGCCTGGGCGCGATGCTCGGCAAGCTGCTCGCGGACTCGGGCGGCGCCAACATCATCGCGGACACCGTGCTGGCTCGGACCGGCAACAAGGCGCTGCCCTGGGCGATGGCGCTGATCGCCGCCGTGCTCGGCCTGCCGCTGTTCTTCGAGGTCGGCGTCGTCCTGCTGATCCCGATCGTGCTGCTGGTCGCCCGCCGCGGCAACGTGCCGTTGATGCGGGTCGGCATTCCGGCCCTGGCCGGTCTGTCGGTGCTGCACGGCCTCGTTCCCCCGCACCCGGGCCCGCTGGTGGCCATCGACGCCCTGAAGGCCGACCTCGGCATCACCCTGGCGCTCGGTCTGCTGATCGCGATCCCGACCCTGATCATCGCCGGTCCGTTGTTCGCCCGGGTGGCGGAGCGCTGGGTGGGCCCGCTGGAGATCCCGACCGCCATAGCGTCCGAGGAGACGGTCAAGCGCGAGCGCACCCCGTCCTTCGGCGCGGTGCTGGCGACCATCCTGCTGCCGGTCGTGCTGATGCTCGGCAAGGCCCTGGCCGACGTGGTGATCGATGACCCGAAGGCGATGGGCCAGCGGGTGTTCGACTTCATCGGCTCCCCGCTGATCGCGCTGCTCGCCGCGACCCTGCTCGCCATGCTGACGCTCGGCAAGGCAGCCGGTTTCGACAAGGCCCGGATCTCCGACACCGTCGGCAGGTCGCTCGGCCCGATCGCGGGCATCGTCTTCATCGTCGGCGCGGGCGGCGGCTTCAAGCAGACCCTGATCGACGTGGGCGTCGGCGACATGGTCAGTCACTGGTCGGGCCAGTGGCACATCTCGGCGCTGCTGCTGGGCTGGCTGATTGCGGTGCTGATCCGCCTGGCCACCGGCTCGGCGACGGTCGCCACCATCACCGCGGCCGGCATCGTCTCCCCGCTCGCCGCCAACATGTCCTCGACCCACTCGGCCCTGCTGGTGCTCGCGGTCGGTGCCGGTTCGCTGTTCCTTTCGCACGTCAACGACGCCGGCTTCTGGCTGGTGAAGGAGTACTTCGGGATGAGCGTCGGGCAGACGCTGAAGTCCTGGTCGGTGATGGAGACGGTGATTTCGGTGGTCGCGATCGCCCTGATCCTGCCGCTGAGCCTGATCATCTAGCCCGCGAGACGCGCACGAGGGGCGGCACCCGTACCGTACGGGTGCCGCCCCTTCGGCGTTCCGTCAGCGCCCCAGAAGTCCCGACAGCACCGCCGCCGTCGCCGCCATCAGCTCCTCGGCCACCGCGCCGCCCGCTGCCGTACGGGCCAGCAGGCCCTCGCGCGCCGCCAGGATCACCGCCGCCGCCTGCCGGGCGGTCGCCCCCGTAGGCACCAGCTCGGGCAGCGCCCGTTCCAGGACGTCCGCCGCCGCCCGCGCCAGCGTCCGGTCGTGCGTGGCGACCTGCTCGGCCAGCGTCTCGGACCGGGCCGCGACCAGTCGGAACTCCAGGAACAGCAGGATCCACCCGCTCTCCGCGGGCTCGACCCGCAGCAGCGCCTCGACCAGCAGCCGGGCCCGCTCCTGCGGCGCCAGCGCCTCGCAGGCGGCGGCCAGTTTCTCCAGCTCGGCCATCCGCGCGGCGGCCTGGTCGTCGAAGAGCGCCAGCAGCAGGTCCTCCTTGCCGGCGAAGTTCGAGTAGAAGGCCCCGCGGGTGTAGCCGGCCGCGGCGCAGATGTCCTCGATGCTGGTGCGCCCGAAGCCGACGGTGAGGAAGAGCTCGCTCGCCGCGGCGAGCAGCCGGGCCCGGGTGTGCACGCGGCGGCGGGGCGGTCGGGGAGCGGCGGTCTCGGCCGGGGGTGGGTTCACAGGAGAACGATACATGGTGTATTCAGTACGAGTCGTATTCAATACGGCCCGTACTGAACTGGAGGGGACGACCGCCATGACCCGACCGACCCGGCTGCTGCTCACCAACGCCCACCTGCTCCACCCCGAGGACGGCACCCGCACCGACCTGGGCTGGATCGAGACCGTCGACGGCCGGATCGCCGCCACCGGCACCGGCCGCCCGCCCGCCGCCGCCGAAGGCGTCCGGGTCCTGGACGCCGAGGGCGCCACCGTCCTGCCCGGCCTGATCGATGCCCACGTCCACCTGCTGGTCACGACCCTCGACCTTGCCGCGGTGGCGAACTGGACCCCCGGTTACCTCACCGTCCGGGCCCTCGCCGAGGCCGAGCAGATGCTGCGCCGCGGTTTCACCACCGTCCGCGACGTGGGCGGCGCCGACCACGGCATGGCCCGGGCCCTGGACGAGGGCCTCGCGCTCGGTCCGCGGCTGGTTTTCGGGGGCAAGGCGCTCTCCCAGACCGGCGGCCACGGTGACCTGCGCCCGCTCGGGGACGACTCGGTGCCCTGCTGCGAGTCCCGCCCCAACTTCGGCCGGATCGCCGACGGCGTGGACGCCGTCCGCGCCGCCGCCCGGGACGAGTTCCGCAAGGGTGCCGCCCATCTGAAGGTCCTGCTCTCCGGCGGCGTCGCCTCCCCGCACGACGAGATCGCCGCCGTCCAGTACAGCGAGGAGGAGATCCGGGCGGCCGTCGAGGAGGCGGAGAACCACAACCGGTACGTCACCGTGCACGCCTACCACCCGCGTGCGATCGACCGCGCGCTGCGGGCCGGGGTGCGCTGCGTCGAGCACGGCAACCTGCTGGACGACGAAAACATCGGGCTGCTGCTGGAGAAGGACGCGTTCCTGGTGCCCACGCTGGTCGCGTACGCGCAGACGGCCAGGCTCGGCGCCGGCTCCGGCCTGCCGCCGGCCTCCCTCCGCAAGCTGGCCGAGGTCCGCGACCAGGGCCTGGCCGCCCTGGAGCGCGCCCACCGCGCGGGCGTCAACCTGGTGTACGGCAGTGACCTGCTCGGCCCGCTGCACCCGGCGCAGTTGGAGGAGTTCACGCTCCGCGCCGAGGTCCAGCCGCCCGCCGACGTACTCCGCTCGGCCACCACGACGGCGGCCCGGCTGCTCGGCATGGCGGGGGAGATCGGCACCCTGGCCCCGGGCGCCCACGCGGACCTCCTCGTCGTCGACGGCGACCCCCTGGACGACCTCACCGTCCTCACCCGCCCCGACCGCCACCTGAAGCACGTCGTCAAGGCGGGCGTCGTCGTATAACGACGAAGGGCGGGCGTCCGGAACACCGAACGCCCGCCCGTCACAAGCGGGTTGCTTGTCGGACCTTGCGCTTACCCACCCGCACGCTTCGCCAGGCCGTTCCTACTTGGTTCCACGCTTCGCGAGGCTGTGCTTACTTGGCTCCACGCTTCGCGAGGCTGTGCTTACTTGGCTCCACGCTTCGCGAGGAAGGCCTCGACCTCGGCCCGGATCTCCGGCGTGTCCAACCCGCGCACCGTCATGGTGGTACGGCGACGCAGCACGTCGTCCGCCGTGTACGCCCACTCGCTGTCGGCCGCGTACGCGACCTGCGCCCAGACGTCCGGCCCGTCCTCGTGGATCGGCCGGCCGAGCTCCGGGTTCTCGTCGATCATGCGGGCGATCTCGAAGGAGAGGGTGCCGTAGTGGCTGGCCAGGTGCTTGGCCACCAGCGGCTCCATCCGCGAGCCCGGCTCACGGTCGATCAGCAGGCGGTGCGCCACCGCGTTCGGCGCGCCGACGCCCGGCAGCGGCACGGTCGGGGCGATCGGGGACATGTCCTCGGCGAGGCTGGTGCCGGGCACGTGGGCCAGCTTCTCCAGCACGGTGCGGCCGATGTGACGGTAGGTGGTCCACTTGCCGCCGGAGACCGACAGCATGCCGCCGCGGCCCTCGGTGACGACCGTCTCGCGCTTGGCGGCGGCGGTGTCGCCCGGGCCGCCCGGCAGCACGCGCAGGCCGGCGAAGGCGTAGGTGATCAGGTCGCGGTCGAGGTGCTCGTCGCGGATCGCGTGCGCGGCCTCGCCCATGATCTGGTCGATGTCCGCGTCGGTGGCCCGGACGTCCTTCGGGTCGCCGGTGTACTCCTCGTCGGTGGTGCCGAGCAGGACGTGGTCCTCCCACGGGATGGCGAAGGAGACGCGGTACTTGTCGATCGGGATGGTCAGCGCGGCGCGCCACGGGGAACGGCGCTTGACCACGACGTGCGCGCCCTTGGAGAGGCGGATCGACGGCGCGGCGCCGGCGTCCTCCATCGTGCGCAGGTGGTCCACCCACGGGCCGGTGGCGTTGAGCACCAGGCGGGCGTTGATGCCGAACTCGTTGCCGTCCAGGCGGTCGCGCACCTCGGCGCCGGTGACCCGGCCGGCGGTGAAGCGCAGCCCGGTGACCTCGGCGTGGTTGAGCACCACGGCGCCGGCGTCGACCGCGGCGCGCACGGTCATCACCGCGACGCGCGAGTCGTTCATCTGGTGGTCGCCGTACACGGCCACCGAGCGCAGGCCCTCGGTGCGCAGGGCGGGCACCTGCTGGGCGGCGTGCGCGGCGGTGGAGACCCGGCCCATGCCGTCGCGGAAGGCGGACAGCGCCGAGTACAGGAACACGCCGGCGCCGAGCTTGGCCGCGCCGTGCGGGCCGCCCTTGTAGACCGGCACGAAGAAGGTCAGCGGGTTGACCAGGTGCGGGGCCACGTCGGTGGAGAGCGCGCGGCGCTCCTTGTGGTTCTCCGCCACCAGCTTGACCGCGCCGGTCTGCAGGTAGCGCAGACCGCCGTGGACGAGCTTGGACGAGGCGCTGGACGTGGCGCCGGCGAAGTCGCCGGCGTCGACCATGGCGACCTTCAGGCCGGCCTGGGACGCGGTCCAGGCGACGGCCGTGCCGAGGATGCCGCCCCCGATCACCAGCAGGTCATAGGTGGCCTTGCCGAGCAGCTCGCGGGTCTCGGCGCGGGAGGCGGTGCGGCCGGCGGTGCGCTCGGCGCCCAGGGTCGGGATGGTTGCCATGGTGGTTGTGTACGGCGCGCTGGTCGGGCGGCGCCGTTACTCCTCTCGTGTACGGTGCGGCCCCTGCGGGAGAGGCCGGTCGGCCCGATGCGGCGGGCCGGTGAAACCCAGTGACACCCGTTGCCGGAACAGCGGGCGGCCGGTCGGGGCCCGGGGCCCCGACCGGCTCGTCGATCAGTTGTTCTCTTCCTCCTCCACCCAGCCCATGGTGCGCTCCACGGCCTTGAGCCACTTCTTGTACTCACGCTCCCGGGTGGCCTCGTCCATGCGCGGGGTCCACTCGGCGGCGCGGTGCCAGTTGGCCCGCAGGGTGTCGAGGTCGTTCCAGAAGCCGACGGCGAGACCGGCCGCGTAGGCGGCGCCGAGGGCGGTGGTCTCGGCCACGTACGGGCGCTCGACCGGGGCGTCCAGGACGTCGGCGATGTTCTGCATGAGCAGGTTGTTGCTGGTCATGCCGCCGTCGACCTTGAGGGCGGTGAGCTCGACCCCGGAGTCCTTCTGCATGGCGTCGACGACCTCGCGGGTCTGCCAGGCGGTGGCCTCCAGGACGGCCCGGGCCAGGTGGCCCTTGGTGACGTACCGGGTCAGACCGGCGATCACACCGCGGGCGTCGGAGCGCCAGTACGGGGCGAACAGGCCGGAGAAGGCCGGGACGAAGTAGGCGCCGCCGTTGTCCTCGACCGTGTTGGCGAGGGTCTCGATCTCGGCGGCGGTGGAGATGATGCCGAGCTGGTCGCGCAGCCACTGGACGAGCGCGCCGGTGACGGCGATCGAACCCTCCAGCGCGTACACCGGGGCCTGGTCGCCGATCCGGTAGCCGACCGTGGTCAGCAGGCCGTGGTACGAGTTGACGATCTTCTCGCCGGTGTTCAGCAGCAGGAAGGTGCCGGTGCCGTAGGTCGACTTGGCCTCGCCCTCGTCGAAGCAGGTCTGGCCGAACAGCGCGGCCTGCTGGTCGCCGAGCGCGGAGGCGACCGGGACGCCGGCCAGGTCGCCGACGGCCTCGCCGTACACCTCGGCGGAGGAGCGGATCTCCGGCAGGACGGCCATCGGCACGCCCATCGACTCGGCGATGCTCTCGTCCCAGGCCAGCGTCTTCAGGTTCATCAGCATGGTGCGGCTGGCGTTGGTCACGTCGGTGACGTGCTTGCCGCCGTTGACACCGCCGGTGAGGTTCCAGATCACCCAGGTGTCCATGGTGCCGAACAGGATGTCGCCGGCCTCGGCCCGCTCGCGCAGGCCCTCGACGTTGTCCAGCAGCCAGCGGATCTTCGGGCCGGCGAAGTAGCTGGCCAGCGGGAGGCCGGTCTCGCGGCGGAAGCGGTCCTGGCCCACGTTGCGGCCCAGCTCGCGGCAGAGCGCCTCGGTGCGGGTGTCCTGCCACACCAGCGCGTTGTGCACCGGCTCACCGGTGTGCTTGTCCCACAGGACGGTGGTCTCGCGCTGGTTGGTGATGCCGATGGCGCGGATGTCGTCCTTGGTCAGGCCGGCCTTCTCCAGTGCACCGCGGACGACCGACTGCACCCGGGTCCAGATCTCGGTGGCGTCGTGCTCGACGTAGCCGGGCTGGGGGAAGATCTGCCGGTGCTCCTGCTGGTCGACGGCGACGATCCGGCCGTCGGCCCCGAAGATGATGCAGCGGCTGGAGGTGGTGCCCTGGTCGATCGCGGCGATGTAGTTGCCAGTGGAGGTCATGTGGAAGGTCCTCGGCTCAAGTTCGGGGGGTTACGGGGTGGGTGGGCCTGACACGCACGTTCGGTACACGCTCGTCCGGTCAGTCCCCGTGCTCGGCGGGTTCCAACCCGCCCTTTAGAACAGGGCGTTGTACACGCCGCCGGCCGCCAGGCCGCCCAGGATCGGGCCGACGACCGGGACCCAGGCGTACGACCAGTCGGAGCCGCCCTTGCCGGGGATCGGCAGGATCGAGTGCATGATGCGCGGGCCGAGGTCGCGGGCCGGGTTGATGGCGTAGCCGGTCGGGCCACCGAGGGAGAGGCCGATGCCGACGACGGTGAGGGCGACGATCAGGGTGCCCATGCCGCTATCGCCCAGGCCCTTGGTGGTGCCGAGGGTGAGGATCGCCATGCAGAGCACGAAGGTGCCGATGATCTCGGTGATCACGTTCTGGATCGGGTTCCGGATCTCGGGCCCGGTCGAGAAGATGCCGAGGGTGGGCTCCTCGTTGGCCTGGAACTGGCCGAGGTAGGTGAGCCAGACGAGCGTGGCGCCGATCATCGCGCCGAGCATCTGGGAGCCGATGTAGAGCGGCACCTGGCTCCAGTCGCCGCTCTTGACCGCGAGCGCGATGGTGACGGCCGGGTTGAGGTGGGCGCCGGACTTAGCACCGGTCATGTAGGCGGCGATGAGGACCGCGAAGCCCCAGCCGAAGGTGATCGCCAGCCAGCCGGCGTTGAGGGCCTTCGACTTCTTGAGGGTCACGGCGGCGCAGACGCCACCGCCGAGGAGTATCAGGGCGGCGGTGCCGAGGGTTTCGCCGACGAAGACGTCGCCGTTGGAGAACGCGGACACAAAGACTCCCTTGTCATGGCCCGGAGGTGCGGGGGTGGGGGCAGGCGGCCGGTCGATCCCTGTGCGGGTGAGCGCGCTGGGGGAGTGATCTTCCCGGCCGTCGTTCGACAATGTCGACCGTCATGCGGAAGCTTCCTCCCCAGGTCGGCCCCACGTCAAGGCAGGGTTACGCAGCTGTGACCCTTCCCTCGGCGGGTCCATCGAAGTTACCCAGCGGAGCTCCCGGAATCAGGACAAAACGCCAAGGCGCGGACAGGCCTACCGCCCGTCCGCGCCTCAGCGTGACGATTCGACTGCTGTGCTCAGAAGCGCCCGGCGCCCAGATCGCGCGAGATCGCGCGCGCCGCGCTGCGCACAGAGGCGACCAGCGAGGGCTTCACGAAGCCGTCCTCGCAGACCCGTTCCACCGGTCCGTTGATGCACACCGCGCCCACCGGGTTGCGCCGCCGGTCCTGGATCAGCGCGCCGATCGAGGCCACGCCCTCCCAGGTCTCCTCGATCGAGTCCGCCCAGCCGCGCTCGCGGATCAGCGCACACTCGGCGTCCAGGTCGGTCGCCTCGGTCAACGTCCGCAGGGTGTACGACTCGTACGGCCCGTCGCCCAACTCCCCACGCGCGACCGGGTCGTAGGCCACCAGCACCTTGCCGAGCGCGGTGCTGTGCAGCGGCTGCATCGAACCGACCTCCAGCACTTGCCGGGTGTCGTCGGGCCGGAACACGTGGTGCACGATCAGCACCCCCTGCTGGTGCAGCACCCCCAGGTACACGGTCTCCCCGGCCGCCCGGGCCAGGTCGTCCGCCCACACCAGCGCCCGCGCCCGCAGCTCGTGCACGTCCAGGTAGCTCTGTCCGAGCCGCAGCAGCTCGGCGCCCAGCTGGTACTTGCCGCTCTCCGGGTCCTGCTCGACGAACCCCTCCTGCTGGAGCGTGCGCAGGATGCCGTGCGCGGTGCCCTTGGCGAGGTCCAGCGCCGTCGCGACCTCGGACAGGCCCAGTCGACGCTCACCGCCCGCCAGCAGGCGCATGATCGCGGCGGCCCGGGATAGCGACTGGATCGGGCCGGGCATGGGTACCTCCGCGCTGACAGGCGGTCGACAATGTCGACCGCATTGATGACGGGACGAGTCTGCCAGGCCGCCGTCCGTCCGTGCACCTTCCCCCTCGGTAACCCGTACTCGGCCGGGTGTTAACCTCCCTGGCCCCTCGGTCGACTTCTAGCCCTCCACACCGCGCCCGCCTGGCTCGCTCATGCGCCCGCCTCGCTGTGCTCGGCAGGGGCATTCGCCCACGCGCGCCTTTGATCGATTCGCTCGCTGCGCTCGCTCATGCGCCCGCCTCGCTGTGCTCGGCAGGGGCATTCGCCCACGCGCGCCTTTGATCGATTCGCTCGCTCCGTTCGCTCATGCGCCCACGCCGCACCGCCACCTCGGCCGCCAGCGCGGCGATCCCGTCCGGCCCGACCCGGCAGCAACCGCCGACCAGCCGCGCACCGTCCGCCAGCCAGCCGCCCACCCGGACCGAGCGGAAGGTCGGCTCCCCGCGCCAGCCCCGGCGGTCGGCGTCCCACTCCTCCCCGCTGTTCGGATAGACCACCACCGGCTTACCGGTCACCTCGGCGGCCAGCGCCACCGCCCGGTCCGCGTCCTGCGGCGTGCAGCAGTTGACGCCCACCGCCACCACCTCGTCCACCTCCGCGGCCAGCGCGAAGGCCTCCGCGAGCGGTTGCCCGGCCCGGGTCCGGTCGCCCGCCACGCTGTACGACAGCCAGGCCGGCACCTCCAGCCCGCGCACCAGCGCCAGCAGCGCCCGCGCCTCCTCCGCGTCCGGCACCGTCTCCAGCGCCAGCACGTCCGGCCGGGCCGCGGCCAGCACCTCCAGCCGTGGCCGGTGGAAGGCCACCAGCTCCGCCGTGCTCAGCCCGTACCGCCCCCGGTACTCCGAACCGTCCGCCAGCACCGCCCCGTACGGACCCACCGAGGCCGCCACCCAGCGTCGCCGCCCGCCCGGCTCGGCCCGCGCCGCCTCCCGGGCCAGCTCCACACTGCTCGCCAGCAGCCGTGCCGCGTCCGTGTGCCCCACCCCGCGCCGGGCGAAGCCCTCGAAGCTCGCCTGGTAGCTCGCCGTGATCGCGACGTCGGCCCCGGCCGCGAAGTACGCCCGGTGTGCCGCCACCACCGCCTCCGGGTCGTCCGCGAGCAGCCGCGCCGACCACAGCTCGTCCGACAGGTCGTGCCCGGCCGCCGCCAACTGGTTCGACATCCCGCCGTCCAGGACCAGGGGACCGGCCGCCAGCGCCGCGGCGAAGTCCGGCGGGGGAGCAATGGGCATCGGGGCCTCCTCGGGAGCGGTCCTTCCTGGTCACAGCCTAGAAGCCGGAGGCTCCCGCCGACCGGGAAAACCATTTGCCGCCGGGGAAGGCAGTCGTTACGTTGTGCTCAGACCGAGAACGACAGCACCAGGTGTCCTGGAGAGCGCGGAGAGGAGCCCGCGATGGCAGCCGACGAACCGTCCCCCCGGCCCGGCGCCGGGCCCGCGGCCGAGCAGGAGTGGCTCGCCGCGTACGACCCGCGCGCCTACGCCCCCATCGCCGTCACCGTCGACGTCGTCGCCCTGACGCTGCGCCGGGGCAACCTGCACGTGCTGCTGGTCGAACGCGGCGCCCCGCCCTACCAGGGCTGCTGGGCGCTGCCCGGCGGCTTCCTGCGCGCGGGGGAGGAGGGCCTGGACGAAGCCGCGGCCCGCGAGCTCGCCGAGGAGACAGGCCTGCAGGGCGTCTCCGAGGTCGAGGCCCGGCTCTGCCGCCTGCACCTGGAACAGCTCGGCACCTACGGTGCCCCCGAGCGGGATCCGCGCATGCACGTCGTCTCCGTCGCCTACCTCGCCTTCGCCCCCGACCTGCCCGACCCCCAGGCCGGGACGGACGCCGCGGCCGCCGCCTGGCACCCGGTCGCCGACCTTGACCTGGGCCCGCGGTCCTGCGGTTCCACTCCAGCCACCGGTGTGCCCGTCGACACCCACGGGGGTGGCGTCGACGGGCACACCGGCCCCCGCCCGATCACCCTCGCCTTCGACCACGCCCGCATCCTCACCGACGGCCTCGACCGGGTCCGCGCCAAGTTCGAGTACAGCCCGCTCGCCACCGCCTTCCTGCCGTACGACTTCACCATCCCCGACCTGCGCGCCGTCTACGAGGCCGTCTGGGACGAGAAGCTCCACCCCGGCAACTTCCACCGCAAGGTGCTCTCCGTCCCCGGCTTCGTCGAGAGCACCGGCGCCACCACCGAACGCGGCGGTGCACGCGGTGGTCCCCGAGCCCGCACCTACCACGCCGGCGACGCCCGATTGCTCCACCCCGCCCTGCTCCGCCCCGCCCGCGAAGAGCCGCCGAGCGACGCCGCCCCGGGCGACGGCCGGGCCCACTGACCACCTCGACCCCGGGAACGCCGTTGACGAACAGGGCTACGATCCGGCCATGACCACAGACGAAGCGACCCAGACCGTCCACCGGCCCTTCTCCCACTGCCACTTCTGCGGCACCCCCTACCCACCCGGTACCGACGCCTGGCCCCGCACCTGCCCCGGCTGCGCCGAGATCAGCTACCGCAACCCGCTGCCCGTCGCGGTCGCCGTCCTCCCCGTCACCCGCCCCGACGCCGACCCCGCGCTGGTCGTCATCCGCCGCACCATCGAGCCCGGTTACGGCCAACTCGCCTTCCCCGGCGGCTACATGGACTACGGCGAGAGCTGGCAGCAGGCCTGCGTGCGTGAACTGTGCGAGGAGACCGGCATTTCGGCCGACCCGGCCGAGGTCAGGCTGATCCACATGGCCTCCGACCCCAACGGCCGCTTCGTCATGCTCTGCGGACTCCTCCCCGCCCGCCCGCTCAGCGACCTCCCGCCCTCGCGCCCCACCGACGAGACCGACGGCTGGCTGCTCGCCACCGCCGACACCCCGCTCGTCTGGGACTTCCACAACGGCATCCTCCGCCGCTGGTTCGACGGCGAGTTCGCCCAGAGCTAGGCGTCCGGGCCGCCGCCGGCCAACCCTGGCGCGGCGGGCGATCACATGGCATGGTCTGCACCGACAGCCCAACCGGACGGGTTGGCCACGAGCTCTCCCGTCCCCACCACCGGCCGGGAGACCACCACCGTGAGCACCCCACCGCAGGACCAGCCGCTCTGGCGCCCGAACCCCGCTCGCGCCGCCGCCACCAGCCTTGTGGCCTTCCAGGCCTGGGCCGCCGAATACCACGGCGCCCCGGCCGCCCCGCTCGCGCCGGCCGACGACGACCAGCAGGCCGCCCAGCGCTACGCGGACCTGCACGCCTGGTCCACCGCCGATCTCGACCGCTTCTGGACCGCCGTCACCCAGTGGTTCGACGTCCGATTCACCCAGGCCCCCGAGGCGGTCCTCGCCGACCCCCGGATGCCCGACGCCGTCCTCGCCGACGAGACCCGCACCGGCTCGCAGTGGTTCCCCGGCGCCCGCCTCAACTACGCCGAGCACGTCCTGCGCCACGCCGAGGACCCGGCCAACGCCGACCAGCCCGCCATCCTCCACCTCGACGAGACCGACGAGCACCCGGTCCCGACCAGCTGGGCCGAACTGCGCCGCCAGGTCCTCGCCCTCGCCGCCGCCCTGCGCGCCCAGGGCATCGGCCCGCACTCCCGCGTCGCCGCCTACCTGCCCAACATCCCGCAGGCCGTCGTCGCCCTCCTCGCCACCAACGCCGTCGGCGCCGTCTGGACCTCCTGCGCCCCCGACTTCGGCGCCCGCAGCGTGCTCGACCGCTTCCAGCAGCTCGAACCCGACGTCCTGATCGCCGTCGACGGCTACCACTACGGCGGCAAGGCCCACGACCGCACCGACGTCGTCGCCGAGCTGCGCCGCGAACTGCCCTCGCTGCGCACCGTCGTCCACGTCCCGCTGCTCGGCGGCCCGGCCCCCGAGGGCGCCCTGGACTGGGCCGACCTCGTCTCCGGCTCGGTCCAAGGACCGGACGGCGAACCGGAGTTCGCGCAGCTCCCGTTCGACCACCCGCTCTGGGTGCTCTACTCCTCCGGCACCACCGGCCTGCCCAAGCCCATCGTGCAGAGCCAGGGCGGCATCCTCGTCGAGCACCTCAAGCAGGTCGGCCTCCACCTCGGCCTCGGCCCCCAGGACCGCTTCTTCTGGTACACCTCGACCGGCTGGATGATGTGGAACTTCCTCGTGGCCGGCCTCCTGGTCGGGTCCACGATCGTCACCTACGACGGCAGCCCCGGCCACCCCGACACCGGCGCCCTGTGGTCCGTCGCCGCCCGCACCGGCGCCACCGTCCTCGGCACCTCCGCCGCCTACATCGTCGCCAGCCGCAAGGCCGACCTCCACCCCGGCCGCGACCTCGACCTCTCCGCCGTCCGCTGCATCGGCACCACCGGCTCCCCGCTCCCGCCGGACGGCTTCCGCTGGATCTACGACGAGGTCAGCGAGGACGTCTGGCTCGCCTCCGTCAGCGGCGGCACCGACGTCTGCTCCTGCTTCGTCGGCGGCGTCCCCACCCTCCCCGTCTACCTCGGCGAGATCCAGGCCCCCTGCCTCGGCGCCGCCGTCGAGTCCTGGGACGTCCAGGGCCGGCCGCTCACCGACGCCGTCGGCGAGCTCGTCGTCACCAAGCCCCTCCCGTCCATGCCCACCGGCTTCTGGAACGACCCCGAGGGAACGCGCTTCCACGACAGCTACTTCGACATGTACCCCGGTGTCTGGCGCCACGGCGACTGGATCACCGTCACCTCCCGCGGCACCGTCGTCATCCACGGCCGCTCCGACTCCACCCTCAACCGCCAGGGCGTACGGATGGGCTCCTCGGACATCTACGAGGTGGTCGAGCGCCTCCCCGAGATCGCCGAATCCCTGGTCATCGGTCTGGAGGAGCCCAACGGCGGTTACTGGATGCCGCTGTTCGTGGTGCTCGCCCCCGGCGCCGAACTGGACGACGCGCTGATCGGCCGCATCCGCACTTCGCTGCGCACCGAACTCTCCCCGCGCCACGTCCCCGACGAGGTCATCGCCGTCCGCGGCCTCCCGCACACCCTCACCGGCAAGCGCATCGAGGTCCCGGTCAAGCGCATCCTCTCCGGCACCCCGCTGGAGAAGGCCGTCAACCCCGGCTCCGTCGACAACCTCGACCACCTGCGCTTCTTCGAGCAGCTCCGGGTCGACCGCCAGGCCTGACCGGTGCCCGAGACCGGCCCGAGGAACGCCGAAGGGGCGCTCCCCACCGCAGTGGTGGGGAGCGCCCCTTCCCGCATCCGTCCGCTCACCCGCCGGGGAGCTACTCGCCGGAGAGCACCTGCTGCACCGCGGCCCGCGCCTCCTCGGCGCTGTCCGCCGCCCGCGCGGCCTCAGCGGCCCGACGGCACTGCGCCAGGGTGTACTTGGCCAGCGCGGTCCGCACGTACGGGATCGAGGCCGCACCCATGGAGAGGCTGGTGACGCCCAGGCCGGTGAGCACCACGGCGAGCAGCGGGTCCGACGCCGCCTCACCGCAGACGCCGCAACTCTTGCCCGTCGCCTGCGCGGCCGCGGCGGCCGAGGCGATCAGGTCCAGCAGCGCCGGCTGCCACGGATCCTGCAGCCGGGCCAGCGCACCGACCTGGCGGTCCGCCGCGAAGGCGTACTGCGCGAGGTCGTTGGTGCCCAGCGACAGGAACTCGACCTCCTGCAGGATCGACCGGGCGCGCAGCGCGGCCGACGGGATCTCCACCATCGCACCGAACTTGGCGACCAGCCCGGCCTCGCGACAAGCGGCCGCGAAGTCCTTGGCGTCCTTGCGGTCGGCCACCATCGGGGCCATCACCTCAAGGTGCACCGGCAGGCCCTCGGCCGCCTTGGCCAGCGCCTGCAGCTGGGTGCGCAGCACCTCCGGGTGCTCGAGGAGCGTGCGCAGACCGCGCACACCCAGCGCCGGGTTCGGCTCGTCGGCCGGGGTCAGGAAGTCCAGCGGTTTGTCCGCGCCCGCGTCGAGCACCCGGACCACGACCCGGCCCTCCGGGAAGGCCTCCAGCACCTTGCGGTACGCCTCGACCTGCTTCTCCTCGCTGGGAGCCTTCGCCGAGTCGTCCAGGAACAGGAACTCGGTACGGAACAGGCCGACGCCCTCGGCACCGTTCTCCAACGCCGCCGGCACGTCCGCCGGGCCGCCCACGTTGGCCAGCAGCGGTACCCGGTGCCCGTCCGAGGTCTGCCCCGGACCGGAGGAGGCGGCCAGCGCGGCCTTGCGTTCGGCGGCGATCGCCCGCAGCTCGTCCTGCTTCTCCTGCGACGGGTCGAGCAGCACGTCGCCCGAGCTGCCGTCCACCGCGACGACGGTGCCCTCGGCGACGTCCGTCGCCCCCGGCAGCGCGACCACGGCCGGCACGCCCATCGCCCGTGCCAGGATGGCGCTGTGGCTGGTCGGGCCGCCCTCCTCGGTCACGAAGCCGAGCACCAGCGTCGGGTCCAGCAGCGCGGTGTCGGCCGGCGCCAGGTCCCGCGCGAACAGCACGTACGGCTCGTCGCTGTCCGGCACACCCGGCATCGGCACACCCAGCAGCCGGGCCACGATGCGGTTGCGCACGTCGTCAAGGTCGGCGACCCGACCGGCCAGGTACTCCCCGGCGGAGGCGAGCAGCGCACGGTAAGCGGCGAAGGCGTCGTACACGCCGCGCTCGGCGCTGCTGCCGACGGCGATCCGGCGGGACACGTCGGCCATCAGCTCCGGGTCCTGCGCCATCAGCGCCTGGGCCTCCAGCACGGCCTGCGCCTCGCCGCCCGCGAGGTTGCCGCGGGCGATCAGGTCTGCGGCGACCGCCTCGACGGCGGCCTGGGCGCGCGCCTGCTCGCGCGGGGCGTCCTCGGTCGGGATCTGGGTGGTCGGGGGCTCCAGGACCGCCGTGCCCATGTGCCGCACCTGGCCGATCGCGACCCCGTGGCTGACACCCACGCCGCGCAGTGTCTTCTGCATGTACCTGATTCTCCGCTGAGAGGAGCGGCCCCGCCGGGAGCCGCTGAAGGCCGAGTCGCCCCGTCAACTCCTGCGGGGCGGGTGTGTGTCGGTGGTTGAGAGGTCAGCTCCAGCTGAACAGCTTGTCGCCGGCCTGGGCCTCGCCGGCCTCGCGCAGGTCGCCGAGCGATTCGAGGGAGGCCTCCAGCGCCACGATCGGCGAGATCGGCGACTTGCCCGCAGCCTCGACGGCGGCCGGGTCCCAGCGGATGACGGCCTGACCGCGCACCACCGTGTCGCCCTTGTTGACGAGCAGCTCGAAGCCCTCGCCGTTCAGCTGCACGGTGTCGATCCCCAGGTGGGTCAGTACACCGTGGCCATCGGCGTCCACGACCACGAAGGCGTGCGGGTGCATGGAGACGACGACGCCGTCCACCGGAGCGACCGCCTCGGTGGGCTCGCGAACCGGGTCGATCGCGGTGCCCGGGCCGACCATCGCACCCGAGAACACCGGGTCCGGCACGCCGGCGAGCCCGACGACCTTGCCGGTCAGCGGCGACGTCACAGTGGTCATGGTTGTGCCTCCCAAGTGCGCAATACATCGAGCGGCCGCGCGATGCGGCACACGATCAACTGAAGCCTAAATCATGTCAACTTCGGACATCTGCTGACATTCTCGGGCGAAGACCCGCGCCCCCGCCCGCCTGCCGGCCGGCGTCTCATCGACTCACGACTGGTCTAGTCCTCTTAGTCGATGCGCCGCACTCTACAGGCATCTTGGCGAATCAGGACCATTGCTGTATATGCTCGCGAGAGCAACAAATCATGCCGCCGTCCGGGCGACCCCCGGCGCGCCCCGATTCGCGCTCCGACTGCCGACCCGCTATGGTTGGTCGAGTCGCCGCAACACGGCGGTTAACACCAGATTTCAGATGGAGAAAGCCCCGGTAAACGGAGCGGAAAACATCTGCTAAGCTGGAATCACGAAAGAACGAAGCGCCCGGAGGGCCCGCTGGTAAGGCGGTCCGAAGGAAGCGTCCGTTCCTTGAGAACTCAACAGCGTGCCAAAAGTCAACGCCAGATATGTTGACATCCCCGGCCTCAGGGTTCCT
>NZ_JBHTTU010000035.1:69542-88260 GCF_042794375.1 Kitasatospora sp. NPDC056531 | reverse complement strand
CACGGTACGCCTGTCGCCTGGCCCGTCACCGGGCCACGCGCCGACCTGCCGACGTATCCGTTCCAACAGCGCTCGTACTGGCTGAACGCGCCCCGCGACACCGACGCGGCACCGGGACAGACCGCGACCGGGCATCCCCTGCTCGGCGCGGCCATCGACCTCGCGGGTGCGTCCGGACGGTGGTACGGCGGCAGCCTGGCGGCCGACCGGCCGTGGTATCTCGCCCAGCACCAGCTGCTCGGCACCCCGGTGATGCCCGCCACGGCGATGCTGGAGTGGGCCCTGGCGGCCACCCGTGAGACGGCAGCAGCCGATCCGGACACCGCTTGGCAGCTGGAGCAGGTCACGTTCAACGAGTTCCTGCCGATGCCCGACGGCGACCCGGTACGCGCCCAGGCCGTGGCCGAGCCCACCGGCGACGCGCACCGGATCCGGTGCTTCAGCCACAGCGGTGATCCGCGCACGGGGCAGTGGACGGAGCACGTCACCGTCGCGTCCGCGACGGCCGCCAAGGCGGCCGACCCCGGCCGGGTGTCGATCGAGGACCGGGCCTCCCGTCTCACCGAGGTGCCCACCGACACGCTGTACGAGCGGCTGTGGCGCGCCGGTGTCGAGTACGGTCCGGCCTTCCGTGGGCTCACCCGGCTGCTGCGGGAGGGTGACGAGGCGCTCGCGCACGTGTCGGTCGCCACCCGCGCGACGGACGCCTACACCCTGCATCCGGTGGTGCTGGACGCCTGTCTGCACATCGTCTCCGCCTTCGTCGGGACCGACGACAGGCTCTGGCTCCCGGCTGCGATCGACCGGGTCGCCGTCTTCGGGCGAGTGCCCGACCGGGTCTGGTGCAGCGCCCGCTGGCACGGCGAACTGCCCTCGGGCGCCTCCGCCCTCGACCTGGAGGTCCGCTCGGAGGACGGGGAACTGCTGGTCTCGCTGGAGGGACTGCAGTTCCGGGCGGTGCCGCGCTCGGCGCTCGTCCAGCTGGTAGCCGCCCGTCCGCGCCCCTACGAACTCGCCTGGTGCCCGGTCGAGTCGGCGCTGCCGTCGGGGCCGGCGGAGCGCCCGGCCGGTACATGGCTGGTGTACGGCGCGGATGCCGAGCAGTGCTGCGCCTGGCAGGAGGAGCTGGGGGCGGTCGTTGCCGTGGCCGACAGCCGGCTGGAAGGAACGGCCGACCCGCGGACGCGGTATGTCGACCTCCGGGACGAGGCCGACGTCGAGCGGCTGCTCGCCGACCTCGTGCCGGCCGGTGCCCGGCTGTCCGGCCTGATCCTGCACGGTGGCCCGGCGGTGGACGGTGACGGTTCCGAGGACGCTCTGCCGGACCGGGCCGTGGCCACCGCTCAAGGCCTCCTGCTGCTGCTCAAGCACGTCCTGCGTCGCCACGCCGCGGCCAAGCCCGAGATCCTGGTCTGTTCGACGGGGGCGGTCGCGCTACCGGAGGGCGGCGCGCCGGACCTGACGCAGTCGCCGCTGACGGCTGCCGCCAAAGCGGTGATCGCCGAGTACCCGGAGCTCAAGTGTGTGCAGATCGACGCCGATCCGGCCGCTCGGCGGCTGCGGCCGGCCGAGGTCCTCGCCCACGTCGCGGCGCTCCCGGGCTCGGGCCACCTCGCCGTCCGCGACGCCCGCTGGTACGAGGCTCGGCTGCGGCAGCACGCGCAGACCGCCTCCGACCACCGGCCGGTCCGGGTCCGGCCCGACGCCACGTACCTGGTGACCGGCGGCTTCGGCGGTCTGGGCCTGGCGACCGCCGGCTGGCTGGCCGACCAGGGAGCCCGAAGCCTGCTGCTGGTCGGCCGGACCCTGCCCGGCGCGGACCTTCCCGCCGTCACCGAGCTCCGGGCCAGGGGGGTGCGGGTCGAGCTGCGGGCGGCGGACGTGACCCGCAGTGCGGACGTCGCGGAACTGCTGGCTCGGACAGCCGGGTTGCCGCCCGTACGGGGCATCGTGCATGCGGCCGGTGTGACCTCGGACGCGCCGCTGGCCGAATTGGACGGGCCCGCGGTCGAGCGGGTGATGTCGCCGAAGGTGCACGGCGCCTGGCAGTTGCACCGGCAGACCGAGGGGCTGGAACTCGACTTCTTCGTCCTGTACTCCTCGCTCGTCTCGCTGGTCGGCTCCGCGGGACAGGCCGGCTACATCGCCGGCAACGCGTTCCTGGACGCCTTGGCGGAGTACCGGCGCCGCCGTGACCTGCCTGCTCTGAGCGTCAGTTGGGGGCCGTGGGCAGAGGTGGGCCTGGCCGTGCGGTCGGGGGTGCTCGACCAGCTCGCCGTCGCCGGGGTGACCGGCATGCCGGTGGCCGAGGCACTGGCGGCCTTCGGCAGGCTCTCCGCCGACTCGCCCGCGCACCTGGGGCTCGCCACCGTCGACTGGCGCCGCAACCGCGCCGCGACCGCCGGCCGGCCGTACACCCTGCTGGCGGACGTGGCGCCGCAGGACCTTCCGGAGAACGCGGCCGCCGGCTCGGAGCCGATCGACGAGCTGGCGCAGCTGGTGCTCCGTGACCGTGACCGGGCCAGGGGCCTCCTGCTCGACCAGCTGCTGGACCGGGTGGTCGGGTTGCTCGCGATGCCGGCCGCGGACCGGGAGCGGCTGCGGCCCGCTTTCGCGGCGACCGAACTCGGCACGCTGGGCTTGGACTCGCTGACCACGATCCGGCTGCGCAACAGGCTGGCGACCGACTTCGGAGCCGACGTCCCGCCGGACGTGCTGCTCGGCGGCGGCACGGCGGACGAGGTGGTGGACCTGATCTGCCGGCAGCTGGCCATCCGCGCCGTGCTCGCCCCGGACGAGGACGGGACCGACGCCGAGGACACCGAGGTGCTGACGCTGTGACCGCCGACCGGAGGACGTACGGCAGGACCGCGGCCGGCACACCGGCCCGCGGCACGACATCCGACGGCAGGACGACCGACAGGGAGGCGTTTCGGTGAACGCGCAGAGCGCGGACGTGGTGACGGAGCTGCTGGCCGACCTGGCCGCGGCAGGCGTGCGACTGAAGCTGATCGACGACGACCGGATCGAGGTGACCGCCCCGCGTGGGGCGCTGACGGCCGAGCTGCGCGGCCGGGTGGCCGCACAGAAGCCCGCGCTGATCGAGCGGCTGGCGGCCGGCCGCGAGAGTGCCGCCGAGCTCCCGCAGATCGTGCCCGACGAGGAGCGGCTGTACGAGCCGTTCGCGCCGACCGACCTCCAGCAGTCCTTCCTGATCGGCAGCCGCGAGGGCTTCGAGTACTACGTCCGGCCGCACCAGTACGTCGAGTTCGACTTCGACGACCTCGACCCGGACCGCTTCGTCGAGGCGCTGAACCGGGCGATCCGGCGCCAGCGGAAGAACCTGGTGGTCGCCAGGGAGGACATGCTCGTCCAGACGGTCCGCGATCCGGCCGACCTCGCCGTGACCGTCGTCGACCTGCGCGGCCTGGCCCCGGACGAGGCGGAGGCGCGGATGCTCCGGCTCCGCGCATCGATGCAGCGCGAGGAGCCACCGCACGACCGCTGGCCCTGGCTGGAGCCGCAGTTGTGCCGGTACGGCGGGAATCGCGCCCGGCTGCTCTACAACAACAACAACCTGTTCGCCGACGCGCCCAGCGGTACCGCCCTGGTCCGCGACGCCCTGCACTACTACCACCGGCCCGATGAACCGCTGCCGGAGCTGGAGATCAGCTTCCGCGACTGCGCCCTGGCGCTCGCCGAGCTGGAGGAGTCGCCGCTCGGCCAGGCGTCGAAGGCCTACTGGTGCGAGCGGATGGCCGACTGGCCCAGCGCTCCGGACCTTCCCCTGGTGGCGGGTTCCGAGCACCGTGGCCGCTCGATGCTCTCGCGCCGCGAACTGCTGCTGCCCGCGGAACTGTGGACCGCGCTGAAGCGCCGAGCCGAGGCGCACGGGCTGACCCTCACCAACGCACTGCTCGCCGCCCACGCGGAGGTGCTCGCGTACTGGAGCGGGTCCCGGCACTTCCTGCTGAACAACATGATCAGCCACCGGCCGTTGCCGCTGCACCCGCAGATGGCCGACGTGCTCGGCAACTTCGCCTCGCTCTACCCGCTGGAGGTGGACTGGCGGCACGACGAGCCGTTCGGCCGGCGCGCGCTGCGCCTCCAGCGGCAGGTCCTGGCCGACATGGCGCACACCTACTGGAGCGGCGCCAAGGTGCTGCAGACGCTGAACCAGGTCAAGCGCACCCCCGGCCGCGCGATCTGCCCGTTCGCCGTGGGCAGCGCGATGTTCGTCGGCCCAGTGGACCGGCCGCACTTCAGCATGCTGGAGACCCCGCAGACCCTCCTGGACACCGAGTTCTGGGAGCTCAACGACGGCCGGCTGTGGGTGGTGTGGGACGTCATCGAGGCGATGTTCCCCGAGGGCCTCATCGAGGACATGCTGGCCGGCTACCGGATGCTGCTCACCCGGCTGGCCGCGGGCGAGGAGGCCTGGGAGGCACGCGACTTCGATCTGCTGCCCGCCGGGCAACGGGCCCGGCGCGAGGAGCTGAACCGGGACGGCGCCGAGGTCCCCACCGGGCTGCTGCACGACTGCCTGCCCGCACGGGCGGCGCAGCTGGGGGACAAGCCGGCGGTGGCCACCTCGCAGGGCGAGCTCGGCTACGCGGAGCTCCACCGGCGGGCCGGGCGGGTGGCGGAGCTGTTGCGCCGGGCCGGGACCGGTCCGGGCGACCTGGTCGCGGTGGTCCTGCCGAAGGGCCCCGAGCAGGTGGTCGCCGTGTCGGGAGCGCTGACCGCGGGGGCCGCGTACGTGCCCATGGACCCGGCGTGGCCCTCCGAACGGATCGCCTTCCTGCTGTCCGACGCCGGGATCCGGGCCGTTCTCACCGCGGAGGCGCTCGCCGACCGGCCGGACGGCTTCGGCGGGCTGCCGCTCGTGCCGGTGGACGGCGCGGAGGCGCTCGGCGCGCCGGGGCCGTTCGAGCCGGCCGGCCGTGCGCCGGGCGACCTCGCCTACGTCATCTACACCTCCGGTTCCACCGGCGTGCCCAAGGGCGTGATGCTCGACCACCGGGGGCCGGCCAACACGATCGCCGACATCAACCGGCGGTTCGGGATCGGGCCCGAGGACGTCGTCCTCGGGGTCTCCTCGCTCTGTTTCGACCTGTCCGTCTACGACGTCTTCGGCACCCTGGCCGCGGGCGCCACCCTGGTGATGCCGACGGCCGCAGAGGCCGACCCGGCCGCGTGGCTGGAGTTGGTCGCGGCCCGCAGGGTGACGGTGTGGAACTCGGTTCCCGCCATCATGCAGCTGTTCGTGGAGGCGGCGCAGAGCGCGGGGGCGCGCTTCCCGTACCTGCGCACCGTGCTGCTGAGCGGCGACTGGATCCCGGTCACGCTCCCGGACGCGATCCGCGAGATCGCTCCCAACGCGCGGGTGATCAGCCTGGGCGGGGCGACGGAGGCGTCCATCTGGTCGGTCTTCCACCCCGTCGTGGCCGAGGACCGCGAGCGGCCGAGCATCCCGTACGGCCGTCCGCTGGCGAACCAGAGCTGGTACGTGCTCGACTCGACCGGCCGCCCCGCGCCGACCTGGGTGGCGGGCGACCTGTGCATCGGCGGCGTGGGCCTGGCCCTCGGCTACCTGGGCGACCAGGCGCGCACCGACGCCGCGTTCGTCACCCATCCGGACACCGGCGAGCGGCTCTACCGGACCGGAGACCGCGGACGCTACCTGCCGAGCGGCGACCTCGAATTCCTGGGCCGGGCCGACTTCCAGGTCAAGATCCAGGGCTTCCGGGTCGAGCCGGGTGAGGTCGAGCACGTCCTGCTCGACCATCCGGACGTCGCCCAGGCGGCCGTGGTGGCGCGGTCCTCGGGGTCGGGCAAGCAACTGGCGGCCTTCGTGGTCGGCACCGAGCGGCGGCCGGAGCCCGCCGGCATCCGCGCCTTCCTGACCGGGCGGCTGCCGGGGTACCTGGTGCCCAGCCACCTCACCGTGCTGGACCGGCTCCCGCTGACGGCCAACGGAAAGCTGGACCGGCGGGCCCTGGAGGAGCTGCGGCCCGAGGGCGGGGAGGGCGGCCACCGGCCCGCCGAGCCCACCACCCCCCTCCAGGCCGAGCTGGTGGCGATCTGGGAATCGGTCCTGGGCACCGCGCCGATCGGCGTCCACGACGACTTCTTCGATCTGGGCGGGCAGTCCTTCGCCGCGCTGCGGGTGATCGGACTGGTCACCGAGCGGCTGGGCCGCCGGGTCCCGCTCGGGGTGATGCTCGAACGCCGGACCGTGGCCGGGCTCGCCGAGTGGCTCGCCGCCGCAGAGCCCGACTGGTCGCCGCTGGTCCGGCTGCGCGTGCGGGGCACCGGGGAGCCCTGGTTCCTGGTGCACCCGGCGGGCGGGAACGTGGTCTGCTACCGGGCACTGGCCGAGGGCCTGGACCGGGACGCGTACGCCTTCCAGGCACCGGGCCCCGACACCGGCCGACAGCCGCTGGAGAAGGCCGAGGACCTGGCGGACCTCTATCTGTGGGCGCTGCTGGAGATCCAGCCGCACGGGCCGTACCGGGTGGGCGGCTGGTCCTCCGGCGCGGTCCTCGCCGCCGAGCTGGCCCGTCGGCTGGAGGCGCTGGGCGAGCGCGTGGAACGGCTCGTGGTGGTCGACGCCCCGGCGCCGGTGGCACCGCGGGAGGTCGGCGAGGGCGAGGTCCTGCGGTGGTTCCTGGAGGACCTCGACGTGGGCTTCGATCCCTCCCGGCTCGCACCGGCGGCCGCCGAGGCCCTGGCCGCGCTGCCCTGGGACGACCGGGTCGCCCGGGTGCACCAGCTGCTCGACGGCCATGGCGCGGGCCTGGACCTGCCTGCGGTGGATACGGCGCTGGCGGTGTTCCGGGGAGTCGTCCGTGCCTGCAACAACTACCGGGCGCCGCGGCTCGGCGCCGACATCACCGTGCTGCGCGCCCAGCGTGACGAGGTCAGCGAGTTCGCCGGCCACCCCTCGGCCGGTGCCGCCGACTGGGGCTGGTCCGCCGTCACCGACGGCGCCGTCGAGGCGGACGTCCTGCCCGGAACCCACCACACCCTGCTCGCCGACCCGCACACGCTCGCCCGGGTGGCGGACGCTCTCAATTCCCGATGACGCCGCGTGCGCCGGGCCGGGCGCACGTCTCACAGGAGGACCCGATGGCGCAGGACCAGAACCTGCTCTCCGATCTACACCAGCGTGGAATCAAGCTGCGGCTGTCCGACGGCCGCCTCCAGGTGCACGCCCCGCCCGGGGCGCTCACCGCCGACCTGCGTGAGCGGCTGAGACTCGGCCGCGACGAGCTGATCGCCCTGCTGCGGCGGACCGCCGACGACGAGAAGCCCGCCGAGGTCCTCCCGCAGCCCGCACAGCGCCACGAGCCCTTCCCCCTGACCGACATCCAGCACGCGTACTGGGTCGGCCGGGGATCGGCGGTGGAGCTCGGCGGGGTGTCCTCGCACTACTACTTCGAGCTGGAGCGCGAGGGGCTGGAGCTGCCCCGGCTGAACCAGGCCCTGCGCAAGGTCATCGCCCGGCACGACATGCTGCGCGCGGTCATCCGGCCCGACGGCCGCCAACAGGTGCTGGTCGAGGCGCCGCCGTACGAGATCCCGGTCGCCGATCTGCGTGAACTCCCGGCCGCACTGCGGGAGAAGGAGCTCGTCCGGATCCGCGGCGAGATGGACCACCAGGTGCTGCCCGGCAACCGGCGGCTGTTCGAGATCCGTGCCTCCCGGCTGGGCGACCTCCGGCTGCGGCTGCACATCAGCCTGGACGTGCTGATCCTGGACGGGCTCAGCCTCTACCTCCTGTTCCGTGAGTGGCGCCGGTTCTACGAGGACCCGGACTGGTCGCCCGAGCCGCTGGAGCTGACCTTCCGCGACTACGTGCTGCACGAGCAGGCCGCCCGGGCCGGAGCCCGCTACCAGCAGGACGAGGAGTACTGGCTCGGCCGCCTCGACGAGCTGCCCGCCGCCCCGGCGCTGCCGCTCGCCCGCCAGCCCGCCCAGCTGGACCGGACCCGGTTCACCCGGCGCCAGGCCCGGCTGACGCCGCAACGCTGGACCTCCCTGCGGGAGGCCGCTCAGCAGCGCGGTCTGACCGCTTCGGCGGTGCTCATGACCGCCTTCGCGGAGGCACTGCGGCTGTGGTCGCCGCAGCCGAGCTTCACGCTCAACCTGACGCTGTTCAACCGCCCTTCGGTGCACCCGCAGATCAACGACGTGGTCGGCGACTTCACCTCGGTGGTGCTGCTGGCCGTCCAGGCCGACCCGGCCGAGGCGTTCGCGGTCCGGGCGGCCCGGGTGCAGCAGCAACTGCTGCGCGATCTGGAGCACCTGTCCTACGGCGGTGTCCGGGTGCTGCGCGAACGCGCCCGGCGGCTCGGCAACGCACCGGGCGCCGCGATGCCGATCGTGTTCACCAGCGCGCTGGCGCTCGGCTCGGGCGGCCAGGACCCCTTCGACGGCATCCGCTTCTTCGGCGAGGAGGTCTACGGGATCACCCAGACCCCCCAGGTCTGGCTCGACCACCAGGCCGCGGAGGAGGCCGGCGGCCTGGTGTTCAACTGGGACGCGGTGGAGGAACTGTTCCCGGCGGGGCTGCTGGACGACATGTTCGACGTCTACCAGGGCGTGCTGGACCGGCTCAGCGGTGACCCGGCGGGCTGGGACCGCACCGGATCGCAGGCCACTCTGCCGGCCTGGCAGGCCGCCGAGCGCGGCGAGGCCAATGCCACCGCGGCGGACATCGCCCCGCGCACGCTCTGCGGGCTGATCGAGGAACAGGCCGCACGCACCCCGGACGCGCCCGCCGTGCTGGCCGCAGACGGCCAGGTTACCTACCGTCAGGTCGTGGTGGATGCCCGGCGACTGGCCCGCCGCCTGCGGGCGCTGGGCGCCGAGCCGAACACCCTGGTGGGCGTGGTCGTCGACAAGTCCTGGCAGCAGGTGCCCGCCGTGCTCGGGGTGAACCTGGCCGGGGCCGCGTATCTGCCGGTCGACCCCAACTGGCCCGAGCACCGCCGTAACGAGCTGTTCGAGCAGGGCCGGGTCACCACCGTCGTCACCACCCCGGAACTGCGCGGGAAGCTGTCCTGGCCCGCCGGCATCGACCTGGTCACTTTCGCCGACTCCGAGGTGCGCGAGGCCGAGTCCGGCCCGCTGCCGACCGGGCCCGCTCCCGACGACCTGGCCTACGTGATCTTCACCTCGGGCTCGACCGGCCGCCCCAAGGGCGTCATGATCGATCACCGGGGCGCCGCCAACACCGTCCAGGACATCAACAGCCGCTTCGCGATCGGCCCGGACGACCGCGTGCTCGCGCTCTCCGCGCTCAGCTTCGACCTGTCGGTGTACGACGTCTTCGGCACGCTGGCCGCCGGCGCCGCCGTGGTCCTGCCGGCTCCGGACGACGTCCACAACCCCAGGCACTGGGCCGAATTGGTCGACCGCCACCGTGTCACCGTGTGGAACTCCGTCCCGGCCCTGATGCAGGCGGCAGTCGACGCGCGGACCCCGGCCGCCCCTGCCGCCGACTCGCCGCTGCGGCTGGTCCTGCTCAGCGGTGACTGGATCCCGGTGACCCTGCCCGACGCGGTGCGGGCCGCCCACCCCCGGGCGCAGGTCATCAGCCTCGGCGGCGCCACCGAGGCCTCCATCTGGTCGGTCGCCTACCCGATCGGGGAGGTCCCGGCCGCCTGGAGCCGGATCCCCTACGGCAAGCCGCTGGCCAACCAGTCCCTGCACGTCTACGACGACCGGCTCGAACCCTGCCCGGTGTGGACCGCGGGCGAGCTCTACATCGGCGGCGCCGGAGTGGCCCTCGGCTACTGGGCCGACCCCGAGCGGACCGCCGAACGGTTCGTCCGGCATCCCGTCACCGGCGATCGGCTCTACCGCACCGGCGACCTCGGCCGCTACCTTCCCGGCGGTGACATCGAGTTCCTCGGCCGCCAGGACTCCCAGGTCAAACTCAACGGCTACCGGATCGAGCTGGGCGAGATCGCGGCGGCGCTGCGCCGGCAGCCCGGCGTGGCCGAGGCGGTCGTCGGCGTGGACACCAACCCGGCCACCGGCCGCCGCGCCCTGGTCGCCCACATCGTCCCCGAGCGCGCCGATGCCGGCGCCGACGCGGACGAGGCCGGGTGGCAGCCGGCCGTCGCGGCCGCCGGGGCGGAACTGGGCGCCGGGCTGGCCGAACTCGCGGAGGACATCGACCGCTATCGCGTGGTCTGGCGGATCCTCGAACGCCTCTGCCTGCCGCTGATGGCCCGCAACCTCGGCCGGCTGGGCTGTTTCCAGAAGCCGGGGGAGAGCGTCACCGCCGCCGAGGTCGCCGAACGCGGCGGCGTCAAACCGCACTACCGGGGCCTGATCGGCCACTGGCTGGCGGCCCTGGCCGCCGCCGGCACGGTGGAGCCGACCGGCCGGGCGGGCGAGTACCGCTGTCCGGGCACCGTCGACACCTCGGAGCTGGACGCGGTCGTCGCCGACGGCCTCGCCGAGGCTCGGGCGGCGGGCGGCCAGCCCGCGCTGGTGGAGTACTTCGCCGAGTGCTCGTCCCGTCAACTCGGCCTGCTGCGCGGCGAGGTCAGCCCGCTGCAACTGCTGCTGCCGGGCGGCGACTCGCGGGTGACCGACGCCCTGTACGCCACCAACCCCGTCTCGCGGCTGCAGAACCGCATCACCGCGCAGGCGGTGCGCCGGGCGGTGGACGGTGCCGGTCCCGGCCGGAAGGCGCGGGTCCTGGAGATCGGCGCGGGCACCGGGTCGACGTCCGGCGAGGTGCTGGCCGCACTGCCGGCGGACCGGGTCGAGTACCGGTTCACCGACGTGTCCCGCTACTTCACCGACCGCGCCAAGTCCCGTTTCGAGGCCTACCCGTTCATCACCTACGGCACCCTGGACATCGACCGCGAGCCCGCGGGGCAGGGCTTCCCGCCCGGCAGCGCCGACGTGGTGGTGGCCGCCAACGTGCTGCACGACGCCAAGGACCTGGACCCCACCCTCGAACGGCTGCGCCGGGTGCTCGCCCCCGGAGGACTGCTCGTGGCCATCGAGGGCACCGTCAACTCGGTGATCCAGCTGGTGACCGTCAGCTTCATCGAGGGGCTGTCCCAGGAGACCAGCGATGAGCGGACGGCCCTGCTGACCGTGCCGCAGTGGCGGGAGCGGGCCGAGCGCGCCGGGTTCGTCCGGTTCGCCTCCGTCCCCGAGGGCGAGGCGGCGGTGGACGTCCACGTCCAGCACGTCCTGCTCGCCCAGGCACCGGACGGCGGCCGGGGCCTCGACCTCGCCGGACTGCGTCCGGCCCTGGAGCGGGTCCTGCCGGAGTACATGGTGCCGCGACACTTCCTGACCGTCGACCGGCTGCCGCTGAGCGCCAACGGCAAGGTGGACCGGTCCGCGCTGCCCAGTCCGTGGGAGGACCTGGCGGCGGACGAACGCCTCGCCCCGCGGGACGAGTGGGAGCAGCGGCTGTTCGCGGTCTGGCAGGACGCCCTCAAGCGCGACGACTTCGGTGTCGAGGACAACTTCTTCGAGCTGGGCGGTGACTCGCTGCACGCCGTCGCGATCCTCGGTCGGCTCCGTGACGACTTCGGGCTGGGCCAGGAGGCGGAGGAGGGCCTGGAGCTGCTCTTCGACCACCCCACCATCGCGGAACTCGCCGAACTCCTGCGCGACCGGTCGGAGGGCTGAGCCCAGTGACCGGAGCACCAACGGGCGGCTGGGACGACATCGTCGTGGGGGCGGGCGCGGCGGGCGCGGCACTGGCCGCGCGGCTGTCCGAACGGCCCGACCGCCGCGTGCTGCTCATCGAGGCCGGCCCCGAGTCGGGGCCGGCCGCCGGCGGGGCGAGCGCCCTCGGCACGGCCGTCCTGAGCGGCCTCAACTGGGAGCTGGCGGCCGAGTCCGCCGGGCGTACCTTCCCGTACCCCCTCGGGAAGGTGCTCGGCGGCTCGTCCGCCGTCAACGGCGCGATCGCGCTGCGCGGCCTGCCCGACGACTTCGACCGGTGGGCCGCCGACGGCAACCCGGAGTGGGCCTGGGACCAGGTCCTGCCGTACTTCGTGCGGCTGGAAACCGACGCCGACCTCAAGGCGGACGGGCACGGCGGGAGCGGGCCGATCCCGGTCGAGCGGGTCCCGGTCACGGACTGGGACCCGACCGCCCTCGCCTTCCGGCGAGGCTGCCGGGACCTCGGCCTGCCGGACCTGGAGGATCTCAACGGCCCCGGGACCGGTGTCGGTCCGGTGCCCAGCAACGCGTCCGGCGGGCGGCGGATCTCGACGGCCGAGGCCTACCTGCTCCCGGCTCGCGAGCGGCCCAACCTGACCGTGTGGCCGAACGCCCCGGTCACCCGGGTGCTGTTCGCCGGCACCCGCGCCCTCGGCGTCGAGCTGGTCCGCGACGGGCGGACCGAGCGGGTGCACGCCGACCGGATCACGCTGGCCGCCGGCGGCATCCACACCCCGGTGCTGCTGCAGCGCTCCGGCGTCGGGCCGGCGGAGCGGCTCGCCGAGCTCGGCATCGCGCCGGTGGCCGACCTGCGCGGCGTCGGCCAGAACCTCGCCGACCACGCCGTGGTGACGGTCTGGGGGATCCCCGGGCCCGGAGTGTGCCGCTCCGGCGCTCCCTGGCACCAGGTGATGGCCCGGACCGAGGACGGCCTCGGCCTGTTCCTCGCGAGCAACATGACCGAGGTGGCCGTCCCGGTCATCTCCGGCGTGCTGCGCGGCCGCTTCGGCGTCGCCCTGTCGACGATGCTGCTCGACCCGGTCTCCCGGGGGCGGGTCGAGCTGCGGGGCGCCGATCCCGCCCTGCCGCCCGCGATCACGCTGAACCTCGCGTCCCGGACGGAGGACGTCGAACGGCTGATGCGCGGCACCCGGATGGTCTGGTCCGTGCTGCGCTCCTCGCCGCTGCGCGAGCTGATCGCGCGCGTCCTGCTGTGGACCGACCGGATGGTCGGCGACGACACCCGGCTGCGCGAGGCGGTCGGCAAGTTCACCGCGCCGATGTGCCACCCGGCCGGCACCGCCCGCATGGGCCCGGCCGGGGACCCACTGGCGGTGGTCGACCAGCGCGGACGGGTCCACGGACTCGAGAACCTGCTGGTCTGCGACGCCTCCGTGATGCCCACGATCCCCAGCGCCCCGACCAACCTCAGCTGCATCATGCTCGCCGAACGGTTCGCCGGATGGATGGCCTGACCAGACGGAGGGGCGACACCGCTCCCGAACACGCCCGCCAGGAGGACACCTTGACCGAGAACGACCACGGGACGCGGGAGCTCGCCGACGGCGGATTCCCACTGACCGAGATCCAGGCCGCCTACATGGTCGGCAAGAGCCGTCTGATCGAACTCGGCGGCCGCCAGCAGTACTACCTCGAACTCGACTCGGTCGGCCTGGACCCGCAGCGGGCCGAGGAGGCCATGAACCGACTGATCCTCCGGCACGATCACCTGCGGACGGTGATGGGCGAGGACGGCTTCCAGCGGACGGTACCGGCCGACCGGACCCCGAGGGTGCGGATCACCGTCGACGACCTCACGGGCCTCGACCGGCAGATCCAGGAGGAGGCCCTGCGCCGTACCCGTGACCGGATGTGCGACGAGGGGCTCGACCCGGCCGGCTGGCCGCTGTTCGAGGTGACGGTCAGCCGGACCCGGCGCCACCGCGCAAGGCTGCACCTGCGGGCCAGCCTCCTGCTGCTCGACGCGCCGAGCATCCGCACGGTGGTCGGCGAGTGGTGGGAGCTCTACCGCGATCCGGCCGCCCAGCTGCCGCCGGTGACCACCACCTTCCGCGACTGGCGCGAGGCCCTGCTCGCCCACGAGAACAGCCCGGCCTACGAGAAGCAGTGGACGTACTGGGAGGAGCGGCTGGACTCGCTGCCCGAGGCGCCCCAACTCCCGCTCGCCCGGCAGCCCCAGAGCATCGGGGAGGTCCGCTTCACGGGGCGCACCAGCTACCTGACCGGCGAGGAGTGGCAGCGCTTCTGCGAGAACTTCCGCAAGCACCGAGTGCTGCCGACCACCGCGCTGATCCACGTGTACGCGGAGACCCTGGGCGCCTGGACGGCCTCCCCGAACTTCTGCCTCAACGTCGTCCACCTCAACCAGGCCGCCAGCCACTCCGGGCAGGAGGTCGTGGTGGGCCAGCGGACCGCGACCCTGCCCCTGGAGGTCGATCTGACGGCCGGGGGTGGCTTCTGGGAGCGGGCCCAACGGCTCCAGCGCCGGCTGTGGAGCGACATGGCCAACAGCGATGTGACGGCGGTGCGGATCAGCCGTGAGCTGGCGGCGCGCCGGGGCTGGACCCAGCGCGCCACGCTGCCGTACGTGTTCACCAGCAATCAGGGGCCCGGCTGGGAGAGCATGGCGGCGTACGACCGGCCCAGGTTCCGCTTCCTGGAACGCGTCCAGCACACTCCGCAGGTCCTGCTCGACGACCAGGTCCGGGACATGCCGGACGGCGGCATCGGCTCCAACCTGGACTTCGTCGACTTGGCCTTCCCGCCCGGGCTGCCCGAGCTGATGGTCGAGGCCTACGACGGCATGCTCAAGCGGCTCGCCGCGGCGGACGGCGCCGAGGTCGAGCCCGATCCGGTGCCCGCCCGGCACCGGGCCCTGATCGACGCCGTCAACGACACCGCCGCGCCGGAGCCCGAGGGCCGGCTGGAAGACGGCTTCCTGCGCCAGGCGGCCGAGCGGGCCGCCGAGCCGGCCGTGGTGACCTCCGGGCGGACCCTCAGCTACCAGGAGCTGGAGCAGCGCTCGCGGGCCGTGGCACGGTGGCTGATCGCCCGGGGCGTCGGCCGCGAGACCGTCGTGCCGGTGGTGATGAGCAAGGGGTGGGAACAGATCGTCGCCGTCCTCGGCGTGCTGCGCTCCGGCGCCGCGTACTGCCCGATCGACGCCGCCACCCCCGCCCTGCCGATGCGCGAGATGCTGGTGGAGTGCGCCGGCCCGGTGATGCTCACCCAGTCGCACGCCCGGCCCCGGCACGAGGGACTGCCCGAGCTGACGACCCTCGAAGTGGACGGTGTCGAGCCGGACACCGAGCCGCTGCCGCCCGTGGCGGCGGACCCGGACGACCTCGCGTACGTCATCTACACCTCCGGGTCCACCGGCAAGGCCAAGGGCGTGATGATCGAGCACCGGGCGGCGCTCAACACCGTGCTCGACCTGAACCGGCGCATCGGGCTGGACCCGGCGGACCGGGTCTTCGGCATCTCGTCGATGAGTTTCGACCTGTCGGTGTGGGACGTCTTCGGCACGCTCGCCGCCGGCGCCCGGCTGGTCGTTCCCGACGCGACCTCGCGCCCGGACCCGTTCGCCTGGATGGCGGCGGCCGCCGAGCACGGCGTCACCGTCTGGAACTCCGTGCCGGCCCTCACCGAGATGATCACCGAGATCGCCGAGCAGCGACCGGAGATCGGACGGCCGCCGATCCGCGCCTTCCTGCTCAGCGGCGACTGGATCCCGACCACGCTGCCCGAGCGGATGCGCGTCCTGTGGAACGGCGTACGGATCATGGCCATGGGCGGCGCGACGGAGGCCGCCGTCTGGTCGAACCTGTTCGAGGTCGGGGAGGTCGACCCCGAGTGGCCCAGCATCCCCTACGGCCGTCCGCTGACCAACCAGACCATGCGGGTGCTGGACCACCGGCTGGGCATCCGTCAGCCGTGGGCCGTCGGCCGGATCTACATCGGCGGCGTCGGCCTCGCCCGGGGCTACCGCAACGACCCGGAGCGCACGGCGGAGCGCTTCGTCCGGCACCCCGAGACCGGGGAGCGGCTGTACTGGACCGGCGACCTCGGGCGGTACTGGCCGGACGGGACGATCGAATTCCTCGGCCGGGAGGACCGTCAGGTCAAGATCCTCGGTTTCCGGGTGGAGCCCGGCGCGGTGGAGACCGCCACCCGTAGCCACCCCGCGGTCCGCGAGTGCGTGGTCTGCGTCGACGACGCGCCCGGCGGTCAGCGTCGGCTGCTGCTCCTGGTCGTGCCCGAGCCGGGCGAGCGGCCCGACGGACGGGAGATCGCCGCACACCTGCGGACCCTGCTGCCGCACTACATGGTTCCCGCCCACATCCAGATCGTCGACCGGCTGCCGCTGACGCCCAACGGCAAGGTCGACGTCCGGAGGGCGCGGGCGCTGGTCTCCGCCGGAGAGGGCCCGGCGGTCGAGGGCGCGGACGCGGGCCCGCTGGCCCGGAGGCTCGCCGGGATCTGGGAGGAGCTGCTGGAGGTGCCCGCGGTCGACGTGGACGACAACTTCTTCGCGCTCGGCGGCAACTCCCTGCTGGCCCTGCGGATGGTCAACCGGATCCGCGCCGAGGAGGGCGCCGATCTCCCGCTCGGCCAGCTCTTCGAGGCCCCGACGGTCCGCCAGCTCGCCGCCGCGATCGCCGAGGGTGCCGGGGCCGCAGGCTCCTGCCACGTGGAGCTCGCCGACGGTGAGGGCGAGGAGCTGTTCCTGTTCCACGTCCTCGGCGGTTCGGTGGCGCCGTACCTCTCGATGGCCGCCGTCTGGCCCGGACCGGTGCGCGGCTTCCAGAGCCGGGGGCTGGTCGAGGTGGCCCCCGAACTGCCGGCGGACCTGGAGACCTTGGCGAAGGAGTACCGCGAGGAGATCCAGCGCTACCGGCCTGAGGGGCCGTACGTGCTCGGCGGCTGGTCCATGGGCGGCTTCCTCGCCTACGAGGTGGCCCGCCAGTTGGGTGAGCAGGGGCAGAAGGCGTACGTCCTGATGATCGACACCGACATCCCGGACATCGAGCTGCCGGACACCGAGGTGGGACGGCACATCGCCTTCATGGTCAATCTGAACCTCGGGCCCGCGCCGCAGGCCGCGATCGAGGCGATCGGCAACGCCGCCCCCGACCGGATCGCCGAGGCCGGCCGGGACACCGCCGTCGCCCACGGGCTGCTGCCCGCCGAGGTCGACGTCACCGGCTACCTGCGGCTGATGCGCATCCACGAGAACGACCTGCGGCTGGTGTCCGGATGGCAGCCGGCCCCGCTCGACCAGCCCGCGTTCCTGCTCGTCGGCGACGAGGAGCTGGACCGGCCCGACCCGGTCGCGTACTGGCGGAAGGTCTGCCCCGGCCTGGAGGTCGAGACCGCGCCGGGGGACCACTTCACCATCGGCACCGGGGACCGGCTCGGCGACATCGCCGTGCGCGGTGCCAAGTGGCTGGAGGGCCGGATGCGCGCCGAGGGCTGAGCCCCTCCCGCCGGGGCCGTCGCTGCCGACGGCCCCGGCGGACAGCAATCCGGGAGAAGCCTCGGGGCCCGGTCGTCACTACGCTTCCGGTGTGCTCCGGGCGGCCGGGCGAGGGCGGCGACCGCCCTGCTCCGGCGTGGCTCTGCCGGAGCAGCGTGTGGGATCCGCAGCAATCGCTTCAGACCCGAGGAGACACTCCGTGACCAGTGATCCCGCCGAGTCCACCACGGTGGCTCAGCAGAACCCCGAGGCCGAGCAGCTGTACTTCCAGCTCATGGTCGCCCCGCCCGAGGACCCGTTCCCCGTCTACCGCCGGCTGCGGGAGACCGCCCCGGCCCTGCTCACCAGCGACGGCAGCGCGCTGGTGCTCAGCAGACACCAGGACTGCGACGCCGCCCTGCGCCACCGTTCCTTCGGCAAGGGCGACGAGTGGCTCCGGCTGCACGTCAAGGACATCCCCGAGCAGGAGCTCCGCCCGGTGATGGAGCGCATGCAGCGCTCGATGATCCTCACCAACCCGCCGGACCACACCCGCCTTCGCCGCGTGGTGAGTTCCGCGTTCACGGCCCGCCACGTGGAGGCGCTCAGCCCCAGCATCCTGCGCTGGACCGACGAACTGCTCGACCGGCTGGCGGCTGAGCCGGGCGGTGACTTCATGACGACCTTCGCCATGCCGCTGCCGGTCAACGTGATCTCCGATCTGCTCGGCATCCCCGAGGAGGACCGCGCCGGCATCGCGCCCGCCATCCACGACATGGGCCTGCTGATCGAACCCGCCGCCGGCCCCGAGGAGATCGTGATCGGCGCGCGGGCCGAGAACTCGCTCGCCGGGTACTTCGCCGAGCTGCTCGCCGCCAAGCGCAAGAACCCGGGCGACGACATGCTCAGCCGCCTGACCGTCTCGGAGGGGGAGAACCTCGACGAGACCGAGGCCATCGCGACCGCGATCCTGCTCTTCGCGGGCGGGAACAAGCCCACTGCCAACATGCTCGGCAACGGCCTGAACGCCCTGCTCAACACCCCCGGCGAGCTGGAGCGGCTGCGGGCCGACCGCAGCCTGATCCGCTCCGCGGTCGAGGAGATGCTGCGCTACGACGCCCCGGCGCACGTGGACGTCATCAGCGTGCTGGAGCCGGTCACCTTCCTCGGGTTCGAGCTGACGCCGGGTCAGACCGTCATCAGCATGCTCGGGTCGGCCAACCGCGATCCGGAGGCGTTCGCCGACCCGGACACCTTCGACGTGGGCCGGCGCGAGAACCCGCACCTGTCGTTCGCGGCCGGTCTGCACTACTGCCTCGGCGGCCCGCTCGCCCGGCTGGAGGGCGAGATCTTCCTCCACCGGCTGCTCGACCGCTTCGGCAAGGTCGCCGTCGGCGAGCCCAAGCGCAACCCGGGCCTCGGGCACCACGGCTTCGAGAGCCTGCCCGTCACCCTGCGCGCCTGATCCGGCGCCGGGTTCCGGTGCAGCGTGAAGGGGGGCCCCGGGGTCCCCGCCGGGGGGGCCCTTTC
>NZ_JBHTTU010000035.1:50564-69532 GCF_042794375.1 Kitasatospora sp. NPDC056531 | reverse complement strand
TTCCCGTCACCCTTTTCGCTTTATCTTGCGCTGTTTTCTGGTGCAGCGCGAAGGGCCCCCCGGCTGCCGCAGCCGGGGCGCCCTTCGCGGATGGGGGATCAGGGAGTGGTGCAGGCGGCCTGCGGGGCGGTCGGCGGGGTCGCGTACCAGTTGTTGAGCTGCTGGGTGGTGGCGACGGAGCCGCGCAGGATGCCGTGGAAGTCCTCGCTCTCGACACCGGTGGCGACGAAGATCCGCTCCGGGGAGCGGCCGATCATCAGCAGCGAGTAGGTGCCGGCGATCGCCGTGGTGGAGTAGTTGTTCAGGAACAGGTAGTTCTGGTTGAAGTCGGGGTTGTACAGCGGCGTGCGCATGGTCGGCTGGAGCAGCGTGACCTGCATGTCGGGTGCGATGATCACCACGACCGGCAGCTGGTCGGTGCTGAGCTGGTTCTCCGGCGCCAGGTCCGGCACGCCGAAGCCCACGTTCAGCTGCTGACCGGCCTGCATGGTCAGCTGCGCGGCGCGGTCCGCGCCGATCTGCGGCAGCGTCCCCAGCCACCCGATCGGGTCGGTGCCGACCGGAATCTGCGGAGAGGTCTGCGGCAGGGTGTTGCAGGAGTTCAGCACCACCGGTGTGTGGGCGGTGGCCGGCGCCGCGAAGGCGACCAGCGTGGCCGTCGCGGTGGCGGCCAGGGTGAGCATGCGGCGGATCCGTCCCATGGTTGTCCCGTCTCTCGTCATTGTCGCCCAGTTGGACGAGCAGCATTCTGGTCAGCACGCCAAGGGGCTGGCCTCTCCTGAATTGCTTTGATTGCCAAGCGCATTGAGCAATTCCGAAGTCGTCGCCCGGTCGGACACGTGCTTACCATGACCGCGACGATGGGCAGCTCGTGCTGACGTACCGTCAGCTGTACTGCTCTCCTGTGACGTGAGGAGGCTGCGTGTCTGCAGAACCCCAGGAACGCATCCGTGCCGACGTGTGTGTGATCGGCTCGGGTGTGGTGGGCCTGATCAACGCGATCGCGATGGCCAAGCGTGGGCTGTCCGTCGTCTGCGTCGACCAGCCCACCGAGAAGCAGCTGGCCAGCTACAAGGTCGGCGAGTCCCTGCTGATCTACTCCAACTCCTTCCTGCGCGTGCTGGGCGAGTTGGACGACTCGCTCAACAAGTCCTTCCACAAGGAGGGCTTCTGGATGGCGCACGGGATGGAGGGCCGGACCAGTTTCGACGAGTCGGTCTCGGAGTGGGGCTTCGAGAGCGGACTGCCGCAGCGGTGGATCGACAAGGCCGAGAACCCGATGTTCCCGCGGGTCATGTTCCAGGACGCCCAGATCGTCCGGCCCGAGATCGAGGCCGAACTGCGCGACCGCGCCCGCGGCATGGACGGGCTGACCATGGTCGACCGCGGCCTGGTCCGGGACGTCGAACTGGGTGAGGACGGCGCCGACCACCGGCTGACCTGGGTCTCGCGCGACAGGAGCGAGAGCGGCGAGATCGACGCCCGCTGGATCGTCGACTGCTCCGGCAACGCCCGGCTGCTCGCCCGCCGCTTCGGCCATGACCTGCCGCTCGACGACGAGTTCAGCACCACCGCGGCCTGGGGGCAGTTCGCCGACTGCACCGACGACCTCTTCGACGAGCGCTGGACGTACCGCTTCCCGGACGGCGACGTGGCCCGCCGGGACCGCAACACCCTGCACCTGTGGGGGGACGGCTACTGGATCTGGATCATCCGGCTGAACGGTGACCGGGTCAGCGTCGGCGTCACCTACCGCCGCAGCCGGCAGCCCGAGGAGGGCAACGCCCGCGAGGTGTTCTGGAAGATCATCCGCCGCTACCCGGTGCTGGACTGGATCAAGGAGGAGAACCTCCTGGAGTTCAGCGCCTACAAGGACGTCCAGCACTGTACCGACACCTTCGTCTCGCCCCGCCGTTACGCCATGGTCGGCGACGCCTCGTCGATCATCGACGCGTACTACAGCCAGGGCATCTCGCTCTCCATGACCACCTCCTGGCACATCGCCAACATCGCCCAGGAGGACGTCCGGCACGGGCATCTGGACACCGACTACCTGAACCACGTGAACCGGGCCGTCACCGCCGACTGGCGGATCATGCGCTCGATGGTCAAGTCCAAGTACAGCGGCGCCGTCGCGGACAGCCGGTTCTTCATCCTGGACCACCTCCTCGACCTCACCGTGTTCGGAGCCGCGATGCTCGGTCGCTTCCGCGCCTCCCGGTGGCTGTTGGAGACCGGCGGCCGGAGCAGCGACGAGGGGCCGGAGCAGGCCGCGCTGCGCACCGGACTGAGCCGTCGGCTGTACCTGTCGCAGTCCGCGCCCTGGCACCACCTCGACCCGCACCTGGTGGCCGGCGCAGTGGAGGCCTGGCACCGTGGCTTGGAGCGCCGGGCCAGGTGGCGGTTGGAGAACGGCGAGGACCTCCCGGCGACCAAGGCCGGCATGCGCGCCTACGCGGCGCTGCCCGGCGTCTGGCGCCTCGCCTACCTGAATCGGCTGCCCAAGGCCGACCTCACCCTTCGAGCGGTCCGTGAGCCGGAGTTCACCTCGGTCCGGGGCACCGAGCACCGTCCGCCGGTGATGGCCGTCTCCGGCAGCCTGCTGCTCGTGCTGGTCGGTGCGGGAACGCTGTTCGACGTCGCCGACACCAATGTGCGCAAGCTCAAGAAGTTCGCCAGGACCCTCCGGCAGCGCCGGAGGGTCAAGCGGTGACGTCGGTGGGGCCTTCGTCCGCCTGGGACCTGGGCCGCGTCCCGGACCAGTCCGGGCGGCTGGCGGTGGTGACCGGCGCCAACAGCGGGATCGGCTGGGTGACGGCGCTCGAACTCGCCCGCCGGGGCGCGAGCGTCGTCCTGGCCTGCCGCAGTGCCGCGCGCGGTGCGGACGCCCTGGCCCGGTTGCGCGAGGAGGCGCCGGCCGCCCGGTTCGAGCTGCGGACGCTGGACCTCGCCGACCTGGGTTCGGTGCGGGCCTTCGCCGAAGGACTGGAGCACGACCGGGTCGACCTGCTGGTCAACAACGCCGGGCTCGCCATGGTCCCCTTCGCGCGCACCGCCGACGGCTTCGAGACGCACCTGGGCGTCAACCACCTCGGTCCCTTCGCGCTCACCGGCCTGCTCCTGCCCCGGCTGCTCCGAGCGCGGGAGCCGAGGGTGGTGACCGTCAGCAGCGAGGCGCAGCGAGTGACCCGGTTCAGGCTGGAGCGGCTCGGAGCCGAGCGCCGCTATCGGGCGTTCACCGCGTACCTGCTGTCGAAGCGGGCCAACCTGTACTTCGGGATGGAGCTCCAGCGCCGGGCCGACGATTCCGCGGCCGCGCTGCGCAGCTTCGTGGTGGCGCCGGGACTGACCCGCTCGAACGTGCTCGCCTCCGAGGAGCACACCGGTCAGGGCGGGCTGTACGGCGAACTGCTGCCCCGGCTGGCCCGCCTGCTCGCCAAGCCGACCGCCGACGGCGCCCTGACCTCCGTGTACGCGGCGACCGAACCGGAGTTGCCGGGCGGCAGCTATGTGGTGCCCGGCGGACCGCTTCAGCAGCGCGGTGCGCCGGTGGCCAGACGCGAACCGGCGATGCGCGACCGCGCGACGGCGGGCCGGCTCTGGGAGCTCTCGGAACGGCTGACCGGTGTGACGTTCCGGTTCGGGTCGACGGGCGGATAGCTCGCCGTCGACCGTTGGGGCGTAGGCCGGTTGACGCGGCGACACGATCGGCCGGACGGCCGGCAATGGGCTCGCGCAAAAAACTCAACGCTTGTATATTTTTCCCAGGCTGCTCTCGCACGGGCCCAGCTACCGCCTGTAGATCCGGAGGTCCCATGGCACTCGAATCGCGCACCGGCCCAGCCGCGGCAGCGGCGGACCCAGGCCCGTCGGCGGTCAGCCGTCCGGGTATCGCCCTGCTGGTCCTCGCCGCGGCCCAGTTGATGGTCGCCCTCGACGGCACCATCGTGAACATCGCCCTCCCGAGCATGCAGACCTCGCTCGGGATGTCCGGAGACAGCCTGGCCTGGATCGTCAAGAGCTACGCCCTCGCCTTCGGCGGGCTCATGCTCCTCGGCGGGCGGGCCGGCGACCTGTTCGGCCGCCGGCGGGTCTTCCGGACCGGCATCGTCGTCTTCGCCCTCGCCTCACTGCTCGGCGGGGTCGCACCCGACTCCGCCGTGCTGATCGCCGCCCGGTCGCTGCAGGGCCTCGGCGCCGCCGTCGCCGCGCCGACCGCACTCGCGCTCATCACCACGACCTTCGCCGAGGGCAAGGAGCGCAACCGGGCGATGGGCGTCTACGGCGCCATGGCCGGGCTCGGATCGACCGTCGGACTCCTGCTCGGCGGCGTCCTCACCGAGTACCTCAGCTGGCGCTGGGTGATGTTCATCAACATCCCGATCGGCCTCGCCGTACTCTTCGGCACCTCGGTCCTGCGCGAGGCCGACCGCAGCAGCGGCCGGCTGGACGTCCCGGGCGCCGTCACCGGTACCGCCGGCCTGCTGGCCCTGGTGTACGCCATCACCCGTGCCGGGCAGGACGGTTGGACGGACGGACCCACCCTCGGCTGCTTCGCCGCGGCGGCCGTACTGCTCGCGGTCTTCCTGGTCATCCAGACCCGTGGCAGCCACCCGCTGCTGCCGCTGCGGGTGCTGAGGAACCGCAACCGGGCGGGGGCCTACGCCACGATGTTCCTGGTCGGCGCAGGCATGTTCGCCACCTTCTACTTCCTGACGCTCTACATGCAGCTGGTCCTCGGCTACAGCGCGGTCCGGACCGGCCTGGCCTACCTGCCCTTCAGTATCGGAGTGGGCGCGACGGCGGCCGTCGCCTCCAAACTGGTCGCCAGGCTCCCGCTGCGGACGCTCGCCGTGCCCGGCATGGCGATCAGCGCGGTGGGCATGTACTGGTTCAGCACGCTGACCCCGGACTCCTCCTACGTCACCCATCTGATGCCGGCGATGTTCGTGACGGCGGTCGGCCTGGCCGCCACCTTCGTCCCGATGACCCTCGGTGCGCTCAGCGGGGTCGACGAAGGAGACTCGGGCAGCGCGTCGGCGCTGCTGAACACCGGTCAGCAGATCGGCGGCGCCCTAGGCCTCGCCGTGCTGACCACGATCGCCACCACCGCCGCGAACAACCGGCTGCCGCAGGCCGACGCGACCTACTTCCGTGCCCTGAAGACGCACGACTTCGGGCTGCTGGCACGGGCCGTGGACGCCATGACTCACGGCTACGGTGCGGGGCTCGCCGTGGGCGCCCTGGTGTTCGTCACCGCCATGCTGATCGCCGGCTTCGCGGTCACCACCGGGCCGCAGGCGGCGGGCGAGGACGCCAAGCCCGTCCACGCGGGGTGACCTGGGCGTCCGTCGATTCGACTGCACCGGGCCGCTGGTTCGGTCCGGTACAGTCGAATCGTCCGAACGGAGGAGATGAGCCCCTTGACAAGCGTCGATCCCGGCCCCGTGACCGCCGAGTCGGCCGCGGACCGGCCCCGCCGAGGCCCCAAGGGGGAGCGCACCCGCAGGCGGATCCTGCTGGCGGCCCGCAAGGAGTTCGGGCGGTACGGCTATGAGCGGGCCACAATCCGCGGCATCGCCCTGGCGGCAGAGGTCGACAAGTCCTCGGTGATCCAGTACTTCGGTACCAAGCAGAACCTCTTCCGCGAGTCCGTGTACTGGCACATCCCGATCGACGAACTCAGCGACCCGGACCCGGTGCGTTCGGCCGAGAACTACCTGCACGGCATGCTCCGCAGCTGGGCGGCCGACCCGGACAGCCCGATGGCGGTGCTGCTGCGGGCGAGCATGACGAGCGAGGAAGCCGCCGAGCTGACCCGCGAACACCTCACCACCGAGGCCGTCGACCGGATCGCCGCCCAGCTGGACGGTCCGGACGCACGGTTGCGGGCCTCCGTCTTCGCCTCCGTGCTGATGGGTATCGCGGTACAGCGTTACCTTCTGCGCATGCCGGACCTGGCCGAGGTCCCGCTGGAGGACGTGGAACGCGTGGCGATGCCGCTCCTGCGCGGACTGGTCGCTCCGGACCGCTGAGCGGGGCAATCCGGAAGTCGCCGTCGGCGAACCGGATTTCCGGCATCAGACGGGGGCGGTTGCCCGCTCCCGACCCGCCGCCCGGATAGGTAGTCTGGTTACTCATGAAGGCAGATGCGCTGAGAGGGAACCTGGAAGGGATGCTGCTGTCGGTCCTGGAGCCGGGCGAGCTGCATGGCTATGCGGTCATCGAGGAGCTCAAGCGGCGCAGCGGAGGCGCGATAAACCTCCCGACCGGCACGGTCTATCCTGCTCTGCACCGGCTGGAAGCCGCCGGCCTGGTCGGCAGCGAGTGGTCCCGGAGCAGCGGCAGGCGTCGACGCAACTACTACCTCACGCCCGGCGGGCACCGTGAACTGGCCAGCAAGCGGCATGACTGGCAGGAGTTCTCGTCGGTCGTCTCAGGTGTTCTAGGGGGATGAGCGTGTCGCAATCGGCGGTGTTACAGGGCTACACCGACCGCCTGGCCGAGGAGTTGGTCGGTACCTACTCGAGGCGCAGCGCGATCATCGAGGAGGTGATGGACGGGCTGGAGTGCGCCGCCGAGGAGAACCTCGCGGGGAGCTCCGGGCCCGAGGAGGCCGCACGGCGCGCGGTGGAGGAGTGGGGACCGCCCAACGAGGTGGCGTCGGCGTACAACGACGCGACCCTCCGGATCAGCTCTCAGCGACTGTCCCGGACGGCGGTCCGGGTCGTTCCGCTGCTCGCCGCCACGTGGGCCTCCGCACTGCTCGGCGGGCCGGCGGGCCCGTGGGAGCACCACCCGCCCGCCCTGCTGACGGGCCTGGCGCTGCTGGCGTTCGGTACCGTGCTCAGCCTGGCCGGCGCGATCTCGGGCCTGAGCACCGGCCGGGGCATGCGCGCGGCCGCCGCCCCGAGGGGCGAGACGCCCGCCGCGGGGACGCTCGCCGCGATCCTCGGTCTGCTCTGCGCGCTGCTCGCGCTGGTCGGCCTGCTGCTCAATCGGGGCCTCAGCCACCCGGAGTCACTCGACTGGCCCGCGGTCTCCGTTCCCGCGGTGATCACCGTTCTGGCCGCCGGCTACTTCGTCCGCTCCCTGAAGTCCTTCGTGTCCGTCCTGCGGGCTGTCGGCCGGCAGTAGGGCCGCGCCCCGTTCCATTCCGATGACCCGCACCCGTCGGCCCCCGCGGGGGCCGACGGGTGCGGGTCATTCTGATGTCCGTCCTCGCCTGCGTCAAAGGCGAGTTGACGCTTTGTCCCACCGAACTCGCTGCTCTTGCTTCCCAGTTGTGTGAGCGTTAGCTTACCTTCTATAAGTAGCGTGGCTACAGCATAGTGTCCCTACAGGAGGTTCGGTCCGTGGAGCGCATGACGCGTTGGGTGCTGGCCCACCGATGGCCGGTGGCCTTCCTATGGGTGGTGCTCACCCTTGTCGGCGGGGCGATGACCAGCAGCACCATCAAGAAGTTGAGCTTCGAATCGCGCCTGCCGGACAAGCCCGCCCAGGTGGCGAACGACGCCCTGGCGCACCGCTTCGCCGGCACCGGAGGCAAGAACGCTCCGTTGCTGCTGGTGGTGACCGTGCCGAGTGACAGGACCGTCGACACTCCGGCCGTGCGCGAGGAATGGGACGCGTTCGTCGCCAAGGTGACGCCGAAGGGCGGACGCAGCGTGGCCTACGCGGCGGGCGGTGACGAGGCGCTGCTGTCCCAGGACAAACGGACCACCGTCGCCCTGGTGTATCCGCCGGCCAACTACACCAACGACCCGTACTCCGAGTCCCTTCCGGCGATCAAGAAGACCGTTGAGCAGACGAAGATCGCCGGCGCCCAGGTCGAGCTGACCGGCCAGCCGGTGCTCTCCGGGCGGGACAGCGGAGCCAAGCGCAGCCCGATCGTCGAGACCCTGATCGGTGGTCTGGGTGCGCTGGTGGTCCTGGCGCTGGTCTTCGCCAGTGGTCTGGCGCTCCTGCCGCTGGTGATCGCGGCGGTGGCGATCCCCACGACCTTCCTGCTGGTGCGCGGCGTGACCGGCCTCACCGATGTGTCCTTCATCGTGCAGTACCTGGTGTCGCTGATCGGCCTCGGTGTCGCCATCGACTACGCGCTGCTGGTCGTCACCCGCTGGCGCGAGGAACGGAACCGGCCCGGTGTCGACCGGGCCGATCCCGAGGCGCGCAAGGAGGCGATCGTCCGGTCCATCGCGACCGCGGGTCGGGCGGTCGCGCTCAGCGGCGCAACCGTGGCCGTCTCGCTGGCCGCGCTCGTCGTCCTCCCGGTGCCGTTCCTGCGCAGCGTCGGCTACGCGGGACTGCTAATCCCCCTGGTGAGCGTCGCCGTCGCGCTCACGCTGCTGCCGGTCCTGCTCTACTCCTGGGGTGACCGCCTCGACCGCCCGCGCCGTCAGCACCGGCCGGACAGCAGGATGTGGGGCGCCATCGCCCGCGTCACCACCCGGCGTCCGGTCCTGATCGCCCTGGTGAGTGGCGTGGTGCTGCTCGCGCTCGCCGCCCCGGTGCTCTCCCTGCGCCTCGGCAGCCCGGCGACCGCGACCCTGGCGAAGGGCGGACAGCCCGCGGCGACCTTCCAACGGGTCGTCGACGCCGGTCTCGGCGAGGGGATCGCCCGTCCCGTCGAGGTGCTCGTCCCGGACGCCGGCGCGACGGCCGTGAGCGAGAAGCTCCGCGGCATCGACGGCGTGGCGGGCACGCTCGCCCCGACGGACTGGGCGCGCGGCGGCGACCGCATCGTCGAGGTGTGGACCAGCAAGGATCCTTCGAGCGCCGCCGGCAGCGACGTGGTGACCAAGGTGACGGACACCGCACGGCGGACCCCGGGCGTCCTCGCGGGCGGCGGGCCGGCCCAGGAGTCCGACTTCATCGACGCGGTCTACGGATCGACGGGTCTCATCGTGCTCTTCGTGGGCCTGCTCACCTTCGTCGTGCTGGCGCGGACGCTGCGGTCGGTGGTGCTGCCGCTGAAGGCGCTGGTGCTCAACGCCCTGTCGACCTGCGCGGCCTACGGCGTGGTGGTCCTCGTCTGGCAGAAGGGCTACGGCAGTGAGCTGTTGTTCAACACCCCGGCCATCGGTGCCGTGACCATCTGGATCCCCATGACGGTCTTCGCGTTCCTGTTCGGACTGTCGATGGACTACGAGGTCTTCATCCTGCACCGGATCAGGGAGACCCACCTGGAGCTCAAGGCCAAGGGCGTGCGCGACACCGTGGCGCCCTCCGTCGTCACCGGCATCAGCCGGACCGGACGGCTCGTCACCTCGGCCGCGCTCATCCTGTTCCTGGCCTTCACCGCACTGGCCAGCATCCCGATCACGGACGTGAAGGTGTTCGCGACCGCGCTGGCGGCGGGCATCATCGTCGACGCCACGGTGGTCCGAGGGCTCCTCACCCCGGCACTGGTCACCCTGCTCGGGCGGTCCAGCTGGTGGTTCCCCCGCGCCCTCGGACGGGTGCTCGTCACCCGTGACCCGGATGTGGGTACCGAGGTGAGGGTCCCGCGGCCGGTCGGGCCCAGGGCGGCCGAGGCGGAGACGGCATCGGCGACGGTCTCCCCGACCCGGTCCGGGCGGGACTGATCCATGAGCCGCCGCGCCTAGCCGGGTGCGGCGGCTCACCCGCGCTTTCTCGCGCCTTCATCGGTATCTGCCACGGTGGTTCCGCGGGTCCGGCCCACCGCCTCCGACCCGAGACCGGACAACCTTGAAAGGAATCGTCTGTGTCCACACAGATTCCTCGCTATGACGTGGTGATCCTCGGGTCAGGCATCGCGGGATCCACCCTGGGCGCCGTGCTCGCCAGGAACGGGGTCAAGGTCCTGCTCGCCGATGCGGGCACCCACCCGCGGTTCGCCGTGGGGGAGTCCATGATCCCGCAGCTCGTCGCGTGGCTGCAGGTGATCGCCGAGCGGTACGACGTCCCCGAGCTGGATGCGTTGACCGACGCGACGACGATCAACGAGAAGGTGAGCAACACCTTCGGCCGCAAGCGGCACTTCGGCTTCATGCTGCACCGTCCGGGACAGGAGCCGGACCCTGCGCAGGCCCACCAGTTCGTCATACCCGACGCGTTGACCTCCGCGAGCCATCTGTTCCGGCAGGACAGCGATGCCTATCTGTTCCGGGTGGCGGTCGGCCACGGATGCGAGACGCGTCAGCAGTGGCGCGTCGCCGAGGTCGACCTCGACGACGACGGGGTCACCCTGACCGGGGTCGACGGGTACGAGGTCCGGGCCCGGTACCTGGTGGATGCCAGTGGCTTCCGCTCGCCGCTCGCCGACAAGCTGGACCTGCGGGAGCAGCCGGCGCGGTTCAAGCACCACTCGCGCTCGCTGTTCACCCACATGATCGGGGTGCGCCCGTTCGACGACGTGGTGGGCGGGCCCGCGGAGAGCCGGCCGCCGGTCCGCTGGCACGAGGGGACGATGCACCACCTCTTCGACCGCGGCTGGTTCTGGATCATCCCGTTCGACAACCACGAGCTGTCCCGCAACCCGGTGTGCAGCGTGGGCGTCACCCTGGACGAGCGGCGCTACCCCAAGCCCGAGGACATCGGCCCGGACGAGGAGTTCGCCCGGCTGCTCAGCCGGTTCCCGGCGGTGGCGCGGCAGTTCGAGGGAGCCGGGAAGGTTCGCGAGTGGGTCTCCACGGACCGGCTCCAGTACTCGTCCCGGAAGACGGTGGGCGCGCGCTGGTGCCTGATGTCGCACGCCGCCGGGTTCCTGGACCCGCTCTACTCGCGCGGGATGTCCAACACCTTCGAGGTCATCCACGCACTCGTCCCCCGGCTGCTGGAGGCGCTCGCCGACGACGACTTCGCCGAGGAACGCTTCAGCTACGTCGAGGAGTTGGAGCAGGGCCTGCTGGACTACAATGACCAGTTGGTCAACTGCTCGTTCATCGCCTTCTCGCACTTCCGGCTCTGGGACGCGGTCTTCCGGGTCTGGGGCAGCGGGAACACCCCGGGGACGCTGCGGGTGAACAACGCCCTGCGCGCCTTCAAGGCCGATCGGGATCCCGAGGTCTTCAGCGCGCTGGAGAAGGCCCCCTTCACCGGACTGTGGTGGCCCGACAGCGAGTCCTTCAAAGCGCTTCTCGACGGCACGGTGCGGGCCTGCGAGCAGTACGAGGCGCAGCAGATCGACGGTGACACGGCGGCCGACCGGATCCTCGACCTCATCAGGGGTTCGGAGGCGGTGAACCCCGGGTTCGGGTGGAAGGACACCGACGTTCGGTTCATCCATCCGGGACGCGCCGAGATGGCGGGCTTCCTGGAGTGGGCGGCCGCGTCGCCACTGCCGGAGCTGAGCAGCATGGGGCGGGACGCCTTGAGCGCGCTGCGCAAGGCCGCCGCCGGCGCGCCGGGGCGGGCCGAGCGGTGAGCGGCGCGGACGAGCAGGAGGCCAACAAGGCCCTCGCGCGGTACTGGTTCCGGGAGGGGTGGTGCCGGGGGAACCTGGCGGTGGCGGACGAGATCTTCGCCCCGGATTTCGAGATCGGCGGCCGGCGGGTGGGCCCCGAGGGCCCCAAGCGCAGCGTGCTGCAGCGGCATTCCGCGTTCGCTGACCTCACCGTCGAGGTCGGCCACCAGGTCGCGGAGGGGCAGTGGGTGGCGACGTGGTTCACCACGCGGGCCAGGCACGTGGGGGAGTACGCGGGAGTGGCGCCCACCGGACGCGTGGTGACCTCGGAGGGCATGCAACTGTGGCGCGTCGAGAGCGGTCTGGTCAGGGAGGACCGGAACGTGTTCGACCTCTGGCGGATCGTGTCCCAACTCAGGGCGTCCGACGGAGCGGCGACTGAATGAATCGCGGTGGCTCAGGAGCCGGTGTGGACGACGTTCTTCTCGTAGGCGAAGATGACGGCGTGCACCCGGTTCCGGAGCCCCAACTTCTCCATCAGCCGCTGGATATGGGATTTCACGGTGCTCTGGCTGAGGGTGAGCGCGGCGGATATCTCGGCATTGCTGTAACCGCGTGCCACCAGGTGGAAGACCTCGGCCTCCCTGGTGGTGAGCTCTCCCAGCGGGGAGGTCGGTCTTCCCTCACTCCCCGCGGGGATGAGCATCGAGCGGCCCGTGGCGATGAGGCGGACCGCCGCGGCGAGCTCCTCCGAGCTGCTGTGGCTCGACAGCAGCCCCCTGACGCCGGCCTCGATGACCCGGTTCGCATCGTCGACGTTGTCGAGCAGGACCAGGATGTTGGGCGGCGGGACACGAGGGGGGACGTCGGAGAGCGCGAGGATGCTCTCGATGGTCTCGGAGGCCTGGGCGTGGGTGTTGACGACGACGACGTCCGGCCGGAGATCCCGGTAACTCTCCCGCGCGGCCCTGCCGTCCCTGGCACCGGCCTCCACATGGAGATCCGGATAGTCCTCGAAAATGGTCCGCAGCCCCGTCAGGGATATGTGATGCGAATCGACGAGCAGAATCCTGGTACGTGCCGAACCTGGCATGGTGTCCCCTAGCAAGGCAATTGGGTCGACGCAACAAGAGATTATGCTTGCCGGTGAGAACGGTGTCTTCTCCCTTATTGCTGCGTCAACCGTCCCGGTGCCAGGTCGGCGAGCAAGGCGAACGCGCCTACCGCCGTGACGGTCCGCAGCACGTTGTACCTCTCCCATCGCCGCAGGATCCGCGCGTGGTCGGCGGGCGCCTCGGTCACCGCCCAGGTCTTGATCCGGGCGTTGATCGGTACGTTGCCGAACCGGGTGATCGCGAACGATGCCGCGGTCAGCAGGCCGGCCCCGAGGGCGCGCCGCCGCTCCGGTCCGTGGGTCAGCCGGGCGAGGGACAGTGAGCTCAGCGTCGAGACCGTCATCGCGCCGACCATGACCGGGGAGTTCATGCGCATCAGCCGCGCATGGAACGTCAACCGCATGTCGAGCGGAACAGCCCTGAAGGTGGGCGTGAGGTTGACGGCGCCGTAGCCGAAGGCGCCGGCGAGCAGGCCGGTGGACGTCAGGGTCACACTCTTGAGAAGTCGAACTCGCATGGCCTGTACCTTCGTTGAGTCGTTCCGCAGCAGGCGGCCCGGGTGACGCGGATGCGCCGCCCCGGACCGGTCGTCTGCCTGACGAAACATCAACCTACCGCTGCACCACGCGGAACGACGCGGAACACCGGGCAGAGCGGGGCGGCCGCCGCGAAGGCCTCGGGGGACGGTGAGGCGACCAGGCCGTTGCGGACGAAGGCGTCGGCCCCCCTGGGATTCTGGCGCGGGAACTCCCGGAGCACGGGGCCTCGTTCCGCTTCTGGGAGCTCCACCAGGTCCACCCGCTGGGCACGGCGTCCACGGGTGAGCACGCCCTGGCCCGCGGCGCGCGCGTTCTTCACCCAGTCGGAGTTCGGATAGGCCTGGAGGATGTAGCGGGCCCCGTCGATGGTCACCGGGGCCACCGGGGTGGTGCGCGGGAGGCCGCTCTTGCGGCCCGGAACGGTCAACAGGTGCATCGGGCCGAAGGGCAGGCCGATACGGTGGAAGAAGATGACGAGCCGGTTTCGCACCTTGTTCTTCGGCGGGATCGTGCGCCGAGTGGTCATGGGTTCGTCCTCATTCGCGAGTGGCCGACCGTGGGCGGAGTGATGAACTCCCGGCCATGCTAGTCGTCTTGCGCCGAGCAGGGGGTCAGACCTTGTGGACGCGCCGGACCATTTTCCGGACCAGGGACCGGGGCATGACACGCATCAGCGGGAGCCGGATGCGGTACCCCGTGCCGGGCACCACGGAGGCGCGGCCGGCCGCCACCGCCTCCAGCGCCGGCCCGGCCACCTCCTCCGGGGTGAGCCGGCGGATCTTGGGCAGGGTCTCGACCGGGACGCCCGCCGCGGCGTGGAAGCCCGAGTCGGTCAGGCCGGTGTGGACGGTCGTGATGTGGACCCCGAGGTGGCCGACCTCCATGGCGAGGCTCTCGCCCAGCGAGTTGAGGAACGACTTGGACGCCGCGTAGGTGGCCGAGCGGGGCCTCGGCATCACCGCCGAGATGGAGGAGATGTTGACGATGCCTCCGGCCCGGCGCTCGATCATGCCGGGGAGGCAGGCGCGGGTCAGCCGCAGCGGCACGGTGGCGTTCAGCGTCAGGGTGTGCAGTTCGCGCTCCAGCGGCAGTTCGGCGAAATAGCCGGAGCCGCTGGATCCCGCGTTGTTCACGAGCAGGTCGATCGGGCGGTCCGGGTCCGCCAGCCGCTGCTCGGCGGCCGCCAACTGGTCCTCCTCGGTGAGGTCGAGCGGCATCACCTCGACGGTGACGGCGTTGGCGGACTGCAGCTCGTCCGCCAACTGTTTGAGGAGGTCGCCCCTGCGGGCGATGAGGACCAGGTCGACGCCCTGCCGGGCGAGCAGTCGGGCGAAGCCCTCGCCGATGCCGCTGGAGGCCCCGGTGACCATCGCCGTGCGGTACGGAAAGCTTTGCATGGCATTCCTCGAATCTGTCCGTAGCCGGATATGGCTGCCAATCAGGCTATCCGTCGGACCGGGAGCCGACCAGCGGTTCGCGGGCCCGTTTTATCCCGGCTTAACGGGGGATTCATCGCGCACTGGTGGAATAGATTCGAGGTGCAGCGTCGGAATTCTTTGCCATGGCCCGGAATTCTGTGGCGCCGCCCGAAAGTCCCCCCGTCCGCCCCGGTTGAATCGGCTGGTATTGCTGCCATGAATTCACCTGCACAAACGAGAGACCCGCGGCTCGTCGCCCCCGGCGATTCGGCGCGGCCCAGGCTCGACTCGCTCACCGGTCTGCGCTGGTTCGCCGCGCTCGCCGTCTTCGTGACCCACGTCGGCGTCCTGCTGCCCGTTCCACACCTGCGCGGCCTCTTCGCACTCGGCTCGTCGGGCGTCACGTTCTTCTTCGTGCTCTCGGGCTTCGTCCTGACCTGGACCTACGACCCAGGCGACCGGGTCGGCGGCTTCTACGGCCGAAGGTTCGCCAGGATCTGGCCGATGCTGGTCATCGGTGTTCTGCTGCCGCTCCTCCTGCAGCTCCCGGACGCCCCGAAGGGGCAGACCCGCACGCTGGTCCTGATCGCGATCTCCGCGGTCCTCGTGTACCAGGCGTGGATACCGAACTGGATCCTGGGCGGCACCACCCCGGTGACCTGGTCGGTGTCGTGCGAGGCGTTCTTCTACGCCCTCTTCCCCTTCCTGGTGCGGTTCGCGCTGCGCCGCAGCCGCGCCTGGCTCGCCTGGGCGGCCGTGCTGCTGGTGGTGGTCGGCTGGGGCATCAGGGCATGGCTGTGGGCGGCCTACCCGCCGGTCGCCCGCCCGCGCTTCACCGGTATGGAGGGGCTGATCTTCGGCACCTACTCGCCGATCGCGCGGCTGTGGGAGTTCCTGCTCGGTGTCGTGGCCGCCGCCGCGATCCGCCGCGGTTGGCGTTCGCCGCTGTCCGTCCCCGTGTCCACCACGGTGCTGGCCGCGGGGATGGCGGTGCTCTGGCTGCTGCGCGGTGAGGTCTGGCGGCACTTCGTCGCCTTCGACGTGCTCGGCCAGGCCACCGCGCCGCTGTACGCCCTGCTGGTGGTGTCGGTGGCGACCCGGGATCTGGCGGGTGGTTCCTCCTGGCTGGGGAGCAAGCCCCTGATCGCGCTCGGCGAGTGGTCGTACGCCTTCTACCTGTTGCATTTCACCGTGCTGTACGAGATCTCCTCGTCCGTCTTCGACCGGAAGGACCTGGCCTCGTTCTACCTGCGGCCGGTCAGGGCGAGCTGGTCGAACGGCGGCTGGGCGCTCCTCGCCGTGGTCGTGACCGTGGCGGCTTCGGGCTTGCTGTACCTGGCCTTCGAGCGTCCTGCCGAGCGCTGGCTCCGGGCTCGGATCGGCCGACGGGGGACGTCGAGCTCCTCCGCCTTCGACAACAAGCCTCAGGTACAGGGAGGGTGACGGTATGACCGCGCTGGACGACCCGTATGACGTCATGTTCGTCGGATGGTCCTTCATCCGGAGCAGGCTCGTGACGGCCGCGCTCGACCTAGGGGTGTTCACCGCGCTCGGCGACGCCTCGCTGAGCGCGGAGGACCTTCGTGCGCAGCTCGGCCTGCACCCCAGGGGAAGCCGCGACTTCTTCGACGCGCTGACCGCGCTCGGCCTGCTGGTCCGGGAGGGCGGCCGCTATCGCAACAGCCCCGCGGCGGCCCGGCACCTGGTGCCGGGGCAGGAGGCGTTCGTCGGCGGCTTCCTGCGGATGACGACCGAACTGATGGGCACCGGGCACGACGCCCTCCTCGGGCTGCTGCGCACCGGGAACGCCCGGGACCAGAACGCGAGCGGTGAGGTCCCGTTCACCCGGATCTTCCATGACCAGGCCCGACTGCGGCTGTTCCTGTCGGCCATGGACGGCTTCAACGGGGCCGTGGCCGAGGGTCTGGCCAAGGAGTTCGACTGGTCGCGCCACCGGACGTTCAGCGACGTGGGCGGAGCGCGCGGGAACCTGGCGGCGCGGCTCGCCGTCGCGCATCCGGGTCTCACCGGAACCGTGCTCGACCGCCCGGCCATGGAGCCGTACTTCGACGAGCTCGTGGCCGGGCACGGGGTCTGCGACCGGGTGCGCTTCCGCGGCGGTGACTTCTTCGTCGACGAGCTGCCGCCGGCGGATGTCGTGATCCTCGGCAGCGTGCTGCACGACTGGCCGGCGGAGCGGCGCGACCACCTGCTCACCAAGGCGTTCGACGCCGTCAACGACGGCGGCGCGCTGATCGTCTACGACACCATGGTCGACGACGAGCGGACGCAGGCGGACAACCTGACGCTCAGTCTCATCATGATGCTCCAGTCGGCGACCGCCACCGGGTTCTCGCCGGCGGAGTGCGCCTCCTGGATGACGGACGCGGGCTTCACGGTGGAACGCTCCATCACGCTGCCCGCGCACACGACCGCGGTGGTCGGTCGCAAGAACGCTCGCTGAACCAGCACCGCCCTTCCGCCCCCGGGACCTGTCCCGGGGGCGCGCCCTTGCGCCCGCCCGGCACCGCCCGGCAGTCCGTCCGCCCGGCCGGCCCCGCACGACGGAGCAGGCCGGATGCTGGGGGTCAGCATCCGGCCTGCTCCGGGAACGGACGGGGATCAGTGCGGCAGAGCCATCTCGTCCCGGGAGGCCTCTGGTGCGGGCAGCGGGCGGCCCTGGACGTCGACGCCCGTGGTGAGGTAGCGCAGTTCCTCGGGCCCCTCGTGCGCCAGCCAGCGGGCCATCCGCCGCAGGTCGTCGGGTTGCGGGTAGACGAACCGGGTGGCCGGGTCGCGCAGGCCGAGGTGGTCGAGGACCACCGGGGACTCCTGGACGGCCTTCATCAGCTCCAGGCCCGCGTCGGCGGCGGTCCGCTCACCCCGGTCCACGGCCTCGCAGACCCGGACCATCGACTCGAACAGCGCCTGGTAGCCGTCCGAGCCCGGAACCGGGCTGCCCGGGTACGCCGCCTCCTCCATCCTGCGCAGCACGGCGTCGTCACCGGCCGCCGTGAAGCGCTCCGTGAACCGGTCGAAGCGCAGGTTGATCGGCACCTCGGCGGCGCACCAGATCCGATAGACCGCGTTCCACAGCGCGTGGTCGGAGAAGGAGATGAAGGAGCAGTTGACGAGCTCGTCGTTGTACCGGACCAGCCCGCGCTGGAGCTCGTCCACGTAGGCGAAGCGCTCCTCGCTGAAGTCGTCCTCGGCGAGTGCCTCCAGCAGGCGCCAGGCCAGGGAGTTGATCACCTCGCCGGTGTTGGTGAGACCGCGCGAGTAGAGCGGGTCGATGAAGCCGGCGGCGTGCGACATCAGACACCACCGGTGGCCCACGGTCCGGCTGGAGCTGTACTGGATACGGCCGGCGGACACCCAGGGACGAACGGTGCGGGCCTGGGAGAAGAGCCGGTCGACCGCGGGGAACCGGGCGGCGAACTCCCGGAACTCCTGCTCGGGGCTGACGTCCTCGCGCTTCGGGTAGAGCCGCTCGTCCAGCGTGAGGCCCACGCTGATCAACGGATTCCTGGATCCGGCCCCGTTGTTGAACGGGATCGACCAGAACCAGCCGCGCTCGAACAGGTGGTGCATGGTGCCCTCCACCCAGGGAATGGGCGGGGCGTCCTCGGGCCCCACCCGCAGGCACTCGTCGGTGGGCCGCACGCTGATCATGTGGGTGAACATCGAGCGGGAGTGGTGCTTGAGCGCGTCCGGCTCCTCGCGCAGCCCGAGGTGCTGCGCGATCGGGGAGCGGAAGCCGCTGGCGTCCACCAGGTACCGCCCCTCGTAGCGCTCCCCGTTCCGACCGACGACCGCGACGTGGTCGTCCGCGAGTTCGACGTCATCGACCATGAAGGCCTGGAGCGCGTCGCAGCCGTACCGGACGGCGGCGTGGAAGAGGTAGGCGTCGGTGTCCTGCCGGAACAGGTGACTGGTCTGCAGCACCTTCGACGGCGGACTGAACTGGAGGAACTCCGCGGGGTCCGGTTCCTTCCCCTCCTCGTGGCGGATGAAGCCGAAGTGGCGCTTGGTCCCGCTGGTCGGGGCGATCTCGTCCCGGCACCCCTCGTACGACGTCAGGGGTTCGAGCTCGGGCACCCCGTAGCGGCGTGCCAGCAGCCGGAACAACTTGAGGGTGTAGAGCGTGGTCGACTCACCGACGGCGAACCGGGGATGCGTCCCACCGTCGAGGAGCAGCACCGAGACGCCCTGCTTCGCCAGGATCGCGCCCAGGGTCGAACCGGCGATCCCCGAGCCGAGGATGATCACATCGTGACGACGGGGTGCGCCGGGCCTCAGGCTGCGCTTGGCGCCGGGCGGCTGTCCGGGCATGGGTTCCTCCGTGTGAAGTGTGTGTCAGGACCGGAGCGGTAGAAGGACGGCCGGGGGGGCAGGGTGCGCCCCGAGGCCCCCCCCCCACACTCGGGAGGCGATCGCTCCCCCCCCCCCCCACGCCCCCCCCCTCCGCCCGCACCGCCACACCCACCCTTCCCCCCCCCCCCACCCCCCCCCCTCCCCCCCCCCACCC
>NZ_JBHTTU010000035.1:0-50554 GCF_042794375.1 Kitasatospora sp. NPDC056531 | reverse complement strand
AGTAGGGTCGCTCATACAGCTCAGTGCAACTGCCATACAGTTCAGCCCAATTGAACGACCCCCTCCCCCCCCCCCCCCCCGGCCGGATGTGCGGGAGGCGATGGCTCGGTCAGCCGCGGGCGCCCAGGCCGTTCGGCGGGCCGCCGGCGCCGCGCACGCCGCTGGGCGGACCGGCCAGGTCGTGCGTGCCCGGCGCCGGCCGGAAGCCGCGGACGCGGTTCCGGTTGGCGAGCTCCTGCAGCTGCTCCCAGTCCGGCTGTCCGGCGGAAACCAGTTCGCTCAGCCCGATGAAGAAGTTCTCCACGCCGCCGGGGGTGGCGATGACCAGCAGCTGGCCCGGGCCGTCGCCGACGTTGCGGAAGCGGTGCGGGACGCCCCGCGGACCGTAGACGATCGTGCCGGTCCCGACCACCTGCTTGGTCCCGCCGACCTCGAACTCGTAGCGTCCCTGGTTGATGAAGAACGCCTCGTCGGCCGTCTCGTGGACGTGCAGCGGCGGCCCGCTGCCCGGTTGGGTGGTGATCTGGTAGAAGCTGTACAGACCGCCGGTGTCCTCCTTGCGGAGCAGGAAGCGGCCCTCCTCACCGAACCAGCAGACGGGTTCGACCTCGTCACGGTTGACGAACTTCTCTGTGGTCTGCGTCACGGATGTTCTGGCCTTCCTCGTGGATTCCTTGGCTTCCGCTGCCTTGTGGCAGCGAATCAGGTACCGGTAAAGCGGCTGATAAACCTCGGGAAAACCGCTCAGAGGAGCGTGGTGCCGCCGTCCGCGAGCAGGCAGCTGCCCGTGAGGTAGGAGGAGCGCTCGGACGCGGCGAAGGCGATGACCTCGGCCACGTCCTCCGGGGTCCCGTTGCGCCGCAGAGCCGCGCGCTGTGCGGCGGCCTGGCGCTGCTCCTCGGGGATGTGGTGGGCGAGCTCGGTGAGGGTGAGGTTCGGTTCGACCGCGTTGACCCGGACCCCGTGCGGGCCCGCTTCGAGCGCGAGGGTCCGTACGGCCGCCGCCACGCCCGCCTTGGCGGCCGCCAGTGGCAGGAAGCCCGGCGCCGGACGGCGGGCCAGCGCGGCGCCGACGGCGACCACGGAGCCGCTGCCCCGGGCGATCATCCCAGGCAGCACCGCCCGGACGGTCAGGAACACCGCCTTGAGCTGCCGCAGGACCACCGGTTCGATGTCGTCCCACTCCAGTCGTGCCGCGGGGGCGATGCGCGCCTCATGGGCGTACAGCCCGGCCGCGTTGAGGACCAGGACGTCCACCGGGCCCAGCTCGGACTCGGTGGCGGCGACCAGGCGCCGGACCTGCTCGGGGTCGGTCACGTCGCCCTGCAGGGCCACCGCCCGACCGCCCGCGTCGCGGATCGAGCCGACCACCTCCTCGGCTCGGGCCCTGTCACCGCGGTAGTTCACCGCCACCCGGGCGCCCCGGGCGGCGAGAATCCGCGCGGTGGCCGCGCCGATGCCGCGGCCCGCGCCGGTCACGAGGGCGACTTTCCCGTCGAACTCCGGCACCTCGGACGGTTTGCGGGGTTCCCGCTCCTCGGCACCGGAGCTCGTGTTCGCTGGATTCACCGGATCAACTCCTCTGTCGCTCAAGGGAGATGGTTCATTCGTCGGCGGGCCGGTCCGGGGTCTGTCAGGCCCATCCCGCCAGGCAGCCGCCGAGGGCCGCGCCGAACGCGACGAGGGCCCACACCGTGCGCCACCGGTTGGCTCGGGACCACCGGTCGCGCAGCGCACTCCACTCGTCGGGCACCTCGCCCGCCGCGGCCCACTCGTCGATGCGGCGGTTCATCCGCACGTTGCGCAGTTCGGACACGAGGGCCACGCCGGCCACGCCGGCCAGGGCGACCGCGAAGACCGCCTTGGCCGGCGCACCCGGCGCGAGGAAGCACAGGCCCAGACCGCTGGCCAGGGCCACCTTGTTGACCGTGGGCATCAACGGGTCGAAACCCGGGTCCAGCAGCCGGTGGACCTCGGACCAGGTCTGCCGCGGCAGCCGCAGCAGCATGGGCGCGACGGCCCGTTCGACCGCGACCAGCGCCCCCGCCAGCACACCAGTGCACAGCACGAAGACGGTCGCCAGGGTCGCACTCAGCACGGTGGCCTCACCGCGCGTTCCGGTCGGCGGCCGGGATCGGAGTGCGCTCCAGACGGTCGTCGAGCATCAGGCCGTAGCTCTGGTCGCGGGCGATCGTGTCGAAGGCCGCGCGCATGAACAGATCGCGGATCCCGCACAGCAGCGAGCCGTGGACCAGCCCCAGCCGGCCGATGCGCCAGGAGGTGGTGGTCATGTCGGCGGCGCGGCCGCGGCGGGAGGCCTCGAACGCGGCGAGCGTCCTGGGGAGATCCTCCGCCGAGGCCCGGCCGAGCAGACCGGCCAGGACCACACCGCTCTCGATCGCCTGCCCGGCGCCCTGGCTGAGATTGAGCGTCATGGGATGGGCGGCGTCACCGACCAGGACCACCCGGCCCTGGGTCCACCGGCCGCCCGGCGGCCGGTCGTGGATGCTCACCGGGAGGATCGCGTCCTCGTCGGTCGAGGCGATGATGCGTCCGACGGGCTCGGGCCAGGCACGGTAGGCGGCACCCAGCGCCGCGCGCCTGGTGCTGCCCATCGTGTCGATCCCGCCGGCCGCGCGGTCGCTGGTGATGGCGTCCCAGTAGACCTCGTTCTCGTTCAGCCGGCAGTACAGGAAGCGCAGTCCGCCCCGGCCCCACAGATTGAAGAACGTACCGGTGGGCACCACCTGCTCGCCCGGCAGCCGGGTGATGGCCTGCCACGCGGTGTATCCGGCGTACCGCGGCGGCGGTTCGAAGTTCCTGCGCATCACGGCACGGACCGCGGAGCGCAGCCCGTCGGCGCCGACCAGCACGTCACCGCGCGCGGTCGATCCGTCCTCGAAGCGGACGGTGACACCATCGGCGTCCTGGGACCAGCCGGTCAGACGGGAGCCGAGCCGGATCCGGTGGTCGCCGACCGCCTCGGTCAGCACCTTGTGCAGCGAGGAGCGGCGCAGGGCGCAGGCTGGTGCGCCGCATCCGGCGGTGTACCGGTCCAGCTGCCAGCGTGCCAGGCGGCGGCCCCGGTCGGAGCGGAACTCGTGGTAGCGCATGCGCACCGCATCCGCCGCGACGGCCTCGTCGAGGCCGATGCGCCGGAGGGCGAGGAAGGCGTTGTGCCAGAGCATGAACCCCCCTCCGGACAGCAACTGGCCGGGAGCGGTGCGTGCTTCGAAGACTTCCACCTCGACGCCCTGCCGGACCAGCCCCGCCGCCGTGGTCAGGCCGGCGATGCCCGCGCCGATCACCAGGGCCTTGCGGACTGCCGTCATCATCGGGCTCCGATCACTTGGGCGTGTCGACGCCGCCGAGGCGGGTGCGCACCTCGTAGATCCGCCGCTCGATGCCGCCCCCGCTCCAGAAGGGGAACATGGGCGCGGCCATCTCACGGTGGGACGGCGCGTCCTCCCAGGCCCGGAACGCCTCCTCGCTCTCCCACTCCGCCAGCAGGATGTAGCGGCCGGGTTCGTCGGCGTCACGCAGCAGTTCGTCCCGGAGGTGCCCGGGCGTACCGTGGACGACGGCGGTGACCTGGCGGTAGGCCGCCTCGAATCCCTCCTGGTCCTTCTCCTCGACGCGTGCTGACACCATGACGCGTACGGTCATCGCTGTTGCCTCTCTATGGGTCGGTGAGCCGGCACGTGCTCGACGACGTCGAACACGGTCTTCTCCGCGGACTCGCGGAACCGGTCCAGGCAGGCGCTGAGCCGCTGCCTGGCCGGGCTGTTCTGGAACGCCTCCAAGGAGGCGTGGTCGGCCCAGTCGGCCATGATCACGTGGTCGTGCGGGCTGCGGGGGTCGCGCAGCAGGGTCTGCGCGACGCTTCCGGGCAGCTCCGCGGTGCTTCGCGCGGAGTCCAGCCAGGCCGCGCGGAACTCCTCCGCGCAGCCCGTCCGGACGGTCATCCGCAGTACGGTGCGCAGCATGTCGTCCGTCCCCCCCGCCGGGTCAGATCCCGCCGTCGGCGTCGAGCGTGGCGCCGGTGACGTAGCGGGAGGCCTCGGAGAGGAGGAAGAGCACCACGTCGGCGATCTCCGCCGGGACGCCCAGGCGCCCCAGCGAGATCATCTGGCGGTAGCGGGCCTTGCCCTCCTCCGTGACCGCCTTCATCTGGTCCGTCTCGACCAACCCGGAGGCCACGCAGTTGACCCGGATCCCCCGCGGGCCGAGCTCCTTGGCCAGCGCGCGGGTCAGGCCCATGACGCCGGCCTTGGAGGCCACGTAGTGGGCGGCGCCCGGCATGCCGTGGTGGGCGACGGCCGAACTGATGTTGACGACCGAGGCGGTCGTGGCGAAGAAGGGCAGTGCCGACCTGATCACGTGGTACATGCCCGTCAGGTTGGTGTCGAGGACCCGCTTCCACTGCTCGGGGGCGAGGTCCGCCAGCGGGTGGTGGCTGATGACGCCGGCGTTGTTCACCACCGCGTCGATCGGTCCGAAGGCCCCGTCGGCGCCGGCGCAGAGCCGTGCGGTCTGCTCGGCGTCCGTGATGTCGCAGCGGACCAGGTTGCCCCGGGCGCCGCGATCGGCCAGCTCCTTCCTGAGGGACTCGACCTCCGCGCTGTCCCTGACGTAGCAGGCGGTCACCGAGGCGCCCTGGTCGGCGAGGGCCAGCACCGTGGCCCTGCCGATGCCCCGGGATCCTCCGGTCACCAGTGCGTGCTTTCCGTCGAGGTTGAAGTCCATCGCGTTCTCCGTGGGTCGGGGTTCAGGAGGTGGTGGCGCGGCTGTGGGCCTCGGCCTCGATCCGCTCCTTGATCAGGTCGAGCTGGATCCTGGAGTTCCGGTTGATGCGGTCGGCCATGCCGGCGTCGTCGAGGGGTGCGCCCGGCTTCATGCGGAACTCCTGGACCCAGCGCATCTCGACGCCGTGCTCGGTCTCGCGGTAGCGCCAGTCGATGTGCATGAACGCGAACGGACCGGTCTCGATCCGGTGGGCGGTCACGCGAAGGTTCGCGCGGTCCATGGTGCGCTCGGAGACCCAGCTCCAGACCTTGCCGTCCTCCTCGGGCCGGAGGGTCAACCGGAACCGGACCACGTCGCCCTCGTGGTGCAGGACCTCGGCGGCGGCGTACTCGCTGAACAGCTTCGGCCAGCCCGCCACGTCGTTGGAGACGTCCCAGACCAGATCGATCGGGGCGTCGATGACGATCGAGTTCTCGGTGCGGGCGCCCGGAGCGATCTGCTGGTTGATCCGGGAGAGGAGTTCGGGGAGGGAGGCGACGCCGTCGACGTCGAGCTGGACGTGGTGGCTGTTCTCCACGGTGGTGATCACGTTGAGCAGGCCCAGGGAGTCCACCCCGAGGTCCTCGATGGTCGTGTACGGGTCGTCGGCCTGCTGCGGGTCGATGAGGACTCCCGTGCACTGCTGGACGATGGCGAGGAGCTCGTCCTCGGTCAGGGCTTGGAGGGGCATGGATCCGGTCCTTTCGGTGGGAAGGTACGGAGCGCGGCGCGGCTACGGAACGGTACGGACCACGAGGGCGGAGTTGAAGCCGCCGTACCCCCTGGCCAGGACCAGGGCGGTGCGCAGCCGCGCCTGCCGGGGCTCCCGGACGAGGTCGATGCGGTGCGCGTCGTCCGGCACGACGCCGGCCCGGGTGGGCGGGATGGCCTGAGCGCGCAGGGCGAACAGGGCGGTGACGACATCGAGCGGGGCCCCACCGGCGTACAGCCGCCCGTACCACGACTTCGGCGCCGTCACCGGCACCCCGTGCGGACCGAACACCTCGGCCAGACAGGCCGATTCGGCGCGGTCGAGCTCCGGTGTCCCCATGGCGTCGGCGAACACCACGTCGATTTCGTCCGGCCCGACCCCGGCGTCGGCCAGGGCGAGTTCGACCGCGCGGCGCAGCGGTGAGGGGCCGGGGCCCTGGAGCGCGCCGGGTGCCGGGTCGAAGGTCGAGGCGTGCCCGGCGATCTCCCCGTACGGTCGCTCGACGCCACGGGCCCGGGCGCTCTCCTCGTCCTCCAGCACGAGGATGGCACCGCCTTCACCGGGGACGTGCCCGCGGGCGGCCGCGTCGAAGGGGAGGTACGCGCGTTCGGGGTCCTCGCCGGTGCTCAGCCGCTGCGAGGTGGTCTGGCAGGCCAACGCGTACGGGCTCAGCGGCGCCTCGGTGCCGCCGGTGAGGACCGCCTTCGCGTCTCCGCGCAGCAGCGCGTTGCGGGCCTGCCCGATCGCGTCGAGTCCGCCGGCCTGTTCCGCGACGACCACGCCGCACGGGCCCTTCATCCCGTGTTTGATGGAGAGTTGGCCGGTCGTGGCGGCGTAGAACCAGGCGATCGACTGGAAGGGGCCGACGTGGCGCGGCCCCTTCGACCACAGGGCCTGGATCTCGCGCTGTCCGAAGGCGTTGCCTCCGGAGGACGAGGCGGTGATGACCCCGAGGTCGTACGGGGCGAACTCGGCGGGCCGCAGGTCGGCGTCACGCAGGGCCTCTTCGGCGGCCAGCAGGGCGAGTTGGCTCCATCGGTCGGTTTGGACGGCCAGCTTGGGATCGACCTCGGGCAGCGTCTCCGAGCCGGGTATCTCTCCCACCACCCGGACCGGGAAGTCGGCCGCGTCGAAGCGGGTCACCGGGCCGAGCCCGTCGACGCCGTCGAGCAGGGCGTTCCAGAAGGGCCCGGCCCCGGTGCCGTTGGGAGCGATCGCCGAGACCCCGGTGACCAGGGCGCGGCGGCGATCGGTGCCGGGGTACGTGTCGGTCACCGGCCACCGCCCGTTCCCGGCGCGGTGAGCACCACCGCCGTCTGGAATCCCCCGAAGCCGCTGCCGGTGCTCAGCACGGTGTCGGTCCGGTGTTCCCGGGCCTCCAGGGGGACGTAGTCAAGGCCGAGTTCCGGATCCGGGTGGTTCAGGTTGGCCGTCGGCGGCACGACGTTCCACTCGATGGCCAGGGCACTCGCCGCCAGTTCCAGTGAGCCGATGGCGCCGAGCGAGTGCCCGATCATCGACTTGATGGAGCTGACCGGCACACGGTACGCGTGGTCGGCAAGGGAGATCTTGAGCGCCTCGGTTTCGTGCCGGTCGTTCTGCCGGGTGCCGGAGCCGTGGGCGTTGACGTAGTCGAGGGCCTCGGGCGGGAGCTGGGCGCGGTCAAGGGCGACCTGGACGGCCTTGGCCAGTTCCGCGCCGTCGGGGCGCAGCCCGGTCATGTGGAAGGCGTTGCTGCGCTGGGCGTAGCCCGCGATCTCGCAGTAGACGTGCGCGCCACGGCGCCGGGCGGCCTCGGCCTCCTCCAGGACGAGCACCGCGGCGCCCTCGCCCAGGACGAACCCGTTGCGGTCCCGGTCGAAGGGCCGGGAGGCGTGCTCCGGGTCGTCGTTGCCGGGCGAGGTGGCCCGGATGGCGTCGAAGCAGGCGACCGAGATGGGGGAGATGGGCGCGTCGGTGGCGCCGGCGAGGACCATGTCGGACAGGCCGTCCTCGATGAACCGGGCACCCTGGGCCACGGCGTCGAGTCCCGAGGTGCAGCCGGTGGACACCACCCGGACCGGGCCCTGCGCGCCGGCCGTCCACGCGACCTCCGCGCCGAGGGCGCTCGGCACCAGTCCGCGGTACAGGTGCGGATACGGATCCGCGGCGTCGACCACCCAGCGGCTGCCACGCCCGCTCGCCCGGACGTACTGCTGTTCCAGGGTGATGGTCGAACCGACGGCGCTACCGACGCAGACCCCGATCCGGTGTGCGGGCACGGCCCCGGCCCCGCTGTCGGCGAGCGCCTCACGGGCGGCGACCACGGCGAACTGGGAGCAGCGGTCCATCCGGTGGATCTCCTCGGGCGTGAGCCCGTTCGCCAGGGGATCGAAGTCGCACTCGGCCGCGATCCGGGAGCGGTAGCCCGTCGCGTCGAAGTGGGAGATGGCCCGGGTGGCCGTCCGCCCCTCGGTGAGGAGGTTCCAGAACGCCTTGGTGCCTATGCCGCCGGGCGCGACGACGCCCATGCCGGTGACGACGGCACGACGGGGACTCATGCGTCCGCCTGGTCGGTCTGCGGCAGCGGCTCGGTGTCCACGTGGCCGAGTTCAGGCCGGGGCGCCAGCGGCCCCAGGTGGAAGACCATGAAGGCCGGGGTGTCGCCGTGGTTCTCCAGCCGGTGCCGGGCGTTGATCCCGAGGTGGAGTGCGTCGCCGGCACTCAGGGGCACGGGCTGCCCGTCGATCCGTGCGGTGATCTCCCCGCTGACGAGGTACAGGAACTCCTCGGAGTACGGGTGGTAGTGCTCGGTGACGACCTCCCCCGGGGCCAGGGTGAGCACACCCATGAAGCCCGAGGTGCATCCCGCCGTGGCGGGACTGAGCAGGGTGCGCAGGTCACCACCGCGCTTGCGGTTGGATGCGACGTCCCCCAGTGAAACCTTGGTCATACGGTCGCTGGCCACGCCAGACTCCTCTCGATTTCCGCATGTGCGGTCCCCCTTCGGCCACCACGCGTCGGCCCGAGCCGGCCGACGGACTCAGCGCTCCGCCTGCCAGGTGTAGAACTCGTGCGCCATCGCGTCCTCGGGGCCGCGCCAGGTGCGCGGGTCGTAGGCGGTGATGTGGGCGCCGAGCTTCTCGTTGACGTCGCGGAACAGGGCGTGATCGCGGACCTCGGCGAGGGAATGACGCACCTCGTCGTCGGAGGCGATGTAATGCACGTAGAGATCGTGGAAGTGGAACAGCCGGCGCTCGCGTACCCCGATCAGGTGCGGCAATTCACCGGCGTCGGATTCCGCGAAAATTCGGCCCACTTCAGGCGCCGAGCCCGGCTTCATGCGGGCCACGATGAGAGTGCTGCGCATTATGCTTTCCTTCCGTTCCGGCTCGCCGAACCGAGCGGTGGCGGGAACAGATTCACGCGGAGGCGTAAAGCGTCGATGAGGCGCCGGAAAACCGCCTGCCGCCGCGGACGCGGCCGCACGGCCGCACCGCGGTCGTGCTCGAATACCGGTGGTATCGGCCGAAAGTACGAGTGGTGCTCGTTCCCGAAGGCGGTAGGCGAATGTGATGGCGCTCGTTAGGATCTGGCCACCATCGGTGCCGCCGTCTCGCTCGGCACACTGCCCGAGCCGCGGTGCGGCTTTCGCGCCGCGACCGCGAAGGGCCCGGCAGGAGACTCCGCAGTGACGGCCGCACGGGATCACTTCATGGGGGAATCATGAATAGTGCGTCCATCGTCGAGGCTCCGGTTGCCCTCGTCGCAGAGGAGCCGGCCAGGCGGGCGGTGGCCCTGAGCTTGCTCGGGCCGCTGGAGATCGTCGCCGACTCGGTCGAAGTGGCGCTGCCTCAGCGCAAGTTGCGGCAGCTGCTGGCCACCCTCCTGGTGCGGCCCAACGCCGTCGTCTCCAACGACGCGCTGATCCGGGACCTGTGGGGCGACCAGCCGCCCGCGACCGCGCTGGCCGCGCTGCGCGTGTACGTGTCGCAGCTGCGCAAGTTCCTGATCAGGCACGGGCTCGACGGGCGGTGGTGCACCCTGCGCACCCGCCCGCCCGGCTACCAGCTCCAGGTCAACGAGGGGATCCTCGACACCGTGTGCTTCGACCGGATGTGCGCCATGGCCTGGGAGTCCGCCGAGTCGGGACGGCACGCCCTGGCCTCGCGCCAGTACCAGGAGGCCATGGCGCTGCGCCGCGGGCCGGCGCTCGAGGACCTGCGCGACAGCCCCACCCTCGCGGGCGCCGCCCTCCAGTACGACGAGGCGTGGATGACCGCGCTGAAGCGGCGGATCGACCTCGACCTGCTCCTCGGCCGGCATTTGGAGCTGGTCGGCGAGCTCCGTCGGCTCGTGGCGGAGGATCCGCTGAGCGAGGGCTTCTGCGCCCGGCTCATGCTCGCGCTGCACCGCAGCGGACGCAGTGGGGAGGCGCTCGCGTGCTATCGCGCCGCCCGGAACCGGTTGATCGAGGAACTCGGCATCGAGCCGGGGCCGGATCTGCGCCGCGCGCATCGGGCCGTCCTGGCCGCCGACTCGTTCTTCATCAGCGAGGATTGACACCCTTTATCGCGGTTTCACCGCCGTGCGCGATCCTCTGGGGGCCGCCCGCCCGCCGGGCCCGTTTCGGAGAGGAATCCGCCGATGTGCCGTTCGCTCGCTCTGCTGATGGCCCGTTGCCTCAACTGCCTCGGGCGGGCCCTGGTGTCGGCTGGTCACCTGTGGGTGCACGTGCCTGCGCAGGACCTGGGGGAGGACGGCGCACCGGGGGGCCCGGTCCACCCGCGGCCTCTCGAACGGCTGCGGCCGGACCTTCCCCTGACGCCCACGGAACGCGCGCTCGATCGCCAACTGTCGGATCTCGACCGGAAGTTCTGAGCAATCGGGGTACGGTCGGCGGTTCCCGCCGACCGTACCCCGGCGGCTTTTCCGCTACCGCCCGGCCGGGTGCCAGGGCGACTGCTGCTCGTACGCGGCGCGCCAGGTCTGCTGGTAGGCTCCCCGCGCCGGCGGCGGCAGGGTTGCGAGCACGGCCGCCCGGGTCTGCTCCGACGCTCCGTCGAGGAGCCAGGGGATGAAGGTCGAGGCACCCTCGGGCCCCAGTTGACGGCGCTGATCGGCGCCGAAGGCGCTCCACTCCTGCTTGGTGAGCAGGTCGACCACCAGCGGCAGGGCCTGGGCCTCCTCGTGGTCGAGGTGGTCGATCAGCGCCGTGGACAGCTGGTCCGCGAGTCCGGCCAGTCGCTGGGCGTCGTCTCCCGCGAGCTCGGTGTCGATGGCGTGCATGAGCGGGTCGAGCTCGGTGTGCTCCGCCTCCAGCGCGTCCAGCGTCGCCAGGTCCTGCTCCCGGCCGGGCAGGTGGCGGCGGATGGCCGGCCAGAGCGCATCGTCCTCCGCCTTGTGGTGGATCGTCAGGTAGCTCTTGACCAGCGACCATCCGGTGGCGAAGGCCTGCCGGTCGCTGTCCGTGCCGCCCTTCGCCGCGGAGGTCAGCCGCGCCAGGTCGCGGCGGAAGGCCTGGTGCGCCGCGTACATCATCGTGAGGTCGACGGCGTCGTCGGGGTCGGGAGTCGTGATGTCGTTCAACGTCACTCCTTGGTTCGCTGGTTGGTGTGGAAGCGGGCCTGGGGGTCGGGTCAGTCCGCGGGCTGCAGCGCCCCGTCGTCGGCGGGGCACAGCGGCTCGATCGGCAGTTCCCCGTCCGCCAGGTCGTCGGGGTGGTGGGAGAGTCGGCTCGGCCACCACATGCGCCGGCCGATGTCGAGGGTGAGCGCCGTGACCAGCACCGAGCGGACCACGAAGGTGTCCAGGACGACGCCGAAGGCCACCGCGAAGCCGAGCTCCGTGATCAGCGTCAGCGGAAGCACTCCCAGGACCGCGAAGGTGCCGGCGAGTACCAGACCCGCCGAGGTGATCACCCCGCCGGTCGTGGACAGCCCGATCCGCATCGCCCGGCGGGTCCCGTGCCGGGTCGTCTCCTCACGGACCCGGGTCATCAGGAAGATGTTGTAGTCGACGCCGAGGGAGATCAGGAACACGAAGACGAACAGCGGGAACGAGGGGTCCTCGGCCCCGAATCCGAAGCTGTGCTCGAACAGGAAGGCACTGCCACCGATGGCCGCGGCGAGGGACAGCGCCACGGTGGCGACGAGGACCAGCGGCGCCACCACGGACCGCAGGAGCAGCACCAGCACACCGAGGATCACGGCCAGCGCGATCGGCACGATCAGATTGCGGTCGTGCCGGGACGACCGGTCGACGTCCAGGTTGAGTGCGGTGTCACCGCCGACCAGTGCGTGTGCGCCCGGCACCGCGTGCACCGCGTCGCGCGCCCGGTCCACGGTGGCGTACGCGGCCTTGCTGTGCCACGGATCGCTCAGCGGGGCCGTCAGGTAGGCGTGCTCGCCCTTGACGACCGGGTCGCTCAGGCCGGCCGCGTCGATGCCGCTGATGGCCGTGAGTGCCTGCTTGACCTGGCCGGCCTGGTCCGCGGCGCTGATCACGACCAGCGGATTGCCCGCGTCGGAGGGGAAGTGCCGGGTCAGGGCCTGCTGGCCGGCGACGGAGTCCTGGTGGGTGCGGAAGGTCTGCTCGTCATCCAGTCCGACCGCGTTCAGCTGGGTCATGCCGAGGGCCATCCCGGCGAGGACCAGCGCCGTCACCACCCAGGTGGTACGGGGCCGGCGGGCGATGCCCCCGCTGAGCCTGGACCACACACCCGAGGCGGCCGGCGGCTCGCCGCCGAAGCGGGGCTGGCGCGGCCAGAAGATCCAGCGCCCGAACAGCACCAGCAGTGCCGGGAACAGCGTCAGCATCACGATCAGACCGGTGATGACACCGATCGCGAAGACCGGGCCGAGGCCCCGGGTCGAGTTCATGTCGGCGAACAGCAGGCACAGCATGCTCAGCGCCACGGTCGCGGCGCTCGCCAGGAGCGCCGGGCCGCAGCGCCGCAGCGCTTCCGCCATTGCCTGGAAGCGGTCCTCGTGGCGAATCAGCTCCTCGCGGTACCGCGCGACCAGCAGCAGCGCGTAGTCGGTGCCGGCCCCGAAGACCAGGATGGTGAGGATGAAGCTTCCGTCCGAACTGACCGTCAGACCACCGTACTTGGCGAACAGGTAGATGACCGCCTCTGCGCAGGTGAGCGAGATGCCGGCGGAGATGATCGGCAGCAGCCACAGCAGCGGGCTGCGGTAGGTGATCAGCAGGATCGCCACCACCACGGCGATCGTGGCCAGCAGCAGGCTGGAGTCCGCCCCGTCCGTCGCCTTGGCCTGGTCGGCGGTGGTGCCGGCCGGCCCGGTGACGTGGACGGTCATGCCGTCGGCGCTCCGCTGTGCCTGGTCGCGCATCGCGTGGACCACGTCGGCGGCCTTGTTGAAGTAGTCCGAGCCGAGGTCGAGCGGGACGACGATCTGAGCCGCGTTGCCGTCGGCCGACAGCGTTGGGCCCTCGACCTTGCCGACGAGGTCGGTGCGGCCGGCGAAGGTCCTGGCGTCCGCGTCGGCCTTGGCCTTGTCCGCCGCGGTCAGCCCGGACGCCCGCTCGTAGACCACCACGGCCGGCAGCAGGTTGCGGGCGGTGAACGACTCCTGGAGCTTGACGACCTGGGTCGACTCGGCCTTGCCGGGCAGGAAGGAGGCGAGGTCGTTCTTCTGGACGTCGGTCACCTTCTCGGCCAGTCCGGAGGCCACCACCACCGCGACCACCCAGAAGGCGAGCACCGCGTACCGCATCCACCGGGTGGTGACGAAACTCGCGAGGGACCTCTTCGGCTCCGCCGGCCCACCACGCGGGACCTGGGGAGAGGGGATGGACATGGCAGCGACTCGATTCTGTAGCAGAGGCAGGCGTGGACCAGGGCATCAGACTGGCGCCACGCGCTGGCAGAACGCTCACAGATCGCTGGCAGCGGGTGTGGGTCCGTATGAGGAGGCCCCCGGGCCCGGGCGGCGGGTCGGTGCCGGCCGGGCCCGGGGGCCGGGGGCGGCCCGGTTCACTCGGTGACGAAGTCGCCCATCATCGCCATGTCCTCGTGTTCGAGGTTGTGGCAGTGCAGCATGAACGCGCCGGTGTAGTCGGTGAACCGGACCGCGATCTCCACCGCCTCGCTCGCCTGCAGGTCGATGGTGTCCTTCCACCCGCCGTCGTACGGCCCGGGCTCCGCGTCGTTGCGCGAGAGCACCTGGAACGGGTTCAGGTGCACGTGGACGGGGTGGTGGAAGTCGGTGACGAACCGCCAGACCTCGATGTCGCCGAGCTTCGGGCGGGCGAGTGCGCGGCCGGGCTGGTACTCCTGGTCGTTGATCGTCCAGGTGTTCCAGCGGTCCTGTCGGAAGGCGAAGGTGCGGGTGGCCACCGCCCGTCCGCGATCCAGGCGTTCGATCGTGCTCAGCCGGTCCGGTACGGAGGAGTCGTCCGTGACCGGGGCCGAGGAGACGTCGAACCGCATCACCTCGGCGGTGCTGCCGCGGCCGAAGCGGTTCACCAGTCGCACCGAGGTGCCGGGCTGGTAGCGGGAGAAGTCGACCACCACGTCGAAGCGCTCCGCCGGCGCCAGCTCCAGCGCGTCGTGCCGCACCGGCCGCTCCAGCAGCCCGCCGTCGCCGCCGATCTGCACCAGCCCGTCGCCACCCGGCGGCTGCGGGTCGAGCTCCAGCCGGTACGGCCGGGCGTTGGAGGCGTTGAGCAGGCGCAGCCGGTAGCGTGCCCGGTCCGTCTTGAGTACCGGCCAGGGCGCGCCGTTGACCAGGATCACGTCGCCGAGAACGCCGTTCATGTACGCGTCGGTGACGCCCGGCACGTGCAGAGCGGCGTCGCTGGACGGGTACTGGAACGACCCGTCCTCAGCGAAGGACCGGTCGGCGATCATCAGCGGGATGTCGCGCTCGCCGTGCGGCAGCGGCAGGGACTGCTCCTCGTCGTCGTGCACGAGGTGGAACCCGGCCAGGCCCCGCCAGACACCCGGACCGGTGAAGCCCATCCGGTGGTCGTGGTACCAGAGCGTCGCTGCCCGCTGGTTGCCGGGGTAGGTGTGCACCCGCTCGCCCTGTGAGGTCTTTCCGACCGGCATCTGCTGTGACATCCCCGGCATGTTCATCCCCGCCATGGGCTCGCCGGAGCCCGAGGCGGGCAGCAGCAGGTCGATCGGGTAGCCGTCGCTGTCCGCCGGGGTGTGTCCCCCGTGCAGGTGGACCACCGTGGGCTGCGGGAGCTGGTTGCGGTGGCGCACCACGGTCTGGCGGCCGGATCGGGCGACCAGCGTGGGGCCGGGGAAGCTGCCGCCGTAGGTCCAGGCCGAGGTCTTGAGCCCGGGCAGGATCTCCAGCTGCGCCACCTGCTGGGTGATCTCGTAGTAGTCTGCGGCGGCGTCGGTGCGCACCGGCTGGAGCACGGCCGGCACGGGCAGCGGCACCTGGTACGGGCGGGGGAGGGGCGCGTGGCTGCGCAGCAGCCGGCCCGGCTGTCCCTTGCCGAACAGCGTCGCCCCGAACGGGGCGCCGACGGCCGCCACCCCGACGGCAGCGGCCCCGAGCGCCAGGAAGCGCCTGCGGTTGACGCTCCCACCGGTCACGAGGCGGCTCCGACCGGGTCGTCGGTCACGACCGGCGCCGGCGGTGCGGCCTTGGGGGGAACGGGTGTCCGCCAGGCCCAGCCGGCCATGAGCACGATCCCCGCGACGACCAGCACCCCCAGGGTGACGTGCGCTGCCAGCACCTGGGTGAACCCGAGTCTGATCTGGCCGGCGATCGCGGCGACCAGGACCAGCGAGACCCACACCGGCCAGCCGGGCCCCTTCCCGGTCGCTTTCACCAGGACGCCGGTGATCGCCTGGATCAGCGCCACACCCCCGAGCACCATGGCGTTGACCTGGTGCACCTTCAGCATGTCGTACTGCCCGTTGAGGAAGCTTCCCGCGAAGGTGGTCTGGGCGAGGCCGAGTAAGGCCAGCAGGGTTGACGTGACCCTGATGACGATGAATGGTGTTCGGGGAAGCGGCACTTGAGCTTTGCTCACAACGAATTTCCTTCTTGGAAACGGAACTTGACGCGTCTCGCGCCGAAGCAGCCGTCATGGTAACCGCCGCGCGTGGACGCTACCGGGCACTCGCACCCGGGAACAGGTGTTCAGTCAGCAAGAGCGAAGAAGACAGCGGTACCGCCCGCCTGTGACCATGGGCGTGTCGGTGTCCAGCCGAACGACAGCCGCCCAGCCGGGCCCGCGCAACGCCTGTCCGGCCATGGGCCCCTGCCTTGTCGAGACGGCCGCCGACCGTCTTCAGCGCGCCCGGAAACCAGTAAGGCTGCCTGCTCACAGGCCGGGCCCGACCCTGTCGTCATGCCCGCGAACCTCACGACGAGCAGCCGGACATCCGGCACGACCCACAACCGCGAGCTCAGGGGGAGCAACCGTGGAACATGTCATCGAGCGTGCCGTCATGACCATAAGAGAGCATTACTCGGAGCCGCTCAGCCTGGACAGCCTGGCCAGGCCGAGCATGGTGAGCAAGTTCCACTTCCTCAGGTCGTTCCGGCGCATCACGGGGGTGACGCCGGGACGTTTCCTGACGGCCGTCCGTCTGCAGGAGGCCAAGCGCCTGCTGCGGACCACGTCGTACAACGTGGCCGACATCTCGGCGCAGGTCGGATACGGAAGCACCGGGAGTTTCACCCGCCGGTTCACGGAATCGGTGGGGTACTCACCCACCGAGTTCCGGAGAATCGCCCGGAGCGGCGACACCGGACCGGGGCGAATCTCCTGTCGCACTGAGGCCTCCCCGGCGACCGGCGAGATCTCCGGTATCGCGCGGACGGCGGACCGCACTGTTTCGGCCATCTTCATCGGTGTTTTCGACAGCCCGATCCTCGAACGGCAACCCGTGACCAGCACGGTCATCACCGGCCCGGGCGCCTTCCGACTGACCGACGTGCCCGCGGGGCCCTGGTACCTGCATGCGGTGACGTACGACGCGCACGCCCAGGCCGCACCGGCTCCGTCCGAACGCCCGCTCCTGGTCGACATGGTCGGCCCGGTGGAGGTCACCCCGGGTGCCCGGCTCACCGTCGAACTGACGGCCCGCCCGTCGAACTGGACGCGCCCGCCGATCCTGCTCTCCCTGCCGGACCTCGCCGATCTCGCCGTGACGGCCTGACGGTCACCCGAACCCGGCCCCCGGTCAGCCCAGCGGACGCCACCGCGGCGCGGTGCTGACCGGGGACAGCTCTTCGGCGATGGCACGCAGCACCGGCGCCGGGTCGTCGTGCAGGAAGAAGTGGCCGCCGTCGAACATCCGTACCGTGCAGCCGGCTGAGGTGTGAAGCTGCCACGCGTGCAGCTCCCCGGTGGTCGCCACAGGGTCGGCCGTGCCGCCCAGCACCGACACCGGACAGTCCAGCGGCGGCCCGGGCTGCCACCGGTATCTCTCGGAGACGGCCAGGTCCGCACGCATCGTCGGCAGCAGCATCGACAGCGCCGACGGGTTGTCCAGCAGTTCCGCCGGAGTGCCGTCGAGCCCCTTGAGATAGGCCACCACATCGGCCACGGGGGCGTCGTGCACCGGGCGCGAGCGGGCCGGCAGATGCGGGGCCCGGCGGCCGGAGGCCAACAGCCGTACCGGCTCCGGCAGTCCGCAGCGGCGCAGCTCCCGGCACACCTCGTAGCCGATCAGTGCGCCCATGCTGTGCCCGAACCAGGCGTGCGGCCGGTCGAGCCAGGGCGCCAGCGCGCGGACCAGGGCCGGGACCAGCTCGTCGAGCCGGCTGATCGGGCGCTCGCGGTACCGGGCCTCCCGGCCAGGCAGGCGGATCGCCACCACCTCGATCTCCGGCCCCAGCCGGGCACCCCACGAGTGGTAGGGGCCGGCCCCGCCGCCGGAGTGGGGCAGGCAGAACAGCCGGAGGGCGGCGCCCGGCCTGGGTTGCCAGCGCACACCCCAGTCCTCGGGACGAGTGGATGCCGGCCGGCGGCTGATCGGGGTGTGCGCGTCCATTCTGGGTTCTCCTGTGGGCTTGGATCAGCGGAACCGGGTACCCGGCGAGCGGGGTCGAGAGGCGGCGGCGGTCGGCCGGGGGTCGTCCGGGCTCTCGCCGACCGGACGCGGGCGCAGCAGCCGGTTCAGGGCGGCCGTCCGGTGTTCGGAGAGCACCGACTCGGCGCACTCCGCGGCGTAGAGGCCGATCAGGCTGTGGAAGCGGTAGAGATCCCGGCCCGCCTCCTCCAGCAGGTGGCTGTCGGCGAGCGTCGCCAGCTGCCGGGCGGCCCACTCCTCGTCGCGCCCGGTCAGGGCGGCGGCCGCGGCGGCCGTGATCTCCATGTCGTGGCACATGCCGAGCAGTTGGAAGGTCCTGGCGGCATCGGCCGGGAGCAGCCGCAGCGAGGCGGCGAAGGCGGTCCGCAGACTGGCCGCGACATCGCCCTCGACGGCGAGCCGGTCGAGCCGGCTGTGCTCGGCGGTGTGGTCCTGGACCAGCTCCTCCAGGGTCAGCCTCGGCTGAGCCATCAGTCCCTCGGCCGCGATCCGCAGCGCCAGCGGCAGATTGCCGCAGAGTTGCGCCAGCCGCGCGGCGGCAGGGCGCCCGTCGCCCTGGGCCTGTTCGCCGATCAGGTAGCCGAGCAGTTCGAGGGAGGCCTCCGGCGCGAGCGGGGCGAGGCCGATGCGGTAGGCGCCGTCCAGGGCGGCCAGACCGTGCAGCTTGCGCCGGCTGGTGATCACGGCGCAGGACGGCCCCCGGGGGATCAGCGGTCGCACCTGTTCGGCGGTGAGCGCGTCGTCGAACACCACCAGGACCCGGCGGTCGTGCAGCAGGCTCCGGTAGAGGGCGGCACGGCCCGGGACGTCCTCGGGCATCTGCTCGTCGGGCACGCCGAGGCTGCGTAACAGCTGTGCCAGGGCCTTGATCGCGCTGAGCGGCTCCCGGTCCGGAGCGGAACCGCACAGGTCGACGAAGAGCTGGCCGTCGGGGAAGCGGTCGGAGACCTGGTGGGCCAGGCGCAGTGCCAGCGCGGTCTTGCCGATGCCGGGTGCCCCCTCCACCACGGCGACCGTGGCGAACGCGGCCGGCCGCAGGCGTTCGAGCAGCACGACGTGCCGCAGCCGCGCGAGCTCGGCCGACCGGCCGGTGAATCCGCGTGCGGCGGGCGGGAGTTGGACCGGCGTCGGGACGGCGGCGAGGCCGGGCGGGGCGCCCGGCGGCTCGGCCGGCGCGACCGGACGGGCGGCCGCCAGGGCCGAGGCGGGTGCGGGCGTGGGCAGGTCGAGGTCGGGATGCCCGCCGAGGATCTGCTCGTGCAGGGAGCGCAGTTCGGGACCGGGCTCGATGCCGAGCTCGTCGTCGAGCAGCCGGCGGGTCTCGCGGTAGACCTCCAAGGCGTGGGCGCGACGCCGGCCGCGGTACAGGGCCAACATCAGCAGCCAGCGCAGCCGCTCGCGCAGCGGCTCCCTGAGCACCAGGTCGGACAGGACGGTGACCGACTCCGTGTGCCGCCCCGCGGCGAGCAGGGATTCCGCCCACTCCTCGCCCGCGGTGACCTTGAGCTCCTGCAGCCGGACGCGTTCCATCTCGGCGAACGGACCGGGAACGTTGGCGTAAGCGTCGCCGTGCCACAGGGCCAGCGCGTCCTCGTAGGCGCGGACCGCGCCCTCCACGTCCTGGGCCGCCCGAAGCCGGCGGGCCTGCGCGTGACCGCGGACGAACCGCTCGATGTCCACCGCCTCGGCGTCCATGCGCAGCGCGTACCCGCCGCTGGCCGAGACCAGGACACCGCCGGACTCCCGCGGTCCGCGGTCGGGTTCGAGGACCCGGCGCAGTCCGGCCACGTAGGTGTGGACCCCGTTGAGTACGCTGGGAGGGACGGCGTCTCCCCAGACGGCGTTGACGATCTGCTCGATCCCCACGACCTCGTTCACCCGGCTGGCGAGAAGTCCCAGAACGGCCCGCTGTTTCGGCGGACCGATCAGCACCTGCTCGCCCCGGATCCATGTCCTCATCGGGCCCAGCAGTTCAAGCCGCATGTTTCCCCCGTATCGGCCGAGGTGGAGTACATCCGCGTGTGTCGGATCGATACCCGTGAGCGGGCGCGCTCCCGGCGGACCGTACCCAGGCTGAGTGTTCGGCCGATCGTGTGTCATCGCCCAGATTGCTCAGGCGGGTGGCGTGATCACGCAGGTGCCCGGCCGGGGGTTCCTTGACATGCCCGTTGCGCTCTGTTTGCCTGTCAGGCTCTACCGCATCTTCGAGCACGATGTTGGCAACTCACGGGGGAGTTCTGATGCGAGCGGAGATTGAGAGAGTCGTCGTCGGGATCCGGGAAGGATACGACGAGGGGCTCACGCTGACCGCGTTGAGCCGGATGGCACGCCTGAGCCCCTTCCACATGGCCCGGGTCTTCCACGAGGAGACCGGCCTGCCGCCGGCCGCCTTCCTGACGGCGGTCCGGATGGAGGAGGCCCGTCGAAAGCTCCTGCACAGCCGGGACAGCGTGGCCGACATCGCCGTCCAGGTCGGATACACCAGCCTCGGCGCGTTCACCACCAGGTTCACCAAGACCATCGGCATTTCACCCGGGCGCTACCGCCGGCTCACCGAACTCGGCCCGGAGGCGGTCGACTTCGTCGCGGGCGGGGACGACGCCCCGTTCGCCTACGGCTCGATCGTCGGACGGACCAGGCGTAGCGACGGCTGCACCGACGAGGCGGTGTACATCGCGGCCTTTCCCGCCGGCTCGGGCCGCGGGGCGGCACAGCCGCGCCGGCGGCTGGCCCGGTGCCGCCGGGTGCAGCACAGCGCCGGTCTCTGGCGGATCGCGCACGTGCCGGTCGGGCGCTGGTTCGTCCAGGCGGTCTCGCACGGCCGGGCCGGCCGGGAGTCCATCGTGGTCGGGACGGCTGGTCCGGTACGGGTGGAGCCGGGGGCGGTGATCCAGGTCGACCTGACCCTCGAAGCGGCCCACCGGCAGCGGCCGGTCGACGAGGCGCGGGCGGCACTCGGCGGTGCGCTCCCCGAGTTGTTCAAGGCGTGACCGGACCGTCCCGCGGCGGCCGGGGCGGGGCCCGTTGAGCAACATGGGAGATGACACTCCGCGGACGGCCTCCCCAGACTCGGCTTAGGTGCCACGAACTGCCGTGGTGTGTAGCCGAATTGAAGGGGAGGCCAGGTGGATTCCATCGGCCGGAACGCGGTGGTCATCGGCGGCTCGATCGGAGGACTTCTTGCGGCGCGTGTCCTGGCCGACCGGTACGAGCAGGTGACTGTCATCGATCGGGACGCACTGCCCGAGGATGCGGTCGACCGTAAGGGGGTTCCGCAGGGAGGCCATGCGCACGCCCTGCTGATCACCGGCCGGATGAAGCTGGAGGCGCTCTTCCCCGGGCTGACGAACGAGCTCATCGCCGGGGGCGCGGTTCGCTTCGACCCGGGCCGTGATCTTCTGTTCCATCAGATGGGTGCGCCGCGAGTGGCGTACACCAGCGGCAAGTTGGGGATCAGTTTGAGCCGCGCGTTCCTTGAGCACACAGTCCGGCGGGGGGTTGCCGCGCTCCCGAACGTGGAGATCCGCGACGGCCTGACGGCCGACGGCCTGACCGGTTCCACCGGCCGCGTCACCGGGGTGGAGCTGGACGACGGAACGACCCTGCCCGCCGACCTGGTGGTCGACGCGAGCGGGCGCAGCGCCGGACGGGCGGACCGCTGGCTGGAGGCCTTCGGCTGCCCGGCCCCGCCGGTCGGCACCGTCAAGATCGACGTCGGGTACACCACCCGGATGCTCCGGCGGCGCCCGGGCGACCGGATGCTCGACGACGCCCTGCTCTACCTGATGGCGGCCGTCCCCCCGCACGACAAGCGGGCGGCAGCCGTGTTCGCGGTCGAGGGCGGCCGCTGGATGGTCACCCTCGGTGGCTGGCACCGTTCGCACGCGCCGGTCGACCCGCAGGGTTTCGACAAGTTCGCGGCCGAGCTCCCGTCCCCGCACGTCGCGGAACTCCTGGAGCGGTGCGAGCCGTTGAGCGACGGGGACGCCCGGAAGTTCACCTACCCGCAGGCCCGCCGGCGCTATTTCGAGTACCTCGCCCAGCCGCCGGCCGGTTATGTCGCCATCGGCGACGCCATCTGCAGCTTCAACCCGCTGTACGGCCAGGGCATGACGGTCGCGGCCCTGGAGGCGCTGGCCCTGGGTCGGTCGCTGGATCGGTGCCGTTCGGCCTCCTCGGCGATGGCGCGCCGTTACTACCGGTCGGCCGCCAAGGCCATCGCGACCCCGTGGCAGATGGCGACCGGAGGAGACTTCGCCTACCCGGAGACGGTGGGCCGCAAGCCGTTCGGCGCCGACGTGATCAACCGCTATGCCCGCCAGGTGATGCTGGCCAGCCATGTCTCGGTACCGGCCCACCGGGCCCTGCTCGAGATGCAGCACCTCCTCGCACCGCCGAGCTCGATCCTGCACCCCATGACGGTCGTCCGCTCGCTGCTCGCCGCCCGCTGCTCGCCGGCCCGGCGGTGACACCCGCGATCCTCCGGTCACTAATCGCGCGGCGGCCGTCACCGCCGGCCGCCGCCCCGTGCCACATCTTGGAGGGAAACATCTCCGAACACGTCCTCGCCGCCGTCGAGCGGCTCTACACCGGTCTCGGCAAGGCGGACATCGAGCAGGTGCTCGAGCTGTTCGATCCCGAGGTCGAGATCGTCACGCCCGAGTCGCTGCCCTGGTCGACCGGGCACTATCGCGGCCTGGAAGGCGCGGCGGAGTACTTCGGGAACGCCCTGCGGTATCTCGCGGAAACCGGGTTCGTCGTGGACGAGATTCGGGTGTCCGACGAGTGGGTCGCGGCCATCGGCACCTGGAACGGGCGATTTCGTTCTAGCGGTGGGGAGTTCTCGGTGCGGTTCGTGCACTTCTGGACACTTCGCAACGGAAGGATCATCAAGGGCGAGGGAATCGCCGAAACGCACGGGATCGTGCACGCGCACCGGATGACGTGATTTGACGATCAGTCGAATCGTTCATCGCCAACTGTCCAGACGGGGCGGCCGTCTGGACACACCACTGTAACCCGGCGGGATCGCCGCGAGGTGACCAGAGAAGCTCCAGATCCTCTGCAGGCTTCGCGACAAGACTGTTTGGAACCGCTCCGTTGGAATGCGATCGGCGCCCGCACGGCGCACGGTCGCGACCGGATCGAACAAGGGAAGGTCTACGCATGCCGTCCAATCTCGTTGGCGTACCCGAGGAATTCGACGTCATAGTCGTCGGCGGTGGACCCGCCGGCGCGACCACCGCGGGCCTGCTGGCCAAGCGCGGCCACAAGGTCCTGGTGCTCGACCGCGAACGCTTCCCCCGCTACCACGTCGGCGAGTCGCTGATCCCCGCCTTCATGCGCCCGATGGAGGAGCTCGGCATCACCGAACGCATGGACGCCCGAGGCTTTGAGCGCAAGTACGGCGGCACGCTCGTCTGGGGCAACAAGCAGGTGCCGTGGAACTTCTCGTTCATCGAGGGCGGCGCCTACCCGTACGCCTTCCACACCCGCCGCGCCGACATGGACTCGCTGATCCTCGACCGCGCCCGCGAGCTCGGCGCGTTCATCGTCGAGGACGCCACGGTCAAGGAGCCGATCGAGGAGGACGGCCGGGTCACCGGTGTCCGCTTCACCCTGCGCGGCACCGACGGAACGTACCAGGCGCGCGCCAAGCTGGTGATCGACGCCTCCGGCCAGTCCCGGCTGCTCAGCCGCCGCTACGCCGAGGTCACCTGGCACGAGGAGCTGCGCAACGTCGCCGTCTGGACGTACTTCGACAACTGTGAGCGCCTGCCGGGCGACGAGTACACCAACATCCTGATCGAGGGCCTGGACGAGGGCTGGTTCTGGGCGATCCCGCTGGACAAGGGCACCGTCAGCGTCGGCTACGTCACGCGGTCCTCGGAGGCGGGCAAGAACGGCCAGTCGCTGGAGGACCTGTTCCTCGCCGAGGCGGCGAGGTCGACCAAGCTCAAGAAGATGATCGCGGGCGCCAACCAGGCGGCCGGCTGGCGTACCGCCCGCGACTGGTCGTACACCAGCGAGGCCTTCCACGGCAACGGCTGGGTGTGCGTCGGCGACTCGGCCGCCTTCGTCGACCCGCTGTTCTCCACCGGTGTCGCGCTCGCCACCCTGGCCGGCAGTGTGCTGTCGAAGATCGTCGACCAGATCATCAAGCACCCGGAGATCGAGGAGCAGGCGCTCAAGCGCTACGCGACCGCCTACCGCGGCTTCTTCGACGAGATCCGCGCGTTCGTCGAGCGCTTCTACGACCGCACCAAGTACAAGGAGTTCTACTACAGCCTGGCCCAGGAGATGGTCGACCCGGACAAGGAGCGCGAGCCCTCCGCCGACTTCGTCCAGCTGATCTCCGGTCTGAGCGGTAAGCACCCGATGCTCAACCTCAAGCTCGACGACCTGGTCGCCGACGCCGGAAACTGACTATCCGTCCGCCGTGAAAGGTGAACGAGGAAGCGGCCAATGACGAGCCATCAAGTGCAGTTCCTGTTCTTCGACCTGGCACTGATCATCCTTCTGGCCCGCGGGTTCGGTCGCCTGGCGGAGCGGGTCAAGCAGCCGCCCGTGGTGGGGGAGATCCTCGCAGGTGTGCTCCTAGGGCCCACGCTGTTCCACGGGACGATGTCCTCGTGGCTCTTCCCGGCCGACATCCGGCCGTTGCTGACCGGTATGGCCAATGTCGGCGTCGCGCTGTTCATGTTCACCGTCGGCCTCGAACTGGAGGCCGGCGCGCTGCGCGGACGCGGACGGATGGCGGTCGGGACGGCGGCGGGCTCGACGCTGGTGCCCTTCGTCCTCGGCCTGGGCCTGGGCCTCTACCTGCTGAGCAACCACCACAGTCAGCGGGGCGTCGCGTTCGTGGTCTTCGTGGGTCTGTCGGTCTCCGTGACGGCATTCCCGGTGCTGGCCCGGATCCTGATCGACCGGGATCTCGGCCGGACCGCGCTCGGCAACATCGCCCTGGCCGCCGCCGCGGTGGTGGACGTGGTGGCCTGGACGGCGCTGGCCGCCGTACAGGCCACCGTCGGCGGCGGCAACGAGCACTGGCGGCTGCTGCTCGGCATCCCGTACCTCCTGTCGCTGGTGTTCGTGGTGCGGCCGCTGCTGCGGGTCGTCCTCGCCCCCGGCGGCCGGGCGGCGCCGCTCACCAGCTGGCGGCTGGCCGTGGTGGTGGTCGGCTCGCTGCTCTCCGGCGCGGCCACCGAGGCGATGGGAATGCACTTCATCTTCGGAGCCTTCCTGTTCGGCGTCGCGGTGCCGAGCTGGGGCCTCGCCTCCCTGCGAGGTGAGATCCACGAGAGTGCCGGCCGGGTCGCCTCGCTGCTGCTGCCCATCTACTTCGTGGTGGCCGGCCTCAAGGTCGACCTCAGCGGTGTGCGCGGGAGCCAGGCGCTGGAGCTCGCGGTCATCCTGCTGGTCGCGGTCGTCGGGAAGTTCGGCGGCAGCTACCTCGGGGCCCGCACCCAGGGTCTTCCGCCGAGGCCGGCCTCGGCGCTGGCCATCCTGATGAACACCCGGGGGCTGACCGAGCTGGTGATCCTCGGGATCGGTCTCCAACTCCAGCTCCTCGACGGTCCGTTGTATTCGCTCATGGTGGTGATGGCGGTGGTGACCACGGCGATGACCGGCCCGCTGCTGTCCCGCGCCTACGCCAAGCCCGTGGTGGTCCCCGCGAGTCCACGCGCCAGGGAGCCCGAGCGCGTCAGCGCCTCGTCCGCGTGAACCGCAGATCCGAAAGGGAACCCATGCGATTGGTGGAACGGGAACGGGAGCTGGCCGAGCTGGTGGCCCTGCTCTGTCAAGGTGCCCACGGCGGCGGCGCGGCCCTGATCGGCGGCGGCATCGGATGCGGCAAGACCGAGTTCCTCGCGGAGGTGAAACGGCTGGCCCTCGGCGCCGGCTTCGAGGTCCTGAGCGGTGTCGGCTCCTGGGCCGAACGGGACGCGCAGGGGGGAGTGCTCAACCAACTGCTGAGATCGGCCGGCCGGCCGGCGGTCGCCGAGATCACCATGGACGCCCTGTACCAGCTCTGCGACGAGCTGGTGCGGGCGTCCGCGAACGGCCCGATGCTGATCTGCGTCGACGACGTCCAGTTCGCCGACCGGGTGTCGCTCCACGGGATCCTGAAGCTGCTCCAGCGGCTGCGGGACCTGCGGGCGGTGCTGGTGTTCGTCGACTGCGCGCTGTCCCGGCCGGCGCACCCGGAGCTGCATGCCGAGCTGATCCGGCAGCCCAACTACCGTCGGGTCACCCTGGGCCGGCTGTCGGCGGCCGGGGTGACCGCGCTGTTGGCCCAGGAGTTCGGCGCCGCGTCGGCCGCCGTACTCGGCGCCGCCTGTCACGCGGTCAGCGGCGGGAACCCGCTCCTCGTCCGGGCCCTGATCCAGGACCACCGGCGCGCCTGCGCCGCGTCACCGGGGGCCGTCGGCGAGCCGGCCACCGGCGAACTGAGCGTCGGCGAGGTGTACGGCGACGCCGTGCTCGGCAGCCTCTACCGCGGTAGACCCGTGCTGCTCCGGACCGCCCAGGCGCTCGCCGTCCTCGACGGCTGCCAGGGCGCCCGGGACCTGGTGGCGCGCCTGATCGGGGAGGAGCCCGACACCGCCGCCCGTGCCGTCGACACGCTGGACACGGCCGGACTGCTGGACGGCGGCCGACTGCGCCACCCGGTGGCCCGCCAGGCTGTGCTGGACAGCCTCCGCGCCACCGACCGGGCCGACCTCCACGTCCGTGCGGCCGAACAGCTCTACCAGGACGGTGCGCAGGCCACCCGGGTCTCGCACCACCTGCTCGCCGCCGGCCCGGCCGCCACCCTCCCGACGGCCGACCGCGGGGGCCGGCTGCCATGGGCGGTGTCCGTGATGCGTGAGGCGGCGGAGCAGCACCTGGCGGGCAACCGCGCCGCCGACGCGCGCAGGTGCCTGGAGGCGGCACTGCGGCTCAGCGACGACGACCGGACCCGGGTCGGCCTGCGGGCACTGCTAGCCTCCACCGTCTGGATGCTCAACCCCTCCATCAGCACACCGCACCTCGGCGAGCTGGCGATCGCCCTGCGCGAAGGCCTGCTGCCCGATCGCAGCGCGCTGATCCTCGCCAAGTACCTGCTGTGGCACGGCCGTTTCGACGAGGCGGCGGAGGCCATCGCGCGGATCGGCACCCGTCCGGAGCGGCCGGACCCCGGGGACGCCGCCGAGATCAGGGCGACTCGCGAACTGCTCTCCGCGACGTATCCCGGGCTGGTGGCCCCGGACCGGGAGGACGGTGAGGACGCCGACCCGCGGATCAGGGCGGCGGGGGCCCTGTCCCGCGTCCTCGCCGAGGGCCCGGACGCGACGGCGGTGGCCCAGGCGGAGGCGGCGATGCGCGCGCTGCGGCTCGGCAAGAGCACCCAGGAATGGTTGATGTGCGCGGTCGCGGCGCTGGCCTTCGCCGACCGGCTGGAGGCCGCGGGGAACTGGTGCGACCACTGGCTGGAGGAGTCCCGGGCGCGCCATGTGCCGCTGTGGGTGGCCGAGTTCGCCTCGCTCCGGGCCTCGATCGCGCTCCGCCAGGGCGCCCCCGTCCGGGCCCGTCAGCTGGCCGAGGCGGCCCTCGCCCAGGTGCCGGCCGCGAGCTGGGGGGTGTGCATCGGCGGACCGCTGGCCAACCTGGTTCAGGCGGCCACCGATACCGGCGATCTGGCGGCCGCCGCCGAGTACCTCCAGGTGGCGGTTCCGGACGGCATGTTCTGCAGCCGCTTCGGCCTCTACTTCCTGCACGCCCGGGCCCGGTACCACCTGGCGACCGGGCGCGCGTACGCGGCGCTCGACGACCTGACGACCTGCGGCGAACTGGTCCGGGCCTGGGGCTTCGACCAGCCCACCCTGCTGCCCTGGCGCAGCGAGGCGGCCCGCGCCCACCTGGCCCTGGGGGATCTGCCCCAGGCCCGGGAGCTCGCCCTGGAGGAACTGGAGCTGGCGGGAGAGCGGCCGGTGCGGGCGCGGGCGGTCGCGCTGCGCGCGGTCGCCGCCACCAGCGACCGGACCGAGCGCCCCCGGCTGCTGGCCAAGGCGGTCGAGATCCTCCAGTCCTGCGGAGACCGGCTGCAACTGGCTGGGGCACTGGCCGACCTCGGCCGCGCCCACGCCGAGACCGGCCACCCGGCGCAGGCCCGCCCGGTCCTGGGCGAGGCGCTGCGGCTGGCGGAGGAGGCGGGAGCGGCTCCGCTCGTCCGCGAGCTCAGGGCCGCCGGGGCCGCTGTGGTGGGCACGGTCGCGGCGGACCGGGCCGCCCGATGGGCCCGACTCAGCGAGGCGGAGCGGAGGGTGGCGGTCCTGGCCGCCCGGGGCCACACCAACCGGGAGATCGCGGAGCGGCTCACCGTCACGGTGAGCACGGTCGAACAGCACATCACCAGGATCTTCCGAAAGCTCGGCGTCCGGACCCGGCAGGAGCTGCCGACCGCCCGTGTGCTTGAGGCAACTGTGAAGTAGAGAGATGGAGTTGAGCGTATGAAGACCAGTGGTCAGGTGAACCAGTACGACGTCGCGATCCTCGGCAGCGGCATGGCCGGCGGCATGCTCGGCGCGGTGCTGGCGCGCAACGGCGTCCGGGTGCTGCTGCTCGACGCCGGCACCCACCCGCGCTTCGCCGTCGGCGAGTCCACCATCCCGTACACCTCCGGCATGACCCGCCTGATCGCGGACCGCTACCAGGTGCCCGAGCTGAAGGCGCTCTCCAGCTTCAAGGGGATCCGCCGCAAGGTGTCGCCGAACTGTGGCCAGAAGCAGAACTTCGGCTTCGTGTACCACCGCGAGGGGCGGTCCCAGAACCCGTCCGAGATCAACCAGCTGGTCGTGCCTTCGGCGATCCGGACCGAGACCCACCTGTTCCGCCAGGACATCGACGCCTACCTGTTCCACCTGGCGGTCAAGTACGGTGCCGACCCGCGGCAGGGGATCCGGATCGCCGACGTGGAGATCGACCCGGACAGCGGAGGCGTCCTCCGGGCCGAGAGCGGCGAGGAGTTCCGGGCGCACTATGTGGTCGACGGCAGTGGCTTCCGTTCGCCGCTCGCCGAGAAGTTCGAGCTGCGCGAGACGCCGACCCGGGCCCGCACCCACTCCCGCTGCCTGTTCACCCACATGGTCGGGGTGAAGCCGTTCGACGACTCGCCGACCGCCAGGCGGCACAAGCAGCCCAACCCCTGGCACCACGGAACGCTGCACCACGTCTTCGACGGCGGCTGGCTGTGGGTCATCCCCTTCGACAACCACCCGGACTCGCTCAACCCGCTGTGCAGCGTCGGCCTCACCCTCGACCCCCGGGTGTTCCCCAAGGGCGAGGCCGGCCCGCAGGAGGAGTTCAACGCCTTCCTGGCCCGCTTCCCGGAGATCGCCTGGCAGTTCCAGGGAGCCAAGGCCGTCCGGCCGTGGGTGTCCACCGGGCGGCTGCAGTACTCCGCCAAGCAGGTGGTCGGCGAGCGGTTCTGCCTCACCTCGCACGCCGCCGGCTTCATCGACGCGCTGTACTCGCGTGGTCTGACCAACACCATGGAGCTGGTCAACGCCCTCGGCTGGCGCCTGATCGCGGCCTCGCGGGACGGCGACTGGTCCCTGGAGCGGTTCGCCTACCTGGAGAGCCTGCAGCAGGGCCTGTTCGACTTCCACGACGACCTGGTCTACAGCTCCTTCGTGGGCTTCCGCGACTACGAGCTGTGGAACGCCGTCAACCGCACCTGGATGCTCGGCACCATGCTCGGCAACGTGATGCTGGAGGACGCCCACTACCGCTTCGAGCGGAGCCGCAGCGAGAACGTCTTCCGCGACCTGGAGATGAGCGAGCGCCCGGGATCGCCCCTGCCGGTCAGCGCCGGCTTCAACGAGATGGGCGTCCTCGCCCGCGAGCAGTGCCTGGCCGTCGAGGCCGGGGCCGTCACGCCGGCCAAGGCGGCCGAGCGGATTCTGGAACACATCGGGAACGCCGATTTCATTTCGCCTTCATTCAGGCTCGGCGAGCGCGGGACGAACTGCTTCAATATGACACCCGGGAAGATGGCGATGAATGCCCGCTGGTGTCGTACCGACGCGCCGCCGGAAATCGGACCGCGCATGATCAATGCCAGTAAGGGGCTGGTCCGTCTCCGGCTACGGGGTGGTATCTGACAGCCCCTAGTGCCTCTCGGGGCGACCCCAGCGAACACCTCTGAGAAATCAGGGGTGTTCGCTGTCGAAAAGGCGGAGGTAGGGTCCTGGGCAAGTGGACGCCGTTGTTCGTGCGAGACGAGAAGGCACCGCATGGAAGCGTATTCAGCTCATGACCCCGCAGACCTGATCGCCGTTGTCGGAATGGCCGGACGATTTCCCGGTGCCCCGGACGTCGACAGCTTCTGGTCCCTGCTGATGGACCGCCGGGACGCCATTTCGCCCGTGCCCGCCGAGCGCTGGGACACCTCGCGGCAGCTCGACCCCGAGAAGGAGATCCAGTCCGTCGGCGGATTCATCGACGGCGTGGGCCTTTTCGATGCCGGTTTCTTCGGCATCTCCCCGCGCGAGGCCGCCGCCATCGATCCGCAGCAGCGCCTGCTGCTGGAGGTCGGCTGGCAGGCCCTGGAGGACGCCGGACAGCGCGCCTCCGACCTGGCCGGCAGCCGTACCGGCGTCTACGTCGGAGCCTCCTGGCACGACTACGAGCTGTTGCGCCTGGAGCGGGGTGCCGACCCGACGCCGCACAGCCTGTACGGCAACGCGCTGGACGTGATCGCGGCCCGGCTCTCGTACGTGCTCAAGCTGCGCGGCCCCAGCATGGCCGTGGAGACGGGCTGTTCCTCCTCCCTGGTCGCCCTCCACCTCGCCGCCCAGGCCCTGCGCAGCGGGGAGATCGACGCGGCGATCGTCGGCGGCACCAACCTGATGCTCGACCCGCACGTGACGATCGGACTCACCCACTTCGGCGGCCTGTCCCCGGACGGTCGCTGCAAGGCCTTCGCCGCCTCCGCCAACGGCTTCGTCCGCGGCGAGGGCGTGGCCGCGCTCGTGGTGAAGACCCTGGAACGCGCGCTGGCGGACGGCGACCGGATCCACGGCGTGGTGGTCCGTACCGCCGTGAACAACGACGGTGGTGGCGAGAGCCTGGTCACCCCGAGCCCGGCCGGGCAGGAGGACCTGCTCCGCCAGGCCTACGGGGACGGAACGGTGCCCTACGGAGCCCCCGCCTACATCGAGGCGCACGGGACCGGCACCGGCCGCGGCGACCCGATCGAGGCGACCGCCATCGGCACCGTGATCGGCCGCGACCGCGACCCCGGGAACCCGGTCCACATCGGCTCGGTGAAGACCAACATCGGCCACCTCGAAGCGAGCGCCGGCATGGCGGGGCTGTTCAAGCTGCTGCTCGCGCTGCGGCACCGCGTCGTCCCGCCCAGCCTGCACTCGGCCGAGCTCAACCCGGAGATCCGATTCGACGAGCTGAACCTCCGGGTGGTCCGCGAGCCGCTGGCCCTGCCCGCGACCGGACCGGTCTACCTGGGCGTCAACTCCTTCGGCTGGGGCGGGACCAACGCCCATGTGGTGGTGATGAGCCCGCCCGAGACCACCGCGGCGGCCGGCGGCCGGGAAGCGCGCACCGGACTGCCCGCGGTGCTGCCGATCTCCGCGCACGAGCAGCCCGTCCTGGTCGAGCGCGCCCGGCAGCTGACCGACCTGGTCGGCGAGGAGGCCGCGGGGCTCACCGAGCTGGCCGGTGCGCTGGCCTGGCGGCGCGACCACTTCCCGGTCCGCGCCGGCTTGGTCGCCGCCGACGCCGGCCGGGTGCGGGCCGCCCTGGAGGCCGTCGCCGAGCGGCCCGAGGCGGAAGCCCCCGGCCTGGTGGTCGGCCGGGCCGTCCCGCACCGCCGCACCGCCTTCGTCTTCCCCGGCCAGGGCTCGCAGTGGAGCGGCATGGGCCGCGAACTCCACAGGGACAGCCCGCTGTTCAAGGAGATCATCGACCGCTGCCACGCCGCCCTCGCCCCGCACACCGACTGGGACCTGACCGCGATCTTCTCCGGCGCCGCGGACGAGGAGTGGACCACCCGGATCGACATGCTCCAGCCGACCCTGTGGGCGATGTCCCTCGGCCTCGCCGAACTGTGGCGGGCGAGCGGCGTGGAACCGGACGTGGTCCTCGGCCACAGCCAGGGCGAGATCACCGCGGCCACCCTGGCCGGCATCCTCTCCTACGAGGACGCCGCCCTGGTGATGGCCCGCCGCAGTGCCATCGCCCGCCGCACCTCCGGCCACGGCCGGATGCTCGCCGTCGACCTCGACCGCGAGTCGGCACTCGCCGCCCTCGAAGGCTTCGAGGACAGCGTCTCCCTGGCCGTGCACAACGGTCCCAACTCCTGTGTGCTGTCCGGGGAGAAGGACTCCGTCCTGATGCTCCAGGAGCTGCTGGAGGCCGACGGCACCTACTGTCGGTTGGTCAACGTCGACTACGCCTCGCACAGCCCGCAGATGGATCCACTGCACGACGACCTGTTGGCCGCCCTCGCCCCCGCACGGCCGCGGGCCGCAGCCGTCGACCTGATGTCCACGGTCCGGGTCCGCCGCCTGGACGGCCCCGAGATGGACGCCGCCTACTGGGTGGAGAACCTGCGCAGCCCGGTGCAGTTCGCCGACGCCATGGGCGCCCTGCTGGACGACGGCGTCACCCATGTCGTGGAGATCAGCCCGCACCCCGTGCTGACCCCCGCCATCGAGCAGCTGACCGCCGGCCGTGCCGAACCGGTCGCGGTGCTGCCCACGCTGCGCCGCAACCACGGCAGCACCGACCAGCTGGCGCTCGCCCTGGCCCGGGCCTACACGGCCGGTCTCGAGCCGTTCCGCGAGCTCCCGCGGACCGCCGTACCAGCGATGCCCGGTTATCCGATGCGGCGCGAGAGCCACTGGGTGCCCGCCCGCTCGCGCACCCACGGCGCGGCCCGCGGCTTCGAGGCGCCGCTGACCCCGGCGCCCGGCGAACCCGGCAGCTGGCACGGCTCCCTGGAACTCTCGCTCACCGACCTGCCCTGGCTCGGCGACCACCAGGTGCTCGGCACCCCGGTGCTGCCAGGGGCCGCGATGCTCGCCATCGCCGTGAACACCGTACGGGCGCGGACCGGTGAGCCCCCGCGCCGGCTGGAGCGGGTGGTCCTGCACAAGGGCGTCGCCCTCGGCGACAAGGCGACCCGGCTGACCGCCCGGTGGCACGACGACACCGCCGGCGGCGGCTTCCGGCTGCTGTCGCTGGCCGAGGGCGCCACCGACTGGGAGGTCAACGCCACCGCCTGGGCCGGGCTGCGCGACACCCCGGGGCCGGTCCCCGAGTTCCCCGCCTGGGCGGAGGGCGTCGAGCCGCGAGCCGTCGAGGACTTCTACCGCACCTGGGTCGCCCGCGGCCTGGAGTACGGCGCCGCCTTCCAGGGCGTCCGGTCCCTGCGCACCGACGGCGACGGCCGGCGGGCCCTCGGCGAGGTCGTCCTCGCCGACCGGCTGCACGCCGGCAACCGGGCGCACGTGCTGCACCCGGCCCTGTGGGACGCCGCCCTGCAGGTCTCCCTGGCACTGTGCGAGGACTACGCCGCCGCGTCCGCCCTGGTGCCCACCGCGGTCGCCGGCGTCGAGCTGCTCGGCACCTCCGAACGGCCCGTCACCACCGTCTGGTCCCACGCGGTGCGGCGAGCGGAGGGGCTGGTGGATCTTGAGGTCTTCGACCAGGACCGGATGCCGCTGCTGGTCATGACCGGCCTGGAACTGCGCCCGCTGCCCGGCTCCGACACCACCCGCGGCTCCGACGCCGAGCGGCTGCACCGCGTCGAGTGGACCGAGCCGGAGCCGCGGCCGGCCGCCGCGGCCGCCACCGGCCGCTGGCTGGTCTGCGGCGACGACCACCCACTCGGCGACGGGCTCGCGGCCGCCCTGACCGCTGCGGGAGCCACGGTGTCCCGCACCGCCACCGGCGAGGGCCTCGGCGGTCCGACCGAGCTCGACGCCGTGGTGTTCCTCGCCCCGGACGCCGCGGCCGGGCACCAGGCCCAGCAGGACGGGCTGAGCCGGCTCGCCACCCTGGCGGCGGGCTGCGCGGACCTGCCGGTGCCCCCGCGCCTGGCCGTGGTCACCTCCCGCGCGCAGGCGGCGGCCGCCGGCGACCGGCCCGACCCAGGTGGGGCGCTGTACTGGGGATTCACCCGGGTCCTGGCACGCGAGCACGGCGAGCTGGCCCCCAGGCTGGTCGACGTCGACCCCGCGGACCCCGACCGGGTCGCGGCCTTGCTGGCCGAACTGCAGGTCGACGACGCCGAGGACCAGGTGGCCCTGCGCGCCGGACGGCGACTGGTCGCCCGGATCGGCCGCGGCGAGGACCGCTCGACGACGGCCGGGGCCCTGCCCGTCCCGCGCACCCGCGCCCGGTCGTTCCGGATCGCCACCGAGGGCGCCGGCACGGCCGAGGGGTCCGCACTGCCGCTGGCCCGGCGCGCTCCGGGACGGGACGAGATCGAGATCGAGGTCACCGCCGCCACCGTCGGCCGAGTCGGCCCGTCCGCTCAGGTCGGCGGGTTCGCGGGCCGCGTCGTCGCCGCGGGAGCCGACACCGCCTTCACCGTCGGCGACCGGGTGGCGGCCTGCGCGGCCGAGGCGCCGGCCAGCCACCTCGCCGTCCGCGCCGAGCTGGCCCGGCCGGTCCCCGACCACCTCGACGACACCGAGGCCGCCGTGCTGTCGGCCGCCGTGGCCGGCGCCTGGTACGCGCTCGTGGACCTCGGACGGCTGGAGGCAGGGGAGACCGTGCTGATCCACGCCTGCGGTTCCGCGCTCGGCCTCGCCGCGGTCGAGCTCGCCCGCGAACTGGGGGCCTGGGTGATCGCCACCGCGGAGAGCGCGGCGGTGCGGGAGTACCTCGACGCGCGCGGGGTCGACGAGGTCGTCGACGCCGCCGGTGCGTCCTGGGTCGACGCGGTGCGAGAGGCGACCGGCAGCCGCGGGGTCGATCTTGTCCTTGGGTTCGGCGGGGGCGAACTCGTCCAGGAGGTGCTGGCCGAGGACGGCCGCCGCGTCGAATTCGACGGGCCGGGCCGCCCGGCCGTCCTGCGCGCCGGTGCCGGCCTCGCCAGGGCCGATCTGCCCGGACTGCTGGCACGTCGGCCGGCCCGCTTCGCCCGGGCCCTTCGGACGGCCTGGGACCTGGTCGCCGATGGCAAGCTCAAGCCGCTGCCGGTCCGCCCGCACACCTTCGCGGAAGCGGCCGCAGCACTGCACGAGGCCGCCTCGGCCGAGGGACCGGCGCAGCCCGTACTGGTCGATGCCGCGACCGTCACGGAGGTGACCGCGGTTCCGCTGACGGACGGCCGGTTCCGGGCCGACGGCAGCTACCTCATCACCGGCGGCCTTGGTGAACTCGGCCTCTCGCTGGCCGGGTTCCTCGCCGAGCACGGTGCCGGGGCTTTGATCCTGCTCGGGCGCTCGGAACCGGGCGAAGCCGCGGCCGGCCGAGTGGCGGCCCTGCGGGCGCGGGGTACCCGGGCCGAGGTGGTGCGGGCGGACGTCGCCGACCGGGCTTCCCTGGAACACGCGCTGGCCGGGGTACGGGAGCAACTGCCGCCGCTGCGCGGCGTGGTGCACGCCGCCGGGCTGCTCGCCGACGCCACCGTGCGCAATCTGACCGGGCAGCAGGTGGCCGAGGTGCTGGCGCCCAAGACCGCCGGCGTTCGCAACCTCGACGCGGTCACCGCCGACGACCCACTCGACCTGTTCGTGCTGTTCTCCTCCGCCGCCGCCCTGGTCGGCAACGCCGGCCAGGCCGCCTACGCGGCGGCCAACGCCTACCTCGACGCCTTCGCTGAGGCCCGCCGCCGCCGGGCCAGGCCCGCCCTCAGTGTCCAGTGGGGCCCCTTCACGGGAATCGGCCTCGCCGCCCGGGACGACCAGCGCGGCGCTCGGCTGGAGGAGCGCGGCATGGGCGGCTTCCCGACTGACGAGGCCTGGTCGGCGCTGGTCCGGATGCTGGGCCGCGACGAAGCGGTCACGGGCTACGTGCCGATCAACCTCCGGCAGTGGTTCGACGCCTACCCGGACACGGCGGCGCTCACCAGCTGGCAGTGGCTGCACGCCGCCGCGCGGGACGGCTCGGACACCGCCTCCGGCGGCGAGTTCCTCGCCTGCCTGCTGGCGGCCGACCCGGACGGCCGGTCCGAACTGGCCGAGGCCCGGATCCGCGAGCTGGCCGGCCGGGTGCTGCGCCTCGACCCCGAACGGGTGGAGCGCGAGACCCCGTTCAAATCGCTCGGCCTCGACTCGCTGATGAGTCTTGAACTGCGCAACCGCCTGGAGTCGGCGTTCGGCATGAGGCTGTCACCGACCCTGCTGTGGGCCTACGGAACCGCCGGTGCACTGGCCGGCGCCCTGTGCTCCCAACTGGCGGAGCAGGAGCGCGAATCGATCTGACTGAACGTCAGATACCCCCGTCACGTCAGATCCGAGTACGAGGAATCGAGTCCATGGGAGAGAGCACCAACTCCGACGGCACCGCTCCGCAGAGCGCGAAGCAGACCCCGCTCAGCCGGGCGATGGCGACCATCCAGAGCCTGCGCCGGCGTCTGGAGGAGCAGCAGGGCCACCAGCCCGTCGCCGTGGTCGGCATCGGCCTGCGGCTGCCCGGCGGGATCGACGACCTCGACGGCTACTGGGAGGCGCTGGCGTCCGGCCGTGACCTGGTGCGCCAGATGCCGGACGGGCGTCGGGGCCCGTTCGCGGCGGCCTGGGAGGGCCTGCCGCGACGGGGCGGGTTCCTCGACGAGGTCCTGGACTTCGACGCGGAATTCTTCGGCATCAGCCCGCGCGAGGCCCGCCACCTCGACCCGCAGCACCGCCTGCTGCTGGAGGTCGCCTGGGAGGCGATGGAGGACGCGGGCCTGCCCGCGGACCGGCTGGCGGGCAGCCGCGCCGGGTTCTACCTCGGCATCATGTGGCAGGACTACCGCGAGTGGCTGGCGGGCGAGCCGGACGTGTACTCGACCACCGGCAACGGGCACAACTTCGCCGCCGGGCGGATCGCGTACGCGCTCGGCCTCACCGGGCCCGCGCTCTCCGTGGACACCGCCTGCTCCTCCTCGCTGGTCTCGGTCCACCTCGCCGTGCAGGCGCTGCGCCGCGACGAGTGCGAGCTGGCCTTCGCCGCGGGCACCAACCTGATCATGTCGCCGCGCTCGATGCGACTGGTCCAGGAGACCCGCTCGCTCGCTCCCGACGGTCTGTGCAAGACCTTCGACGCCCGCGCCAACGGCTTCACCCGGGGCGAGGGTTGCGGGGTGCTGGTGCTCAAGCGCCTCGACCACGCGCTGCGCGACGGCGACCGGGTGCATGCGGTCATCCACGGAACGGCCGTCAACCAGGACGGGCGCTCCGGCGGGTTCACCGCACCGAACGTGCTCTCGCAGGTGGCGGTGTTGGAGAAGGCGCTGGCCGAGGCCGGCCTCGAACCCTCCGACATCGGCTACGTGGAGACGCACGGCACCGGTACCTCGCTGGGCGACCCGATCGAGATGGAGGCGCTGGCGACCGTCCTCGGCCGGTGCAACGGCGGGGCGCCGCTGCCGGTCGGCGCGGTCAAGACCAACCTCGGTCACCTGGAGGCCGCGGCCGGCGTCGCCGGGCTGGTGAAGGCCGTGCTGTGCCTGCGTCACCGCAAGGTGCCGCCGCTGGTGCACTTCCGGACCCTCAACCCGCGGATCGACCTCTCCGGTACCGGCATCACCGTGCCCACCGCGCTGCAGGACTGGGCGCCGGAGAGCGGCCGGTACGCCGGGGTGAGCTCGTTCGGGATGAGCGGCACCAACGCCCATGTGATCCTCGGCCCGGCCGAGCAGCCGGAGGCCGACCCGATCGAGGCGCCGGTCGACGGATTCGTGCTCTCCGCCCGCACCCCGGAGGCCCTGCGGGCACTGGCTGCCCGGTACGCGGACCGGCTTGCCGGGCTCGATGCCGCCGACTACCCGGCGTTCGCCGCCACGGCGACCCACGGCCGGACCCGGCACGAGGTCCGGGCCGCGGTCACGGCCGCCGACCCGGCCACGGCGGTCGAGGCGCTGCGGGCCCTGGCCGCCGGGGCCGACCCCGCGGCCCTCGACCCCGCGGCCGTACCCGGGTCCGGGCTGCCGCGCCGGATCGTCGACCTGCCCCGCTACCCGTGGCAGCGCGAGCGCTTCGCCCCCGAGTCGCCCGCCCCCGGGGCACCCGCCGGCGCGCCTGCCGCCGCGCCCGTCGGTACCGCCGGCGCGCCTGCCGCCGCGCCGCAGGAAGGCGTCACCCACCGGCTGGTGTGGCAGGACGCCCGGCTCACCGACACCCCCGCCACCCCGGCCGCACTCGTCCTGGCCGGCGACGACACCGACACCCTCGCGCTGCTGGCCCGCGAAGCGACGGCCCTCGGCCGGCCCGGAACCCTGCTCGGCGCGGCGCCCGATCCCCGGCCCGAGGGCTGGGAGTACGGCGAACTGCCCACCGACGCGGCTGACTGGGCCGCCTTCTGGGGCAGCCATCCGGCCGACGAGGCGGTCCTGGTCCTGGCCATGCGCCCGGTCCCGCTGCCCGAGCCCGCCGACGCGGGCGACCCGGTCGCCGACGGTGCCGCCCTGGGCGTGGCCGTGGCCCGCGCGGTGAGCGCCCTCGCGACGGCCGGGGGCCGGCGCCGGGCGCACGTGCTCACCCGGGCGGCACTGCGCACCGGCGACGAGCTCACCGACGCCACCACCCACGGGCTGCTGCCCGGGCTCGCCCCCGTGCTCGGCCTCGAACTCGGTACCGCCTGGGGCGGCCTGGTCGACCTGCCGTCCGTCCCGGACGCGCGGGACGCCCGGACAGTGCTGTCCTTCCTCGCCGGAGGCTTCCGGGCCGGCGCGCCGGTCGAAGACCTGGCCGCCGTCCGGGCCGGCACCCTCCGGGTCGCCCGGTTGACGCCCGCACCGTCCACGGCCGAGCTCGCCGTCCGCGCCGACGGCAGCTACCTGGTCACCGGCGGTCTCGGTGCGGTCGGCCGTGAGTTGGTCGGCGAGCTGGTCCAGCGCGGCGCCCGCCACCTGCTGTTGATCGGTCGCCGCCCGAAGGCCGAACTCGGCCAGGAGGCCCGGGCGTTCCTCGACCTGCTGGCCGACCGGGGGGTCCAGGCGGTCTACCGCGACGGCGGCTGCGACACCGTCGAGGCGCTCGCCGCCGCCTGCACCGCTCTGAACGGCATGCCACCGGTGCGCGGAGTGCTGCACGCCGCCGGTACCCTGCGCCGCACCCCGGTGGCGGAACTCCGGCCGGAGGACTTCGCCGACGCCCTGGCCGGCAAGGCGGCCGGCGCCTGGTGGCTCCACCGTGCCTCCCTCGGCTGGCCGTTGGACTTCTTCGTGCTGGTCTCCTCGGTCTCCGCCGTGTGGGGGACCGACGGCTGTGCCGCGTATTCGGCCGCCAACGGCGCCCTGGACTCGCTCGCCGCGCACCGGGCCGGGCGCGGGCTTCCGGCGGTGAGCATCGCGTACGGCCCCTGGCAGCTGGCCGGCGAGGGCATGGCCGACGCCGAACTGCGCGAGCGTTCCGCCCGGATGGGGGTCGGCGCGCTGGACGCCGTGACCGGCCGGGCGGCCCTGCTCGGCCTCGGCGCCGGGCCGGACAGTCATGCCGTCGCCTGCCCGCTCGAACCGGCCCGGCTGCGCGAGGTGATGGCGGGCCTGCGCCCGCGCGGCCTGTTCGGCGCGGCCGACCCCGCGCCGCAGGGCGCTCCCGCCCGCGAGCCCTCCGTCGCCGCCGAGCTGGCCGCGCTCCCGCAGCGGGCGCGCGCCGCGGCCGCGCGTGCGCACGTCGCCCGGCTGACGGCCGCCCAGCTCGGCTTCGCCGACCCCGGCCGGGTCCGCGAGGACGTCGGCTTCCTGGACCTCGGCCTGGACTCCATCAGCGCGGTCGACCTCGCCGCCCGGCTGTCGGAGGCGTTCACCGTCCCCGTCCAGGTCGCGGACGTCTTCGACCACCCCACTGTCGGCCGGCTCGCCGACCATCTGCTCGGCACCCGCCCCGCCGGCACACCGGAGCCCCAGGGCGCTCCGGCCGTGGCCGCCCCGGTGGCGGCCGCCACTGAACCGCGGGCCGAACAGCCGGCGCGGCAGGCCGGCGACCATGAGCCCATCGCCATCGTCGGCATGGCCGGCCGCTTCCCGTCCGCCGACTCGGTCGAGGAGTTCTGGCAACTGCTCCGGGAGGGCCGCGACGGCGTCACCACGATGCCGGCCGACCGCTTCGACCGGGCGCTGCTGGACGACGGACGGATCGTCACCGACCAGGGCGGCTTCCTGCGCGAGGTGGACCGCTTCGACGCGGCGTTCTTCGACATCCCCGCCCGCGAGGCGGAGAACCTCGATCCCCAGCAGCGGCTGCTGCTGGAATCCGCCTGGCACGCTCTGGAGGACGGCGGCATCAATCCGAAGGGCCTGCGTGGCTCCCGTACCGGGGTGTTCGTCGGCATCAGCTACAACGACTACGCCCGACTGCTCGCACAGGGTGGCGTCGAGCAGGTGGACGCCTATTACAGCACCGGCACGGCGCTCAACGCCGCCGCCGGTCGGATCGCCTACACCCTCGGACTGAACGGACCCGCGATCGCCGTCGACACCGCCTGCTCGTCCTCGCTGGTGGCCCTGCACCTGGCCGCGCGCTCGCTGCGTTCCGGCGAGAGCGACCTGGTCCTGGCCGGCGGCGTCAACGTCCTGCTCGACCCGATGTCCTGGGCCGCTGTCAGCCAGGCCCACATGCTCTCCCCGGACGGGCGGTGCCGGACCTTCTCGGCGGATGCCAACGGCTTCGTCCGATCCGAGGGCTGCGGCGTGCTGGTCCTCAAGCGGCTCGCCGACGCCCGCCGGGACGGCGACCGGGTGCTCGCCCTGATCCGCGGCAGCGCCGTCAACCAGGACGGCGCCTCCTCCGGCCTGACCGCGCCCAGCGGAACCGCCCAGGAGGCCATGCTCGCCGCGGCCCTCGCGGACGCCGCCACCCCGGCCGCCGAGGTCTCCTACCTGGAGGCCCACGGCACCGGCACCTCGCTCGGCGACCCGATCGAACTCGGCGCCGCGTGGCGGGTGCTGGGGGGGAACCGGCAGCCGGACGAGCCGCTGCACGTCGGCTCGGTCAAGAGCAACATCGGCCACTGCGAGTCGGCCGCCGGCATGGCCGCCGTGATCAAGACGGTGCTGGCGCTGCGGCACGACCTGATCCCGGCCGATCTCCATTTCGACGAGCCCAACCCGCACGTCGCCTGGCACGACATGAACGTCCGGGTGGTCGACGCGCCGACCCCGTGGCCGCGGGGCGACCGCCCCCGGGTCGCCGGTGTCTCCGGCTTCGGCTTCACCGGGACCAACGCGCACCTGATCATCGCCGACGCCCCCGACCAGCCGACGGCCACCGCCGACCACGCGCGGACCGAGCCCGCCACCCACCTGCTGCCGCTCTCCGCACCCGACCCCGAGGGGCTCGAACGGCTCACGGCGGCGTGGGAACGGCGGCTGGCGGACGCCACCGAGCCGGCCCTGCCCGCGCTCGCCGCCACCGCGGGCGCCGGCCGCGCCCACTTCCCGTACCGCCGCGCCCTGCTCGGCCGGACCCGGGACCAGCTGCTGGACCAACTGCGCGCTCCCGCCGAGCTCCTGGAGGCCGGACGCGCCCCGCGGGTGGCCTTCCTGTTCTCCGGCCAGGGCAGTCAGTACTTCGGTATGGGCCGCGAGCTGTACCGGGGCGAGCCGGTGTTCCGCCGGGTCTTCGACGAGTGCGACCGGGTCCTGGCGCCCTCGGTCGGCGCCTCGCTGGCCGACCTGGTCTTCCACGGCGGCGACCGGACCGCGATCAACGAGACCCGGGTCACTCAACCAGCCCTGGTCGCCCTGGAGTTGGCGCTGGCCGCGCTGTGGGAGTCCTGGGGGGTGAGCCCGGCACTGGTCATGGGCCACAGCGTCGGCGAGATCGCCGCGGCCGTCCACGCCGGTGTGATGGACCTCGCGGCCGGCCTCGGCCTGATCGCCGACCGGGCCAGGCTGATGCAGAGCACCGAACGCGGCGCGATGCTCGCCGTCGTGGCCCCTGAGGCGCGGGTGCGGGAGTGGATCGACGGCCGGGATCTGGACGTCGCCGCCGTGAACGGGCCCGAGGCGACCGTGGTGGCCGGCGCGCCCGAGGCGGTCGACGCCCTGGCCGCCTGGCTCGCGGAACAGGGCCACAAGGCGCGCAAGCTCAGCGTCTCGCACGCCTTCCACTCCCGGCTCCTCGATCCGGTGCTCGCCGAACTCGCCACCTCTCTAAGGCCGTTGGAGTTCCGGACGCCGGAGATCCCGATCGTGTCCAACCTCACTGGCACCCTCGCCGGGCCCGGGACGTACGATGCCGACTACTGGTGCCGGCACGCGCGCAATCCCGTCCGCTTCCACGACGGGGCGACCCGGCTCGCCGAACTCGACATCGACGTCTGCCTGGAGATCGGCCCCGACCGAACCCTGGTGAACCTGGTCAAGGCCGCGGGCCTTGCCCCGGTCGGCGGGCTGCTGTCCTCGCTCCGGCGCGGTGGCGGCGACCGAGCCTCGCTCCTCGGCGCCGTGCGCGGGCTCTACCTGGCCGGCCAGCCCGTCGACTGGCGGCGGGTCAACCCCGGCCGAGCGGACGGCGGGGCCCCGCGCTACCCCTTCGCCCGCACCCGGCACTGGACCCGGGTCGCCCCGAAGGAGGTCCGCGGCCCGGCACCGGCCGGTCCCGCCTGGGGCACCGAGCTGCGCTCACCCGCCCTGCAAGGCCGGGTGTGGACGACCGAGCGCAGCCCCGAGTACCCCGCGCACCTGACCGACCACCGGCTCTACGGCACCGTTTCGGTCCCCGGTGCCTCCCAGACCGCGACCGCACTGTCCGCACTCGGCGCCGGCGGCGCCACCGTCGTCCTCGAGGACCTGTACTTCCCCCGTGCCCTGGTGCTGCGCGAGGGCGAGCGCTACCAGTTGCAGACGATCGACGGCGAACAGGGCCACGGCACCCGGACGGTGAGCGTACGGAGCCTGGTCGACCCGGAGCAGGGGCGCTGGCAGGAACACCTCGCCGCCCGGGTGGTCGCCGAAGGACGGAGCGAAGGGCGGGCCGGGGCGCCCGACCGGGAGTCGTTCGTCGCCACCGCCGACCGCCACCTGTCCGGCGCCGACTTCTACCGCCACCTGCACGCCCTCGGCTACCACCTCGGCCCGTCCTTCCGCTGGATCGCCGATGCCTGGATCCGCGGCGACGAGGCACTGATCCGCTACCAGGAGCCGGACCGGCTGAGCGAGGACCCGGAGGGCTACGAGATCCACCCCGGCCTGCTGGACTCCTGCCTGCAGAGCGCGGTCGCCTTCGCCGTCGGCGCCTCCGCCGCGCCCGCCGAGGAACCCGCCCTGGCCGTCCCGTTCGCGATCGGACGGCTCTCCTTCCCCGGCCGGCCCACCCGCGGCGGGCAACTGTGGGGACATGTCCGGGCGGTCCGCCACGACCGGCAGGCCGACGGACTGCTCCAGGTGGACGCTGCCGACCTGCACCTCTTCGACGGCGAGGGCGCCACGGTGCTCGCCGTGGACGACTTCCGGTTCCGCCGCGCCCCCCGCGCGCTCCTGGAGAGCTCGCTCCGGGGCGGCGCGGGCAACGCCTACCGGACCGTCTGGCGGGACCAGAAGCCCGCGACCGGGACCGGGACGGCCCGTCCGGCGTCCCGACGCCTCGCGCTCCTGGCCGGCGCGGACGCGACCACGGCCGCCGTCCGCGCCGCCTGCGAAGCGCTCGGCCACCGGGTGACGGCCCTGGACCCGGCGGAACTCGCCGACTGCGACGCCGAGCTGGTGCTCGACGCCCGCTTCGCCGACGCCCGCGCCACCGCCCCGGCGGAAGCGATCGCCGCCTGCACGGCCGTCGCCGACACCCTGCGCGGGCTCGGACGCCACCTCCCCTACGCGGTGTTCGGCGGCGCGGACGACGCCACGGCGCCGATCCGGGAGTCGTTGTGGGGCCTGCTGGCCTCCCTGGAGGCGGAACAGCCGGACCGCCGCCTGCTGCGGGTCACGCTCGCCGCCGACTGGGACGGCGCATGCCTGGCCGAGGCGCTCACCCGGGCACTGGACGAGGGTGTGCCCGAGACCCGGTTCGAGATCACGGCGGGCACGGTCCGGGTCGCCAGACTCGTACCGGACACCACGACCGGCGCCACCCCCGCTGCGGACGGCGCCGCCCTGATCACCGGCGGCACCGGTGCGCTCGGCCTGAGCGTGGCCGGGTTCCTGGCCCGCCGGGGAATCCGTTCGATCACCCTGATGGCCCGCTCGGCGCCCGACGCGATCGCCCGCGGTGTGATCGATGACCTCATCGCCCACGGCACCGAAGTCCGGTTGGTCCAGGGGGATGTGACGGACCCCGAGGACTGCCGTCGGGCGGTCGGGACGGCCGGGCAGGACTTCCCGCTGCGCACCGTCCTGCACCTCGCCGGCGTCAACGCCGACGGCGCCTTCGAGCAGTTGACCCCGGAGGCGTACCAGCGCGTGTTCGCGGCCAAGGCGACCGGTGCGGTCAATCTGGTCGCCGCACTGGCAGGGCACCGGCCGGACGCCCTGGTGCTGTTCTCCTCGGCGTCGGCCGTCCTCGGCTCGGCAGGCCAGACCAACTACGCCGCCGCCAACGGCTGGCTGGAGGGCCTCGCCCGGCGCCTGCGGGCCGACGGCGTTCCCGCCACCAGCGTCGCCTGGGGCCCATGGACCCCGAGCGCACGCGGCGGCATGGCCGCCACCGCTGCCACCGGGCGGGCCATCGCCGGACTCGGCCTGCGCCCGCTGACTGACGAGGAGGCCGAAGAGCCGCTGAGCCTGGCCCTGACCGCGCCGGGTGAACAGCTCGTCGCCGTCGCCATGGATCCGCAGCTGTACACCGAGCGCTTGGCCGGCAGCCCGAGGGCCGCGCTGCTGGAGGAGCTGGCGACCGCACACACCCGGGAGCCCGCACCCACCCGGACTGCCGCCGAGCCCCGCGGCCGGCTGCGCGAGCGGCTCGCCGCCCTCGCACCCGAGGCGCGCGAGGACGCGCTGCGCGACGCCGTCCGCGCGATCGCGGGCGAGGCGCTGGGCGACCCGGAGGCCATCGACGACCTGCTCGGGTTCACCGAGACCGGACTCGACTCGATCATGGTCATCGACCTGCGGACCAGGCTCTCCCACGTCCTGGCCCTGGACCTGCCGGCCACCGTCGCCCTGGACCACCCCACGGTCGTCCAGCTCGCCGGTCACGCCTTGGCGCTGCTCTTTCCGGCCGAGCCAGCCGCCCCCGTGCCGACGGCCCGCCGGGCGGCCGCCGAACCGGCCGCACCGGCCGACGAGGACCTGGCCGGACTGTCCTTCGACGAACTGATCCAAGCCGTGCAGAACGACGTGGCAGAGAAATGAGGCCGGACATCATGGATCCCGCGCAGATACGCCAGCTGATGGAGGAGCAGTTGAGGGTCTCGCGGCGGCTGCAGGCCCGGATACGCGAACTGGAGGACGCGCGGCACGCACCGCTGGCCGTGGTGGGCATGGGACTGCGCCTGCCCGGTGGCCTGGACACGCCCGACGCCTACTGGGACTTCCTGCGGAGCGACGGGGACGCGTACGCCCCGATCCCCGAGGACCGTCCCGGCCTGCGCGCCGTCCACGACCCGACCCCCGGCCGCCCCGGCCGCTCGTACGTCGACCAGGCCGGCTTCCTGAGCGACATCGCCCACTTCGACGCCGACTTCTTCGGCATCTCCGAGCGCGAGGCCCGGCTCCTCGACCCCCAGCAGCGTCTGCTCCTGGAGACCACCTGGGAGGCCCTGGAGCGGGCCGGTATCGCGGTCCGCCGAACCGACCGCCTGGACGTCGGCGTGTACCTGGGGATGATGGCCTCCGAGTACTCCGAGCGGCTCGAGGACCGCGAGGACATGACCCGGATCGACCCCTACTACACCACCGGCGGCGGGCTCTGCTTCGGTGCGGGCCGGATCAGCTACGTCATGGGCTTCTGCGGCCCAGTGATCAGCGTGGACACCGCTTGCTCCTCCGCGCTGAGCGCACTCCATCTCGCCGCCCGCGGCCTGCGCGACGGCGACTGCCGCTACGCCCTGGTCTGCGGGTCCAACCTGCTGCTGTCCGCCGGCCTGATGGTCTCGCTGTGTCAGACCCGGGCACTGTCCCCCGAGGGTCGTTCGAAGTCCTTCCTCGCCACCGCCGACGGCTACGGGCGCGGCGAGGGGGTGGGCGCGATCGCCCTGATGCGCCTGGCCGACGCCGAGCAGGAGGGTCGGCCGATCCTCGCCGTGATCCGCGGCACGGCCGTCAACCACGACGGCGCCGCCTCCGGCCTCACCGCCCCCAACGGCCCCGCCCAACAGGAGGTGATCCGCGCGGCCCTGGCCGACGCGGGCGTCGGCGCCCACGAGCTCGGCTGGGTCGAGGCCCACGGGACCGGCACCGTCCTCGGCGATCCGATCGAGGTCGGCGCCCTCGACGGGGTGCTCGGCGCCGCCGTGCGCGAGCGCGGCATCCCGCTCGCCATCGGCAGCGTCAAGTCCCGGCTGGGCCACCTGGAGGCCGCGTCCGGGATCGCCGCGCTCATCAAGACCGTCCTGATGCTCGAACGGAACGAGATCCCGGCCGTCCGGTCCGCGGCAGACGGCGAACTCAACCCCCACATCCCCTGGGACCGGCTGCGGTTCGCCGTGCCGACGGAGAACGGCCCCTGGCCGGCAGGCCTGGAGCGCAGGCTCGCCGGTGTCAACTCCTTCGGCATGAGCGGGACCAACGCCCATGCCGTGCTGGAGGCGTACGAGCCGTCGGCGCCGTCGGCCGCGCCGGACGGGCGGTCCGAGCTGCTCACCCTGTCGGCCAAGAACCCCGCCGCACTCGCCGAACTCGCGGACGCGATCGGGGGACAGCTGCGCAAGAGCGACACCGCCCGCCTGTCCTCGCTCTGCCACACCCTGCGGGCCGGCCGGGCCCCGTTCGGTCACCGGGTCGCCGTCACCGGCACCGACCCCGCTGAGCTGGCCGACGAGCTCGCCGCCGCCCTGGAACGCGGCGCCGGCCGCCCCGCCGCGCCGCCGCGCTCGGTGACCCTGACCCTGGGGGAGGACCGGCAGACACCGACTACGGCCCTGGCCGAGCTCGTCGCCGCCTTCCCGGACGCGGACTGCGACAGCCTGCCCGGCCTGCTCGGCACGCTGGGGCTGCGTGTCCGGGTCGAGCAGGGCGGCCCGGCTGACGGACCCGCGCACCTCAGCTGGGAGGCGGCCGGACAGACCCGCACCCTCCCGCTGGCGGACGGCCGGCCCGGGGCCGCGGTCGAGCTGTTCCACGCCGCGCTGGCCGCGCTCTTCCTCGACGGTGCGGACCTGCGCCTGGGCGCCCTGCGCGCCCCGCACGCCAGGCTGCTCGGGGACCTGCCCACCTACCCGTTCCAGCGCCGCCGGTTCTGGGTCGACGAGCCGGTGCCGGGCACCGGACGCGTCGACGGACCGGCGCCGGCCGCCACCCGCCCCGCCGGGCCCGACCCGACCGACCGAGAAGCCGTACGGAACTACCTGATGGCCGAGTTCCGGGAGGCACTGCAGGCCTCCGAGGAGCTGGACCCGGAGCGGTCCTTCCTCGACAGCGGTGGCGACTCCTTCATCTCGACGCTGTTCATCACCCGGGTCGAGGAGCGTTACGAGGTCGGGCTCACCCCGGAGGACCTGCCCCTGGACCTGCCGCTGGCCGAGCTGTTCGGCCGACTCGCCGACGACATCGCCGAACGGGCGCGCTCCGGACGGCCGGAGACCACCGCATGACCGCCTTCGTCCGCCCGCGCCCGATCGACCGGCCCGCCCTGCGGTTGGTGGTGTTCCACCACGCCGGCGGATCCGCCGCCGCGTACTTCCCGATGACCCGCTCCCTGCCCGCGGACTGGGACGTCCTGCTGCTCGACCTCCCGGGCCGCGGCCGACGGCACAGCAGCCCGGCACTGGAGGACATGGCCGGGCTGGTCGCGCGGGCCTTCGAGGACGTGCTGCCGTGGGCCTCCTCCGCCCCGCTCGCGCTGTTCGGCCACAGCCTCGGCGCGGTGGTCGCGTACGAGACCGCACGGTCGCTGGAGGCCGGGGGCGTGCGCCCGCGCTGGGTCGGCGTTTCGGGCCGGGTGGCACCGGGCAACCGCCCGCCGCGGCTGCTGCCCAGCCACGAGCTGCCCGACCAGGAGCTGATGGCGGGCCTCACCGCCATGGGCGGGATGCACCACCGGATCGACGAACTCCCGGAGTTCCGGGAGCGGTTCCTCCGGCTGGTCCGCAGCGACCTGCGCGCCGTGGCCGGCTACCGCCCGGCTCCGGAACCGCGACCGCTGGCCGCGCCGCTGACGGCGTTCACCGCCACCGACGATCCCTGGGCGCCACCCGAGTCGATGGCTGGCTGGGAACGCGTCACCCGCGCCGCGTTCCGGCAACGCACCTTCGGTGGCGGCCACTTCCACTTCCTCGGCGCGGCGTTCGCCGACTTCACCGAAGCCGTGGCTGAGGAGATCCGGCACGCCCTGGCAACGACCACGACCGACCGACCCGCACGCGTACCGGCCCAGACACCCGGACACCGATCCTGGAGGCCCTGACCATGACACTGCCCCACGTACCCGACATCCGCCCCTTCATGGCCGGCTTCCCCACCGGCGTGACCGTTGTGACGGCCACGGCCGCCGACGGCACCCCGTGGGGAATGACCTGCAGCTCCCTGTGCAGCGTCACCCTGGACCCGCCCACGCTGCTGGTCTGCCTGCGGGGTGGCAGCCCGACGCTCGCCGCCGTGGAGGCCGCCGGCTCCTTCGCGGTCAATCTGCTGCACGTCCACGCCCGGCCCACGGCGGAACTCTTCGCCTCCGGCTCCCCGGACCGCTTCGAGCGCGTGGTGTGGCGCGGCGGGGAGGGCGCTGCGGGGCCGCACCTGGTGGAGTCGGCCCACGCCATCGCCGACTGCTCGGTCGACGAGGTCCGGGCCATGGGCTCCCACGCCATGGTCCTCGGCCGGGTCTGCGCCGTCAGCCAACTACGGCCCCAGCAGCCCCTGATGTACGGCATGCGCCGCTTCGGTTCGTTCACCGAGTCCGCGGAGGAGAGCCACCTCCTCTACGACTTCATGTCCTGACGCGACGACGCACCGCGGCACACCGGAGTCCAACGGGCAATCTGGGACATGAGTGAGGCCCGCCCGGCGGTGCAGCATCGATGTGCAGGCAACGCAGGCCAGGTCCGGAGTCCGTCCACCGCGGCGGAGCCGTGCCGCGTACTCACCGGGAGAAGTGTGTTCACCGACCAGCTCGGCGCCGAACGCGGTACCCGCGGGCTCCCGGGCCTGCCCCGCGTCGGGAACCGGCCGCTCACCCTCGACGCGCTGTTCACCCGGATGGCCCGGGCACGGCCGGCCGCCCTCGCGGTCCAGCTCGGCAGCGGACGCCTCACGTACGGGGCGGCCGAGACCTGGGCCACGCGGCTGGCCTCGCTGCTGGTCCTCGACGGCGTCCAGCTCGGCGACCCGGTCATCGTGCACTGCGCCGACCTCCGGCAGGCCCTGGTCGCCCAACTGGCCGTCTTGAAGGCGGGAGGCGTGTGCGTGCCGGTCTCCCCCCGGCTGGACGGCTCCGGACTGCGCCGGATCGCCGGGATCAGCGGTGCTCCGCTGGTGCTGTGCGGCCTCGCCAACCGGACGCGATGGCAGTCCTACCGCCCGGTCCTCGTGCTGGATGCCGCCGAGATCCAGGACCGGCTGCGGCTGCTGCGGGCCGACCCCTCGCTGCCGCGGTCCGACTCCATGGACGCGGCCCACCTCCTGATCGCGGGGGAGGACCCGTGTAGTGGGCAGCTGGTCGACCACCGCGCGTGGCAGTTCTCGATCGCCGCGCGCCGCCGCCAGATCGGCCCGGCGGAACGGGTGGTGGTGCTCAGCGAGGAGCCACTCGGGGCGCCGGCCCTGTCCGGGATGTGGTGGACGTTCGCGAGCGGCGGCACCCTGTACGGCCGGGCGGACCGACGCGAACTGGTCCGTTGGCCGGTCTGGGCCGGACGGTCGACCGCGGTCTTCAGCCCTGAGGAGTACGCGACCGTGCTGGACACCCTGGGGCGGGGGACCAAGTCGGCAGGGCCGGGCACGGTCGTGCTGGTCGGCGGTCCCTGCCCGCGCGATCTGCCCGAGCGGCACTTCGCGGCGCTGCCCGGCACCCGGCTGTGGGCCGAATTCGCCCCGGGCGGCGCGATGCCGTGGACCAGCCGCGAGATCTCGCCCCGCGACGCGGCCGAGGAGGCGCTCGGCATCGGCACCCCCGTACCGAACGTGCAGGTCCAGATCCTCGGACCCGACGGGGCGGCGGTGCCGACCGGCAGGGTCGGTGAAGTCTGCGCCGTCGGGCCGGCCCTTCCGTTCGACAGCGTCCATGCGCTCGGCCTCGAGCCCTGGCTCACTCCCACCGGATCGCCGCTGCGCTCCTCCTGGCTGGGCCGCAGGCGCCCCGACGGGAGCCTGGAGGTCACCGAACGCTGCCCCGTGCCCGAGACCGTCGCCTGAAGCGGAACCCGAGCCTGGGGCATGGAGTCTCCAGTGGGATTCCAGGACCCCTTCAGAGCAGGGCCGCAGACTGAAACGCACTTTCGCACCACGGGCGCCGACGAACGAGCCGGCGCCACACCCCCAAGGACCGGGCCGGCCCCCGTCCCCCGAAAAGGGGGCGCCGGCCCGAAGTCGGCATACGTACGAGCCCTGGAGATGAGCTGTGGTCAGTCCGAGCACCGAGCAAGGGGAGGCCCGCGACCGGTTTCAACCGCTCAAGGCCACCAAACGACTCGACCGGGTGATCATCCGTTTCGCCGGTGACTCCGGTGACGGCATGCAGCTCACCGGTGACCGGTTCGCTTCGGAGACGGCCACCTTCGGCAACGACCTCTCCACGCTGCCGAACTTCCCGGCCGAGATCCGGGCCCCCGCCGGCACCCTGCCGGGCGTCTCG
>NZ_JBHTTU010000034.1:0-92949 GCF_042794375.1 Kitasatospora sp. NPDC056531 | reverse complement strand
GCAGAGCGCCCAGACGCCTCTCCACCACCGGGGCCAACTCCACCGTCATACGAGGACGCTGGACCCGGGAACGACGCGAACGAGATATCGACACACCCCCACCCAAGCGAACTTCCATCCCCGAGAAGGCAGTCATGCCATCCATTCACCCGAACGTGTCACGTGCGGAGGATGGGGCTAGCCGACGGGGTACGGCCGGACGGGATCAGTAGATGTCGTCCGGCAGGCTGCGGCGCCACTCCTGGAACCGGTCGAACCGGTCGACGGCGTTCGCCAGCCGGCTGTCCGGGGCCGCGAACAGCGACCGGATGGCACCAGCCGGATCAAGGAGCGGCATGGAGTACTCCAACCGCTCGTCCAGATCATCGAGCACGTCCAGCTCGTACTCCGTCAGGCTGTCCCGGGCATACGTCACCAGCGGGTCGCCGCCAGCCGGGGCGTCCGGGGGAGGCGGGACGGGGCTGCAGCGCCACATCACCCCGCAGCGCCTGATGAGCGTCTCGCCCAGGTACCAGGCGGCGACCGTCAGAAGCGGCGTCCCGGCGGCCCCGTGGACCGCCTCCCAGTCCGCGAACCGACTGCGAATCAGCGCTTCGAGCCGGTCGAGCGAGGCGGGAGTGAAGTCCCAGTCGCCGTCGTTCTCGTCCGCCCACGCGGGAAACGCCCGGCGCTGCGCGGCGAGCCATCCGGCCAGCCTGGGGTTGTCGGCCCACTCCGGACTGTCGATCTCATCCATGCGACCAGCCTACGGGCCGAGCGCCGCCACAAGGCGTAACAGTCCTGTGTGCAAGGTGGGTTGACGTTCAGCAGGGCGCCGAATCGAGGAGACGCGACCGCCACCCGCCGTCTACTGTGCGAACTCTGGCGGCGCACACGTCAATTGGGGGCCCGTCTCGGCGCCGTCCACGCAACTGTCGTTATCAGCGGGCTCCTTGGGGGAGTAGCCACGTGACAGACCTGATATCCCGCCGCGCGCGCATCTGGGCGCGCGGCGGCCTAGCACTCGCCTGCACCGCCCTCCTGGCGGTCACCGGCCTGCCCGGTCTACAGGGCACCGCCTACGCGGCGAAGGGCAAGCGCTGCGACGACATCTACCCGAGCGCCAGGGGCGGCCAGCAAGGGACGTCCTTCCCGTGGAACAAGTCGCCCGACAGCGTCCGGGACGAGTCCGCCTGGGACTCGTACGACTTCGACGCCCCGCGCCAGGCCTTCGACGGACTCACGCTCCCGTCGGATCCCGCCCAACAGAAGGCCTTCCTCGACCAGTTCGACGAGGATTACACCAAATACCCCGAGAACACCAAGGAGCGCGTCTACGCGCGCTTCAAGAACTACGTGAATCGCACCGGGGGCAACAAGTACGGCACCTTCGAGAAGTGGCTCTCCGACGCCTACATCCTGCCGAACAACAACAACCGGCGCGGCGCCTTCTACGAGGAGAAGGTGGTCAAGGACCTCGGGCTGATCGGCCCCGAGTGGCTCTGCCAGGAGGAGGTCCCGATCCTCGACAAGGACGGCAACCCCGTCCTCGGCAAGGACGGCAAGCCGATGGTCCGCAAGTGGGACGCGGTCAACTACAGGACCAACGACTTCCTGGAGTTCAAGGCCGGCGGCGGCCGTGACACCGACCAGGACGCCCCGAACAAGGCCTTCCTGCAGGACCCCCAGCGCAAGGACGCACGCGTCACGTACGTCTTCGGCGAGGAGAAGAAGAGCGCGACCACGAAGTACATCGCCAAGGTCAACAAGGAAGTGGGTTCGGACCCGGCGGACCCTCGGGTGCGCAGCTACGAGCACCGCTCGACCGGGGTGCCCGTCTCCAAGTTCGACCCGAACACCTCCAAGCCCGACCCGTACATGAACACCGGAGCCAAGCAGCCCTCCGGTGGCGCCGCCCGGATCGTCGACGGCTCCATGCCCACCCCGAAGGACATGGCCGAGCGGATGGCCCGCATCCGCGCCGACGACCCGACCGGACTGCGGGTGCGCGGCCCGGGCGGCGTGGACTTCTCCACCCTGCAGCTCTCCTACGTCGGCAAGCCGGTCAAGGGCCAGGCGCTGAACTACGCGTTCGCCGCCAAGAAGGCCGACGAGGACGAGGAGAACCTCGGCTGGGGCGGTCAGGAGAAGGCGCAGCTCATCTCGGACTCCTTCTTCACCTGGCTCGCGCTGACACCGGACAAGTTCTGGGTGAACCTCAACCCCGACCAGCCCGACAAGATCATGGACCCGGCCTTCGGGAAGACCGACGCCGGGCGAGTCCTGCTCCAGGCCGACCTGGAGATGAAGCACGACTTCGCCCGGGACGTGGACCCGCGCCAGGGCATCGGCAAGAAGTTCGAGGACGCCATGCACGCCGCCGGTGTGCCCTGCCGGCCCGCCATCCGCAACTGGATCGTGCCCGATCCCGCGAAGATCCGCGCCGACGAGAACGGCGTCTACGTCATCGACGCCCCGTTGAAGGTCAACTCCGAGACCACGACCATCAACACCCCGGGCCCGAACGGGGATTGCCAGGTCACCGACGCCCAGCGCAAGACCGTTGAAGGCCTGTTCCGCGAGATCGTCGTCCCGGACGTCGAGCACAAGGTCAACACCGCCCCGCTGTACGCGGACCTGCGCCGCGTCTACAGCGCCCGGGTCGCCGCCGAGTACGTGCGGCAGCAGGACCAGCAGGAGGCCACCGACTACCGGTCGATCATCGACAGCAACGACGTCGCGCAGTGGCCGCTCCGGGGCCAGAACCAGAGCTGGACGCCGCGCCAGACCTGGGAGGACTATGTGAAGTCCTTCACCCAGGGCGACTACAGCTTCCCCTGCGGGAACAACGGACAGGTCTGCTTCGAGGGCGGCGTGGACTTCTCCCAGTCGCCCAAGCAGGACATCGGCGCGACCGAGTTCACCGCCAAGCACAAGGACCTGCCGCGCTCCGCGCAGACCTCGGTGAAGGCGATGACCGACAAGGCCGACACGGCGGACCTGCTGCTCCTCGGCGGTGGCGCGCCGGTCGACAACGGCCCGACGCCGACCCCGACCCCGACACCGACGGACACTCCGACGTCGACGCCGACCGGCACTCCCACCAGCACGCCCACCGGCGGCCCGACGGACACCCCGAGCACCACGCCCACCGGTACGCCCACCGGTACGCCCACCACCGCGCCGAGCACCCCGGCGGGTGGCGGCACCGCCAGCCCCAGCCCCTCCCCGGCCCCGGCCGGCGGCACCGGCAGCGGTAGCGGTAGCGGCAGCAGCAGCACCGGTGGCGGCGGAAGCCTCGCCCACACCGGAGCCAACGCCCTGCCCCTGGCCGGCACCGCCGCCGTGCTCCTGGCGGGCGGCGCGGCCATGGTCTGGTGGCGTCGCCGCCGGGCCTGACCGCGCTCCACAGCCGTACGACCGGCCCCGCACCCGCCTGGTGCGGGGCCGGTCCCGCGCTCAGCCCTGCTGCGGCGGGCGGCGGCGCAGGCTGAGCAGCAGCAGGACCACCGCCGTCAGCACCGCTGAGGTCCGCAGCACGCCCGGGGCCATCGACCAGCTGAACTGGCCCAGCGGGGAGCCGGGTTGGACGGCCCCGCCGCTCTGCTTGGCGTGATTCATCGCGAACAGGGTGGACGCGCTCATCGTGACCAGCGGGATGCCGAGGATCACGAACTTGCGCATCGTGTCGGAGATCTGACGGGTCAGGTAGCCGAGCCCCCAGCCCGCCAACATGGCCGGGAAGAAGCCGGACACCGCGCCGCCGACCAGCAGTCCGCAGGAGAGCAGGATCAGCGGGGACGGCTTGCGGGCGCCCTTGCCAGAGGCCTTGCCCGGGGCCTTGCCCGGGGCCTTGCCGGCGGCGGGGGCGGCCTTCGCCTTCCTCTGCTTCCTCGGCTTCGTCGCGGCCTGTTCGGCGGCCGCGGCCGCAGCCGCCTGCGCGGCCGCCTCCTCCGCCGCCCGCTGCTCGGGGACCGGCTTCGGCGCGGGCTGCGGCGTGTCCGAGAAGTCGAGCATCGTCATCGTCCACGGGCTCGAACTCTGCACCGTCGGCGGCGGGATCACCTCCGAACCGGTCTCGGGCCCGGCGACGCCCGGCAAGTCCAGCGACACGTTCGGGATGCCGCCGGTCGCGGCGGGAGCGGCCGACGGGCCGTACACACTGTCCTCGGACGGAACGCCGGGAACACCCGGGGCCGCGGCGCCGTCACCGGATGAACCAGACGAACCGGATGATCCCGACGCCTCCGCCCGCTCACTCCAAGGCCCGCTCTTGCGCCACCACTCGCCGTCCGTCATCACCGACACCCCGCCTCGCCCGGCTCGCCCATTGAGAGCGCGGCCGCCCACCGAACCGCCCTCGGCCGTGACGCTACCCACCGTGCCCCGCCCGCGCGAGTCCGCCGCGATCACCCGCACGCATCGCTCCACCGCAGGGGCGCCCGGCCGCACGAGGGGACCCCGTCGTCCGCCCACCCGACTAACCTAGGTCGAATGACCACACAGCAGGGCCCTCAACGCCAGGGCAGGACGCCCGCCGGCCCCCGCACCCTCGCCGAGGAGCTGCGGGCACGGCCCGACGACGCGCTCGCCGCCCTGCTCCGTTCCCGTCCCGACCTGCTGAACCCCGTCCCCGGCGACCTCACCCAGCTGTCCGCCCGGCTGTCCTCGCGCGCCTCCGCGCTGCGCGCCCTGGAGCGGCTCGACCGCTTCACCCTGCAGGTCGCCGAGGCTCTGGCCACCGCCCCGGACGGCACCGGCCTGGCCACCGTGCGGACCCTGCTGACCGGCCCGAGCAAGGTCAAGCCGCACCCCGGCGCGACCCCGCTCACCCCGGCCGACCGGTCCGCCGTCGCCACCGCGCTCCCCCGCGCGATCGCCACCCTGCGCGACCGGGCACTGCTCTGGGGCCCGGACAACGGCCTGCGACTGGTCCTCGCCGTGCGCGAGGCGCTCGCCCCCACCGCCGCCAACCCCGGCCGCACCGGTCTCGGCCCGACCCTCGCCGAGGCCACCGTCGGCATGTCCCCGGCCCGGCTGCAGCAGCTGCTCGCCTCGGCCGGGCAGCCCGCCACCCCGGACCCGGTCACCGCCGTCGCCGCCCTGACCGCCCTGCTCACCGACCGCGCCCGCTGCGCCGCACTGCTCGACACCGCCCCCGAGCCCGCGCTGCGGCTGCTGGAGCGGCTGGTCTGGGGCCCGCCCACCGGCACCGTCCCGGACGCCACCCGCCCGGTCACCGCCGAGGACGCGCAGAGCCCGGTCGAGTGGCTGATCGCCCGCGGCCTGCTGTTGCCCACCAGCCCGGGCAGCGTCGTGCTGCCGCGCGAGCTGGCGCTGCACCTGCGCGGCGGCCGCACCCACCGCACCGTCGAACCGGTGCAGCCCGAGCCGGCGCCCGCCGCCGCCCCGCGCGATCCACAGGCCGTGGACGGCGCCGCGGCCGGCCAGGCGCACACCGCCGTGAAGACCGTCGAGGAGTTGCTGGACGCCTGGGGCCTCACCCCGCCGCCCACCCTGCGGGCCGGCGGCCTCGGCGTACGGGACCTCAAGCGCACCGCCCAGACCCTGGAGACCACCGAGCAGCTGGCCGCCTTCTGGCTCGAACTCGCCTACACGGCGGGCCTGCTGGCCCCCGACGGCGAGGCCGACGAGTGCTGGGCGCCCACCCCCGCGTACGACAGCTGGCTGCAGCTGGACACCGCCGAGCGCTGGTCCGTGCTGGCCACCGCCTGGCTCACCGCCACCCGGGTCCCCGCCCTCACCGGCACCCCGGACGGCAAGGGCAAGCCGCGCGCCGCCCTCGGCCCCGAACTGGACCGCACCCTCGCCCCGTCCGTCCGCCGCGCCACCCTCGCCCTGCTCGCCGAACTGCCGCCCGGCACCCCGGCCACCGCCGAGGAGCTGCTGCCCACCCTGCGCTGGCAGCGCCCGCTGCGCGGCGGCCCGACCGGCCCCGACGGCCGCGAGCTGCGCGACGACCTCACCACCTGGACCCTCGCCGAGGCCGAACTCCTCGGCATCACCGGCCGCGGCGCCCTCGCCGCCCCCGCCCGCGCGCTGCTCACCGCCGAGTCCGACCCGGCCGAGGTGCTGGCCCCGCTGCTGCCGCAGCCGCTGGACCACGTGATCCTGCAGCCCGACCTCACCGCGATCGCCCCCGGCCCGCTGCTCACCCCGCTCGCCCAGGCGCTCGCGCTCTGCGCCGACATCGAGTCCAAGGGCGGCGCCACCGTCTACCGGTTCACCCCGGGCTCCGTCCGCCGCGCCCTGGACGCCGGACGCACCGCCGCCGACCTGCAGACCTTCCTGACGCAGCACAGCCGTACGCCCGTCCCGCAGCCGCTCAGCTACCTGATCGACGACGTCGCCCGCCGCCACGGCATCCTGCGGGTCGGTGCCGCCTCCTCCTACCTGCGCTGCGACGACCCGTCGCTGCTCGGCGAGGTGCTCGCCGACCGCCGCGCCGCCGACCTGCGGCTACGGCTGCTCGCCCCCACCGTCCTCGCCTCCCAGGCCGCCCCGGACGTACTGCTCGCGGCCCTGCGCGCGATGGGTTACGCCCCGGCCGCCGAGTCCGCCGAGGGCGACGTGCTGATCACCCGCCCGGACAGCCACCGCACCCCACCCCGGACGCCGCCCTCGCCCGTCCCCGACGGCCCGCCCAGTCCGGACGACACCCTGCTCGCCGCCGCCATCAAGGCCATCCGGGCCGGCGACCGCGCGGCCACCGCCTCCCGCCGCGAGCCCACCCCCGACCCGCGCCACCTCCCCCGCACCGCCGCCGCCGAGACCCTGGCCGCCCTGCAGACGGCCGTCCTGCTCGGCGAGCGGATGTGGATCGGCTACCTCAACGCCGAGGGCATCGCCAGCCAGCGCATCATCGACCCGGTCAAGGTCGAAGGCGGCTTCGTCACCGCCTTCGACCACCACGCCGACGAACTGCGCACCTTCGCCCTCCACCGCATCACCGGCGTCGCGGAGCTGGACGAATAACAGCGGGTGACCGGGCGTCAGTGCTTCTGCGCCTCCTTCATCTTCTCCTTGACCGCTTGGTCCGCCAGGCTGCCGATCTGCCCCTGCCCGACCGGCAGCGAGCCGCCGCCGACCACGTCCGCCAGCAGGAACGCGGGCGCGGCGAGCGGCCCGCCCGGCCCCTCCCCGATGCCCGCGAGGGCGTGGGCGGAGCCGGCCGAGGAGGCGGTGGCGGCGAAGGCCGTGCCCATCAGGGCCAGGGCGGTGAGAACGCGCTTAGAGCTCTTCATGACCAGCTCAACGAGCGAGTACGGACTGTGGTCACCCGGAGCCGGAGCGCCTGAACGGCAGCGCAGGCAGGTTCGGGCCTGGCCACTAGCAGTTGCAGGAGTTCCCGGGCTCGCTCGGCGCCATCGTGGTCGACGGTCCAGAAGGCCCGTTCGACGGCGCGGACGGCCCAGAAGACCCGGTCGACGGCGCAGACGGCCCAGAAGAGCCCGTCGACGGTGTGAACGGCTCAGAAGGCCCAGAAGACCCAGTCGACGGCGCAGACGGCCCAGAAGAGCCCGTCGACGGTGTGAACGGCTCAGAAGGCCCAGAAGACCCGGTCGACGGCACAGAAGGCCCAGAAGAGCCCGTCGACGGTGTGAACGGCTCAGAGGGTGTCCTGGGATGCGAGGGCGGCGCCGACGTGGTGCCCTGCGAAGGCTCCGCCGACTTCAGACACTCCGCCGCAGCGGCGCCCCATCCCTTGCCGAAGTTCTTCGCGTACTCCTTCGCCCTTTCATCCGCAAGCTTCCGTTCCGGAGAATTGAGCGGCGCCTTATTTTGCGCATCGGCAAGATCGGACGGAATCCCCGATTCGCTGGCAGGCGGCTTATCCGGAAACTTTTCTCCCGAAGCGCAGTAACGTGCGCCGACAGTGTATCCCGCGGTATAGCCGTAGCCACCCTCGTCACCGCCTTGTGACGGTACTGCGGTTACGGCACTTACCGGGGAAAGAGCGGGCCTCGCCAGGGCCGTTCCGGCGCCGCCGAGGAGCGTACCGATCGCCACTGCGGCGGCTGCGGCGAGCCCGCCGGCCCGCTTTACTCGCTTGACCCTGGATACTTCAATGGACATTTCAACTTCCACCCCATTAATCTTTTTGCCTCATTTTCTTCTCAATCAAACTACCTCGCGACTCGCGATGCCGAAAGGACCGAGCAGCCCGCTACCTGCCGCGCGGTGCCGACGGCGGCACCAGCTTCCGCGGCGCGCTCTTCTCCTCCACCGCCTCACCCCGGCTCGAACGCCTCAACACCGTCGTGGGCGTCTTCGGGTGCGACACCGACGCCGGCGGCAAGGCCACCGGCAAGTTCCACGCGTGGAAGTAGCCCCACACGTTCCGCGCGGAATGAGCGACACTGGAGGGTCTGCGTCAATCCAGCCTGTCAGCCAGTGGAGGGCTCCCCCGCGTGAACGACGGACCGCTCATCGTCCAGAGCGACAAAACTCTTCTCCTGGAGATCGACCACCCCAAGGCCGCCGACTGCCGCCGCGCCATCGCGCCGTTCGCCGAGTTGGAGCGGGCCCCCGAGCACGTGCACACGTACCGGGTGACCCCGCTCGGGCTGTGGAACGCGCGCGCGGCCGGGCACGACGCCGAGCAGGTGGTGGACGCCCTGGTGACGTACTCGCGCTACCCGGTGCCGCACGCGCTGCTCGTGGACGTGGCCGACACCATGGGGCGCTACGGCCGGCTCCAGTTGGTCAAGCACCCGACGCACGGGCTGGTGCTCACCACCACCGACCGGCCGGTGCTGGAGGAGGTGCTGCGCTCCAAGAAGATCGTGCCGCTGGTCGGCGCCCGGGTCGACCCGGACACCGTGGTGGTGCACCCCTCCGAGCGCGGTCAGATCAAGCAGGTGCTGCTCAAACTCGGCTGGCCCGCCGAGGACTTCGCCGGGTACGTGGACGGCGAGGCCCACCCGATCGACCTGGACGAGGACGGCTGGCAGCTGCGCCCGTACCAGGCGCAGGCCGTCGAGGGCTTCTGGCACGGCGGCTCGGGCGTGGTGGTGCTGCCCTGCGGCGCCGGCAAGACCCTGGTCGGCGCGGCCGCGATGGCGCACGCCAAGTCGACGACGCTGATCCTGGTCACCAACACCGTCTCGGCCCGCCAGTGGAAGCACGAGCTGGTCAAGCGCACCTCGCTCACCGAGGACGAGATCGGCGAGTACAGCGGGACGAAGAAGGAGATCCGCCCGGTCACCATCGCCACCTACCAGGTGATGACGACCAAGCGGAAGGGCGTCTACGCGCACCTGGAGCTGTTCGACGCCCGCAACTGGGGCCTGGTGGTCTACGACGAGGTACACCTGCTGCCCGCGCCGGTGTTCAAGTTCACCGCCGACCTGCAGGCCCGCCGCCGGCTCGGCCTGACCGCCACGCTGGTGCGCGAGGACGGCCGCGAGGGCGACGTGTTCAGCCTGATCGGCCCGAAGCGCTTCGACGCCCCGTGGAAGGAGATCGAGGCACAGGGCTACATCGCGCCCGCCGACTGCTGCGAGGTGCGGGTCACCCTGACCGACTCCGAGCGGCTCACCTACGCCACCGCCGAGCCCGAGGAGCGCTACCGCTTCTGCGCCACCACGGCGACCAAGCGGCGGGTGGTGGAGGCGCTGGTCAAGAAGCACGAGAAGGACCAGACGCTGATCATCGGCCAGTACATCGACCAGCTGGACGAGCTCGGGGAGGTGCTGGACGCCCCCGTGATCAAGGGCGAGACCAGCAACGCCCAGCGCGAGAAGCTCTTCGACGCGTTCCGCAACAAGGAGATCAGCGTCCTGGTGGTGTCCAAGGTCGCGAACTTCTCGATCGACCTGCCCGAGGCCACCGTGGCCATCCAGGTCTCCGGGACCTTCGGCTCCCGCCAGGAGGAGGCCCAGCGCCTCGGCCGCGTCCTGCGCCCCAAGGCGGACGGGCATGCGGCGCACTTCTACTCGGTGGTCGCCCGGGACACCGTGGACCAGGACTTCGCCGCCCACCGGCAGCGCTTCCTGGCGGAGCAGGGGTACGCGTACCGCATCATCGACGCGGACGACGTGCTGTAACCGTAGGAACGTTCAGTAGCGGACACCGTCGCGCCCGAGGAAGATCACTCGCGCGGCGGTGTCCAGGGCGATGCCGACGTTGCGGACGACGGCGCTCAGCGGGTTGCGGTGGCGGCCCTGGACGGCGGTCGCGCCGGCCGGACCCGAACGGGAGGTGCTGTTCTGGGTGCTCATATCTTCAACGGTAGGCACCCGACCGGCCCCCGGCATCACTCCAAAGGCCGTACCCGCCAGGACGGCGGTCGTCCTCCAGGTGTACGGCACCCCCTGAGACCTGCAGGGCTGGAACCCTGAGACGGACGGGTCTAAGATCGTCCGCCTGCCCCCTCCCGAACCGTGGTACCTGGCGGTGTCCCGCAGGCAGCCGGGGGAGGTGCCGACCGCACGGCAACCGGTCGGCTGTACTCACCGTGAGCTCCATCGATCCGCTGCGCCCGCAACCGGGGCAGCCGGGAAGGTTCGCTGTGCCCGCCACCCCCACCACCGACCCCCTCCAGCGCGAACGCGACCACCTCGCCGCGTCCCGGGCCGCGCTGCGAGCCATGCGCGAGGACGTCCAGTCGCTCGACCTGCGCGACGTGACCGGCACCTGGGTGTCCGCCGTCATCCTCCAGAACCAGATCGAGGCCAGGATCGCCGCCCTGGCCGACCTCGCCGACACCCCGCTGTTCTTCGGCCGCCTCGACTACCTCCACGCGATCAACGAGGAGCTCAGCGAAGGCGGAGGGGGAGAGAACTTCTACATCGGCCGCCGCCACGTCCACGACGCCGACGGCGACCCGATGGTGATCGACTGGCGCGCGCCGGTCTCCCAGCCGTTCTACCGGGCCAGCCGCACCGAGCCGATGGACGTCGAACGCCGCCGCCGCTTCGGCTACACCGGCGGCGAGCTCACCGCCTACGAGGACGAGCACCTCACCGACCCGGCCGAGCTGGATACCGCGTCCGCGCTGCTCGCCGCCGAGATCGAGAAGCCCCGCGTCGGCCCGATGCGCGACATCGTCGCCACCATCCAGCCCGAGCAGGACGAGATCGTCCGCTCCGACGTCACGGGCACCATCTGCGTCCAGGGGGCGCCCGGCACCGGGAAGACCGCTGTCGGCCTGCACCGTGTCGCCTACCTGCTGTACGCGCACCGCGAGCGGCTGGCCCGGACCGGCACCCTGGTGATCGGCCCGAACACCGCCTTCCTCTCCTACATCGAGCAGGTGCTCCCGGCCCTCGGCGAACTGGACGTCGCCCAGGCCACCGTGCAGCAGCTGGTCGCGCACGTCGAGGTGAAGGGCGAGGACGACCCGGAGGCGGCCCGGCTGAAGGGCGACGCCCGGATGGCCGAAGTGCTGCGCCGGGCGGTGCGGGCGGGCATCACGCTGCCCACCGAGCCTTGCGTGGTGGTCCGCGGCTCCCGCCGCTGGCGCGTCCCGGCGTACGAACTGGTCGAGATCATCGAGGAGTTGAAGGGCCGCGAGGTCCGCTACGGCGCCGCCCGGGACGCCCTGCCGCAGCGCATCGCGCACGCCGTGCTGCTGAAGATGGAGCAGGGCGGCGAGGCTCCGGACGACCGGGTGCAGGACGCGGTGGCCCGCAACAGCGCGGTCAAGGCCGTGGTCAAGGAGTGCTGGCCGGCCGTCGACCCGGCCAAGCTGGTGCTGCGGCTGCTCTCCGAGCCGGAGTTCCTGGCCGAGTGCGCCGAGGGCGTGCTGACCCCCGAGGAGCAGCAGGCGGTGCTGTGGCCCAAGCCCGGCCGCTCGGTGAAGACCGCCCGCTGGACGCCGGCCGACGCCGTCCTGGTGGACGAGGCGACGGACCTGGTGCAGCGCACGCCCTCGCTCGGGCACGTGGTGCTGGACGAGGCCCAGGACCTCTCCCCGATGCAGTACCGCGCGGTCGGCCGCCGCTGCACCACCGGCTCGGCAACCGTCCTCGGAGACCTCGCCCAGGGCACCACCCCGTGGGCGACTGCGAGTTGGCCGGACGCCCTGCACCACCTGGGCAAGCCGGAGGCGCACGTCGAGGAGCTGACCAAGGGCTTCCGGGTGCCGGAGGAGGTCATCGCGTACGCCTCCCGGCTGCTCCCGGCGATCGCCCCGGGCCTGGCCCCGGCGACCTCGGTCCGCGACACCCCCGGCTCGCTGACGATCCGTCGAATCACCGAGTGGGAAGAGGCGGTCCTGGAAGCCTGCCGGGAGGCGCTGGAGCACGAGGGCTCGACCGGCCTGATCGCGGCCGACGCCCGGATCCCGCTGCTCGCCGAGGCGTTGACCGCGGCCGGGCTGCCGCACCTCACCCCCGGCACCGAGACCAGCGCCGGTTCCCGGCTGACCCTGGTCCCGGCCTCGCTGGCCAAGGGTCTGGAGTACGACTACGTGGTGCTGGACGAGCCGGCCGCGGTGATCGCCGGCGAGCCGGACGAGCGGACCGGCCTGCGCCGGCTGTACGTGGCGCTGACCCGCGCGGTCTCCGGTCTGACGGTCCTGCACGCCGAGCCGCTGCCGGAGCAGCTGCGCTGACGACGCGGAAGGGGCCGGGTCTCGAACGCCCCGGCCCCCTCCCCGCACGACGGGCACGGCTCGCCCGGCTGTCGGCGCTTCCACGCTCAGCCGTCGATCAGTGCCCGCCACTCGGCGACCTTGGCCGCGTCCACCGGCGTCTCCCACCCGTCGACGCGCACCGCGCCGCCGACGTGGAAGGCGTCGAAGCCCTCCGCCCGCAGCTCCTTGAGGTGCTCGGCCCGCAGGCCGCCGCCGATCAGGATCCGCTGGCCGTACCCGGGCTGGCCCGCGCGGGCCAGCTCGGCCGCCAGCGCCTCGCGCCCGGCGTCGACCCCGGCGGCCGCGCCGGAGGTGAGGAAGGTGTCCAGCCCGGGCAGGGAGCCGACGGCGGCGCGCAGGGCGGCCCGGTCGGCGCTGTGGTCGATCGCCCGGTGGAAGGTCCAGCGGCAACCGGCGATCGCCTCCGCGACGGCCGTGGTGGCGGCCAGGTCGACGGCGCCGTCGACGCCGAGGAAGCCGAGGACGAACTCCTCGGCCCCCTCGGCCCGCAGGGCGGCGGCCCGCTCGCACAGCTCGTCCAGGTCGCCGGGGGTGAAGCCGTCCCGGATCCGCAGCATGACGCGCAGCGGGATGCCGACGGCGGCCCGGATCCGGGCGAAGTCCTCGACGGACGGGGTGAGTCCGTCGGCGGCCATGTCGGTGACCAGTTCGAGCCGGTCGGCACCGCCCGACTCGGCGGCCTGGGCGTCCTGGGGCGTCAGCGCGATGACTTCGAAAATTGGTCTAGACATATTCGACAGCCTGCCACATCCGACCACCCCCGGCGAGACCGCACCCCCTTTCCGGCCCCCTTTCCGGGCGCGGGCCTCAGGCCGGCTGCCGCCCACCCGGCCCGGCCGGGCCCTTGCGGCGGCCCACCAGGACCAGCGCGACCATCACCGCGACCGTCACCGCGGCCATCGGCAGCAGCCGCCACGTCCCGCCGACCTGCTGCCAGATCGCGTTGAGGTTGACGCTCAGTGTCCACGGCAGCGCGGCGAGCCCCGGAACGGCCACCACGTACCACCCGCGCAGCGCGGTCAGCGCCATCAGCAGCGGAACGCAGACCATCGCGGCCCGCCACGGCAGGTCCAGGTGGTGCCAGCTGCGGTAGAAGGAGGTCGAGAGCACCAGGAAGGGGCTCGACAGCGCCGCCGCCACCACCATGCCCCGCTCCCGCCAGGTCGGCGACGGCAGCGCGTCGCGCGGCGCGGCCAGCAGCACCAGGGCCCAGAGCAGGAACGGCCCGTCCCACTGGAAGTCGTAGAGGAGTTCCCAGAGCCCACCGCCGATCGACGCCCTCAGCTGCAGCAGCAGGTCCGCCACCACCGCGAGGGCCGTCGCCCCGGCGAGCAGCCGGGCCGCCGTCCACCGCCCGAGCAGCACCGCGCCGGCCGAGAGCACCGCCGACCCGTTCAACACCCAGAAGGCCAGCAGGCTCAGCAGCACCCGCGTGGAATTCGGAGCCTGGTACCCACCCTCGTCCGCGTACATCATCACCGCCGCGATCCCCGCCACCGCCCCGGCCGCGAGCGGCGCGGTCAGCGCCGCCAGCCGCCCGCCCGGCGAGGTCGAGGTCAGCCCGGTCCGCATCCGCAGCCCGTACGCACCCAGGTCGAAGAGCTCCCGGACCTTGGCGAACCTGCCCGCCTCCGCCGTGGTGTCGGCGAAGACGACGGCGAGCTCGTCGCCGCGCTCGCGGCGGTAGCGGCCCGGGTAGAGCGCCAGCGCGGTCCGTACGGCAACAGTCGATTCATTCATGCGAAGGCCCCCCTGACCCTCGGACGGACAACGGCGACGGAGAGCCGGCGCTCCGCCTCGGTGGCCACGGCCCGCAGCCGCTCGGCCTCGGTGGCCAGCGCGCCCCGACCGGCGTCGGTCAGCGCGTAAGTGCGCCGGGCGCGGCCGTCCACGACCTCCTCGGCGGCGACCTCGATCAGGCCCTGGCCCAGCAGCCGGTCGAGCGCGCCGTAGAGCGTGCCGGTGCGCATCTTGACCCGGCCGTCCGAGATCGCGGCGATTTCCTGGATGAGCGCATAGCCGTGCCTCGGGGCGTCGGCCAGCGCGGTGAGCAGAAGCAGCGTCGGCTCCTGCATGGAGCGTTCTGTCATGCGTCTATATATATCGCTGACCGGCATATACCGTCCACCCGAACCCGTCGACAGAATGGGCCGCATGCCCACCGCGACCGAGGACCTGCTCCCCGCCTGGACCGCCCTGCTGCACCGCTGCGGCGCCACCGACGACCCCGAACCGTACGGACGCGAGCTGCTGCGCCGCTGGTCGGAGCCGCAGCGCCGCTACCACAACCCCGACCACCTGCGCGCGGTCCTGGGGCACGTCGACGAGCTCGCCGGGCACGCCGCCGACCCGGACGCCGTCCGGCTCGCCGCCTGGTTCCACGACGCCGTCTACCGGCCCGACCGCACCGAGAACGAGGAGCGCAGCGCCGCCCTGGCGGTCCGCGCACTGACCGCCGCCGGCCTGCCCGCCGGGCGGGTCGCCGAGGTCGAACGGCTCGTCCTGCTCACCGTCACCCACGACCCCGCCCCGGGCGACCGCGACGGCGAGGTGCTCTGCGACGCGGACCTCGCCGTCCTCGGCGGCTCCCCCGAGGCGTACGCGGCGTACGCGGCCGCCGTCCGGGCGGAGTACGACTTCGTCCCGGAGCCGGACTTCCGCGCGGGCCGGGCCGCCGTGCTGCGCCAACTCCTCGCGCTCCCGGCGCTCTACCGCACCCCCGCCGCCCGCGAGCGCTTCACCGCGACCGCCCGCACCAACCTGACGGCCGAACTCCAAAAGCTCGAAAACTAGACCAGCTTGCCCACCGGCGCCACCACCGCGCCCCGCTTGCCGCACACCCAGTGCGGCTCCGGCCCCAACTCCGGCTCCACACCGAGCGCGTGCGGGTCCCCGTCGGCCGCGCAGTCGGTGCACAGCGGCCACCGCCCGTACGCCTCCAGCAGCGCGTCCTGGACGTCCTGGGCGACCAGCCCGAGCACGTACTCGGTGCCGTCCGGCCACTGCTCCAGCCACCAGCGGCGGTGCGTGACGGCCTGCTCCACCAGCGAGACGACGGCGGCGTCCGCCACGTCGCGCGCGGTGAGGTCGGCCAGGATCAGTGCCCGCGCGTTGTGCAGGGCGGTCTCGATGTCGTCGGAAGCCATCCGTCCATCCTCCCCCGAAACTCCCGCAGCCCGAAACGCCGCGTGGGCGGCCCCCCGAAGGGAGCCGCCCACGCGGACGAGGAATCAACCGATCCGATCGAAGCGATCAGGATCAGAAGTCCATGTCACCGCCCGGCATGCCGCCGCCGGCGGCCGCGGCGGCCTTCTCCGGCTTGTCGGCGATGACGGCCTCGGTGGTGAGGAACAGCGCCGCGATGGAGGCGGCGTTCTGCAGCGCGGAGCGGGTGACCTTGGCCGGGTCGATGATGCCCGCGGCGACCAGGTCGACGTACTCGTTGGTGGCGGCGTTCAGGCCGTGACCGGCGGGGAGGTTGCGCACCTTCTCCACCACGACGCCACCCTCCAGGCCGGCGTTGGTCGCGATCTGCTTGATCGGGGCCTCCAGCGCGACCTTGACGATGTTGGCACCGGTGGCCTCGTCGCCGTCCAGCTCCAGCTTGTCGAAGGCGACACCGGCCTGCAGCAGGGCGACGCCACCACCGGCGACGATGCCCTCCTCGACGGCGGCCTTGGCGTTGCGGACGGCGTCCTCGATGCGGTGCTTGCGCTCCTTGAGCTCCACCTCGGTGGCCGCGCCGGCCTTGATGACGGCCACGCCGCCGGCCAGCTTGGCGAGGCGCTCCTGGAGCTTCTCGCGGTCGTAGTCCGAGTCGCTGTTCTCGATCTCGGCACGGATCTGGTTCACGCGACCGGCGACCTGCTCGCTGTCGCCGCCACCGTCGACGATGGTGGTCTCGTCCTTGGTGATGACCACCTTGCGGGCGGTGCCCAGCAGGTCGATGCCGGCGTTCTCCAGCTTGAGGCCGACCTCCTCGGAGATCACGGTGCCGCCGGTGAGGATGGCGATGTCGCCGAGCATGGCCTTGCGGCGGTCGCCGAAGCCCGGGGCCTTGACGGCGACGGACTTGAAGGTGCCGCGGATCTTGTTCACGACCAGGGTCGACAGGGCCTCGCCCTCGACGTCCTCGGCGATGATGACGAGCGGCTTGCCGCTCTGCATGACCTTCTCCAGCAGCGGGAGCAGGTCCTTGACCGAGCCGATCTTGGAGTTGGCGATGAGGATGTACGGGTCCTCGAACGTCGCCTCCATGCGCTCCAGGTCGGTGGCGAAGTAGGCGGAGATGTAGCCCTTGTCGAAGCGCATGCCCTCGGTGAGCTCGAGCTCCAGACCGAAGGTGTTGCTCTCCTCGACGGTGATGACGCCTTCCTTGCCGACCTTGTCCATGGCCTCGGCGATGAGCTCGCCGATCTGGGTGTCAGCGGCGGAGATGGAGGCGGTGGAGGCGATCTGCTCCTTGGTCTCCACGTCCTTGGCCTGGGCCAGCAGCTGGTCCGAGACGGCGGCGACGGCCTTCTCGATGCCGCGCTTCAGGGCCATCGGGTTGGCGCCGGCGGCGACGTTGCGCAGACCCTCGCGAACCAGGGCCTGGGCCAGCACGGTGGCGGTGGTGGTGCCGTCACCCGCGACGTCGTCCGTCTTCTTGGCGACCTCCTTGACGAGCTCCGCACCGATCTTCTCGTACGGGTCCTCGAGCTCGATCTCCTTGGCGATGGAGACACCGTCGTTGGTGATCGTGGGGGCGCCCCACTTCTTCTCCAGCACGACGTTGCGACCCTTGGGGCCGAGCGTGACCTTCACTGCGTCGGCGAGCTGGTTCATGCCACGCTCAAGGCCGCGGCGAGCTTCCTCATCAAAGGCGATGATCTTGGCCATCTGAAGTGGTCCTCCGGGACACGGTCGACTGCTCGGACCAAGGGGTGCCCGCGACGGACGGCCCTGGTGTGCGGGGGTCCATTCCCCTACCGCTCCCGGGGGCCTCACCGACCCGGTCCGCTGTCACTCTCACGCTGTGAGTGCTAACGCCAATGATTAGCACTCCGGGTGATCGAGTGCAAGCCCAAACGGCAACCCGCGAGCCGCCGTCGAGCCCCGTCCGCGAGCGCGGACGGGAACGCGAACGGGCCCGCACGACACGTGTCGTGCGGGCCCGTCGAGAAGCAGGAGGTCCACCAGCGGTGGGCCGTGCCGAGCTCCTGGAGTCGGAAGGGGTCAGACCGCCGCGCGAACCATGTCCGCCTGCGGGCCCTTCTGTCCCTGAGAGATCTCGAACTCGACCCGCTGGCCCTCCTCGAGGGTGCGGTAGCCGTCCATCTGGATCGCGCTGTAGTGGACGAACACGTCCGCACCACCGTCGACCGCGATGAAGCCGTAGCCCTTCTCCGCGTTGAACCACTTGACGGTGCCCTGAGCCATTCCGAACTCCCCTAGTGCTGTGCTGGCCCTTCACGTGCCCGCAGGTCGCGGGCCCGGGTCTGGTTGAAGGCCGGCCCGGGGAACCCCCCCTGAGCGCAGCCGTGCACGCCGCAATCCTCCGCACAGAAAGCCGAACGGCTTCCGATGGGCGGTCGATTACGCCGACCGCCGCTGAATGTATCCGGATCGACGCCCTCTGCAACAGGGCCAGCCGCCAGGAATTCCATGGCCCCGTCGAGAGACAAGGCCGAACAAATCGGGGTGAAATCGGCATTTCCTGCCGGACATAGCGGACGAATTACCCAAAACCCCGCAGGAATTCTGACATCCGCCTGACATGTTTCACGGCCCGGGACGCGAGTCGGTCTCAGCGTCCGGACGACCTCCGGCCAAGCACTGCGCGAGTCGGAAGGGAAGCCCCGTTCCCAGCAGAGCCACACTCTACTCCGACTTGACCCGGAAATATTCCCGCCGAAATGCCAGCGGCCGCCCGCACATACGGAGAGTCGAATTCCGTACGTACGGGCGGCCGGGAAGCGGGACGACGGCTCAGCAGCCGCCGGCCACCGCCGGGATGATCGAGACGTTCGCGCCGTCCCCGATCTCGGTCGCCAGGCCCTCGGCGAACCGCACGTCGTCGTCGTTCACGTACACGTTGACGAAGCGGCGCAGCTTTCCGGTGTCGTCCAGGATCCGGGCGGAGATGCCCGCGTGGTTCTGCTCCAGGTCGGCGATGACCTCGGCCAGGCTGGCCCCCTCGGCGGTCACCTCGGCCGCGCCGCCGGTGTAGGTGCGCAGGATGGTGGGGATGCGGACTTTGGCGCTCATGGCTCTCCTAGCGGGGGTGGGGGTGGTTCAGACGGACGCGAGACCGGCGGAGCGGAAGGACTCCAGCGTCGGGCGGATGACGGCGGTCATCCCGGCGTCGGAGACGGCGTCCAGCGTCTTCAGGCCGTCGCCGGTGTTGATCGCGACGGTCTCCTTGGCCGGGTCCAGCTGACCGGTCTCGACCAGCTTCTTCAGCACGCCGACGGTCACCCCGCCCGCGGTCTCCGCGAAGATCCCCTCGGTCCGGGCCAGCAGCCGGATCGCCGCCACGACCTCTTCGTCCGTGACGTCCTCGACCGCCCCGCCGGTCCGACGGGCGATGTCCAGCACGTACGGGCCGTCCGCCGGGTTGCCGATCGCCAGCGACTTGGCGATGGTGTCCGGCTTGACCGGCTTGATCACGTCCCGGCCCGCCTTGAACGCGGCCGACACCGGCGAGCAGCCCTCGGCCTGGGCGCCGAAGATCCGGTAGGGCCGGTCCTCCACCAGACCGAGCTTGATCAGCTCCTGCAGCCCCTTGTCGATCTTCGTCAGTTGCGAGCCCGAGGCGATCGGGATGACGATCTGCTCCGGCAGCCGCCAGCCGAGCTGCTCGCAGATCTCGTACGCCAGCGTCTTGGAGCCCTCGCCGTAGTACGGACGCAGGTTGACGTTCACGAAACCCCAGCCCTCGCCGGCCGGGTCCCCGATCAGCTCCGAGCAGAAGCGGTTCACGTCGTCGTAGTTGCCGTCGATGCCCACCAGCTCGCCGCCGTACACCCCGGCCATCACGACCTTGCCCTGCTCCAGGTCGTGCGGGATGAAGACGCAGGACCGGAACCCGGCCCGGGCCGCCGCCGCGCCCACCGCGCCGGCCAGGTTGCCGGTCGAGGAGCAGGACAGCGTGGTGTACCCGAACGCCCGCGCCGCCTCGATGGCGCAGGCCACCACCCGGTCCTTGAAGGAGTGCGTCGGGTTCCCGGAGTCGTCCTTCACGTGCAGCGGAGCGGTGAACCCGAGCTCCCGGCCCAGGTTGTCCGCCTTCACCAGCGGGGTCCACCCCGGGTTCAGATTCGGCTTGGACGCCACGTCGGCCGGCACCGGCAGCAGCGGCGCGTAACGCCAGATGGAGGCAGGACCGGCCTCGATCCGCTTGCGCAGCTCCTCGGCGCGCCCGCTCCCGAACTCGTACGCGATCTCCAGCGGCCCGAAGCACTCCAGGCAGGCGAAGCTGGGGCCGAGCGGGAAGCGGGTGCCGCACTCCCGACAGGACAGGGCGGCGGCGGGGCCGAGGTCAACCGGTGGGGGTCCCCCCGGCCGAAGGCTGGGGGAGGGTGCGACAGTGTCGATAGCCATGATGGCGGAGGCCTCTCTCCTCATCTTCCCCGTGACACGGTCGCGCCACAGGCCGGAATTGGCACCTGTCCCGCCGGGGCCTGAAGACAGCCGAGCGAGAAGGTTGCCGGGACGTCAACGGGCCGTTCCCTCAGTCCCTCTGGATGAGCTTGTGAAGTTGTGGTTCAGCGGCGACCCCGGCGTGCGAAGGTCCGACCGCTGTACGAAGACTGTATCCGAAGGCGTCAAACCTGAAAGGGACCGTCCGCCAAGCGAGATGGCCCGTTCCACCCGACCTCGCCGAGGAGATTCACCGTGCCCGCCGAACCGACCCCCGCACTCCTCCCGCAGGCGGCGTCCTGGCTGCACCGCCGCTCGTGGAGCGCGGCCGACCGGCCGGTTCACACCCTGCTGGAGGCCAAGCGGCGCACCCGGCAGACCGTCAGCGTCGTCCTCCCCGCGCTCGACGAGGAGGCCACCGTCGGCGACATCGTCCGCACCGTCCGGCGCGAACTGATGGACCGGATTCCTCTGGTCGACGAACTGGTCGTACTCGACTCCGGTTCCACCGACGCCACCGCCACCGTCGCCGCCGAGGCCGGCGCCCGGGTGGAACAACGGGACGCCATCCTGCCCCGGCTGCCCGCCGTCCCCGGCAAGGGCGAGGTGCTCTGGCGCTCGCTGCTGGTCACCCACGGCGACATCGTCTGCTTCGTCGACGCCGACCTGCGCGAGTTCGACCCCGCCTTCGTCTCCGGCATCCTCGGGCCCCTGCTCACCGAACCCGACATCCAGCTGGTCAAGGCCATGTACGACCGCCCCCTCGAAACAGACTCCGGCGCGATCCTCCCCGCCGGCGGCGGCCGGGTCACCGAACTCGTCGCCCGCCCCCTGCTCAACCTCCACTGGCCGGAGCTCGCCGGTTTCGTCCAGCCCCTCGGCGGCGAGTACGCGGCCCGCCGCTCACTACTCGAACGGCTGCCGTTCCCCACCGGCTACGGCGTCGAACTCGGCCTCCTGGTCGACGCGTTGGAGCTGGTCGGCCTGGACGCCCTGGCCCAGGTCGACGTCGGCGTCCGACACCACCGCCACCAGGACGGCCAGGCCCTCGGCCGGATGGCCGCCACCATCTACCGCACCGCCCTGGAACGCCTCGACCGCACCCACCGCCTCAAGGCCTCCGCCGACCTGGTCCACCCCCACCTCACCCAGTTCACCCGCGACCCGGAAACCCGCGCCTTCACCGCCCACAGCCACCCGGTGACCGCCCTGGAACGCCCCCCGATGCACACCGTGCCCGAGTACGCGGCCCGCCATTGAAACGTTTGCCAACCCAGACCCCCGGCAACGTACCAACCATGGGCGATCTCACGACCGAACGTTCGAGCGCGACCGGCACCGCCCCCGTCCTGGTGGCCTCCAACCGGGGACCGGTGTCCTTCAGCACCGCCGACGACGGCACGCTGACCCTGCGCCGCGGCGGCGGAGGCCTCGTCTCCGGCCTCTCCGCGATCGACGACCCGAGCGCCGTCTGGGTGTGCGCCGCCCTCGGCGACGCCGACCGCCGAGCCGCGAGAGAAGCCCCCGCCGGCCGCCTCGACCTGGCCGGCCACGACGTCGGCGGCCAGGCCGTACGGATGCTGGACATAGACCCGGAGACCTTCGCCCACGCCTACAACGGCGTCGCCAACTCCACCCTCTGGTTCGTCCACCACCTGCTCTACGCGACCCCCACCGCGCCCTCCTTCGACGCGGGCTTCCGCACCGAATGGGCCGCCTACCAGGCCTACAACACGGCCTTCGCCGAGGCCCTGGCAGTCGAAGCCGCACCGAACGCCGCGGTCCTCGTCCAGGACTACCACCTCTCCCTGGTCCCGGCCCTGCTCCGCGAGGCCCGCCCGGACCTGCGGATCGGCCACTTCTCCCATACGCCCTGGGCCCCGCCCGAGTACTACCGGATGCTCCCCGACGACGTCGCCCGCGCCGTCCTCACCGGCATCCTCGGCGCCGACCGGGCCGGCTTCCTCACCGAACGCTGGGCCCGCGCCTTCGCTGCCTGCTGCGAGGACCTGCTCGGCGCGACGGTCGACCACGACACGCTCACCGTCACCCACGCGGGCCGCACCACGCGGCTGGGCGTGCACGCCCTGGGCGCCGACGCCGACTTCCTCCGCGAACGCGCCCACCGTCCCGACGTGGACGAGCGCCTCGCCGCCCTGCGCACCGCCGTCGGCGACCGCCGCACCATCGTCCGGGTCGACCGCACCGAGCTGAGCAAGAACATCGTCCGCGGCCTCCAGGCCTACCGGCACCTGCTCCGCACCCACCCCGAGTGGCACGACCGGGTGGTGCACATCGCCTTCGCCTACCCCTCCCGCACCGACCTGGCCGAATACCGCGACTACACGGCGTCGGTGCGACACCTCGCCGACGCCATCAACACCGAATTCGCCACCCCCACCTGGCAACCCCTGATCCTGCACGTCAACGACGACTTCCCGCGTTCCCTCGCCGCCTACCGCCTGGCCGACGTCGCCCTCGTCAACCCCATCCGGGACGGTATGAACCTGGTCGCCAAGGAAGTCCCGGTCGTCTCCGACAACGGCTGCGCCCTCGTCCTCTCCCGCGAGGCCGGCGCCCACAGCGAACTCAAGGACGACGCCCTCACCGTCAACCCCTACGACGTCATCGCCACCGCCGAGGCCCTGCACACCGGCCTCACCATGAGCCCGGAGGAGCGCGCCGACCGCACCAAGCGCCTCGCCGCCGCGGCCACCACGCTCCCCCCGCAGCAGTGGTTCCTCGACCAGCTCAACTCCCTCTGACCGCCTCCCCCAGAGCGCCCAACAGCTCCACCACACCCTCCGGCCCGTCGACCACCACATCCGCCCGGTCGGCGAGCTCGCGCACCGGCGCGTCCCCCACCGCACCGGCGCACACCAGCAGCCCCGCGACCCCCTGCCCGCGCAGCTCCTCCACCGCCGCGAAGGCCGCCAAGTCCCCCAGGTCGTCCCCCGCGAAGAGCACCGCCCGCGCCCCCCGCTCCCGCAGGAACCCGGTCAGCGCCGCCCCCTTGTCCACCCCCGGCGGCCGCAGCTCCAACACCAGCCGCCCGGGCTCCACCACCAGGCCGTACTCGGCGGCCAGCTGCCCCACCGGCGCCCGCAACAACTCCAACGTCTCCTCCGGCGCCCCCGTCCGCCGGGTGTGCACCGCCACCGAGCGCCCCTTGTCCTCCACCCACGTCCCCTCGGGCGCCCCCACCCGCTCCAACAACTCCGGCAACGCCGCCCGCACCCCCGCAACCCCCGGATGCACCTCTGGCGCCGTCACCACACCCCCCTCCCACCGCTCGGCCCCGTAGTGCCCCAGCACCACCAGCCCCGGCACCCCCTCGAACCCCCCGTACTCAGCCGCCACCCCAGCCGGCCGCCCCGTCACCACCACCACGGCCCCCACCGCGGCCCCCAACCCCCGCAACGCCCCCACCACCCCCGGATGCGCCCGAGCCAGCGCCGGATCCGCCACGATCGGCGCCAAGGTCCCATCGAAGTCCAACGCGACCACCGCATCCCCCGGCGCCGCCAGAATCGCCCGCAACCCGTCCCGCCCGGCATCAGTGACCGGCACAACCATCTCTTCAAGGCCCATACACCAGCCCATACCCCCACCCCCAACCCCCGTACCCCGGAGCGCCCCCTCCACAGACATGGGCGCGCAGGACAAAGCCCGCGCGCCCACACCAAAACCCGCACCACCCCACCTACAGCACCCCCACCCGCCCCCACCCCCCCGTCCCTTCCAGCGAGAGGGACGCGCTGCGGGAGGGGGCGGCGCAGGGGGGGCCCGGAGAGGGGTATGACGGGTGATTTTCAGACTGCCACCGCACCCAACGCCCCACCCAACAGAATGGGCAGTCGGAAAATCATCCAGCCCCCGGAGCCGCCCCCGGCCACCCACCCTCCCGAAAGCCCCCCACAACAGACACCCCCTCAACGCGCCCCGCGCCGCACCTCCCGAACCCGCCGCAACCGATTCACCAGCACCGGCGCAGCCGCCAACGCCTCCTCCCGGTCCAACAGCCCGTTCAACAGCTGGTAGTACCGCGTAGAGGAGAGCCCCAACTCCTCCCGGATCGCCCGCTCCTTGGCCCCCGCCGTCCGCCACTGCCGCCCCTCCAGCGCCAGCACCGCCCGGTCCCGCTCACTCAGCTCGCCCACCGAGGACACCTCCGCCCATCACTACGGAGTGTCATTCTCCCGCCGAACCCCGACACACTCTGCGGGACGACCGCGCCCCCGCCCCACAGCTACCGTCGACCCGTGATCAGCTTCGCCGTGCACATCCCCGCCACCGAGCTCGCCCCCGAGCCCCTCGACCCGTCCCAGATCGTCTCCGGCACCCCCGAGGTCACCGGAAAGGTCCTCTCCGAGTCCCCCGACGGCCGCCAGCTGCGCGGCATCTGGCAGATCACCCCGGGCGTGGTCACCGACGTCGAGGCCGACGAGATGTTCGTGGTGCTCAGCGGCCGGGCCACCATCGAGATCGAGGGCGGCCCGACCCTGAAGGTCGGCCCCGGCGACTGCGCCGTCCTGCGCGAGGGCGACCGCACCACCTGGACCGTCCACGAGACCCTCCGCAAGGCCTACGCGATCACGCTCCCCGGGTGAGACCGGGAAGCCCCGGGTCCTACTGCTTGCGGACCCGGGCCGCCTCCTTCACCGCCGAGTCCTGCAGCCCGCCGAGCACCTGCTTCGGGTCCCCCGTGACCGCCTGCCCGATCCCGGCCTTGATCCGGTTGCTGACCTCACCCCAGGCCGGGTCCCCGAACGGGTAGAAGCTCGCGTTGGTCAGCCCGACCGCGAACTGCTTGAGGTCCTCGTGCTTGGGGTCGGACGACATCTGGTTGAACGCGTCCTGGGTCACCGGCAGCAGGTTGTACTGCTCGTCGAACTTCAGCTGGTAGTCGCGGGAGTAGACGAAGGACAGGAACTTCTTGATCTCGTTCTTGTGCCCGTTGGCCTTGAACGCCATCATCCAGTCCGCGACCCCGAGGCTCCCGGTCTTCCCCACCCCGTCCTTCTTCGGAATTGGCACCGTCCCGAAGTCGATCTTCCCGGCGGACGCCATCCGCAGCAGCGTCGGATGCCCGTTCAGCATCGCGACCTTGCCCGACGCGAAGTCCTGGAACACCGGCGTGCGGTTCATCTTGCCCGGGTCGGCATAGGTCAGCCCGGTGCTCACCAGGTTGTTCTTCAACCAGCTGAACGTGGCCTGGTTCTGGTCGCTGTCGATGGTGTAGTTGCCGACGTCGTCCGAGATGCTCCCGCCGCCGCTCAGCGTCCACAGCATCGACTCGGCCGGCGCCTCCTCCGGCCCCAGCGGAAGCCCGTACGGGGTCACTCCCGGCACCTTGGCCTTGATCTTCTCGGCCGCGGCCCGCAGCTCGTTCCAGGTGGTCGGCGGCTGCGTGACGCCGGCCTGCTTGAAGATCGCCTTGTTGTAGAAGAGCACCCGCGACGACGACACGAACGGGATCCCGTACTGGGTCCCCAGCACCTGCCCGGCGTGCGCGAAGTTGTCCATGAACTTCGCCTGGGTGTCCATCGAGAGCACGTCCGCCGCCGGGTACAGCCGGTCCGCCGCGACCTGGTCGGCGAACCCGCCGGTCTGCAGCAGGTCGGGCGACTTCCCGGCCGCGATCATGTCGTCGACCTTCTTGCCGATGTCGGTCCAGCTGTCGACCTCGACCTGGACCTTGATGCCCGGGTTGGCGGCCTCGAAGGCCTTGGAGACGTCGTCCCAGTAGTGCTTGGAGCTGGTCTCGACGCTCTCCCCGTAGTCCGCGGCGACCAGCTTGATCGTGACCGGCCCGTCGCCCTGCCCGCTGCACGCGCTGACCGCGGTGAGCACCAGTGCTCCGGCCATCGCACTACCGAGCACACGGGTGGAAACGTGGGCACGCCTGTTCAACGCGGGTACCGCCTTCAGGGGATGAACTGCGGCCGGATGAGGGAATCCGGCAGGGGGGACGCGCAACACTGCCAAACCCGCTGTCCACTGGTCCACACCACTCGGCCCCACCCGCCGAGTAGTTACCGAAGTGCCCGGCTTCATTGCACGATGCGCAACAGCCGACCGACACACAGCCCGCACCGACAGCCCGCACCCGACAGTCGGGACCCGGCGGACACCCCCGCACCCGAGACAAAGCTCACCCAGTATGGACCAGACCAATCCAAGAACTGGACTAGACCTCTTCGGCCCGACCAAGGGAAACTGTCCTCCGTGAAGCACGTCATCGCACTCGATGTAGGCGGCACCGGCATGAAGGCCGCGCTGCTCGCCCAGGACGGCTCCGTGCTGTTCGAAGCACGCCGACCGACCGGGCGGGAGCACGGCCCCGACGCCGTCGTCGCCGCCATCCTCGACTTCGCCGCCGATCTGGCGGACGAGGGCCGCAGTCGCTTCGGCGTCGCCCCGCTCGCGGCCGGCGTGGCCGTCCCCGGCACGATCGACGAGAAGAACGGGATCGCGGTCTTCTCCGCGAACCTCGGCTGGCGTGACCTCCCGCTGCGCAGCCTGCTCGGCGAGCGCCTGGCCGCCCCCGGCGGCCCTGCGATGCCGGTGGCCCTCGGCCACGACGTGCGCTCGGGCGGCCTGGCCGAGGGCCGGCTCGGCGCCGGCCGGGGCGTGGACCGCTTCCTGTTCATCGCCCTGGGCACCGGCATCGCCGGCGCCATCGGCATCGGCGGCCGGATCGAGGCCGGTGCCCACGGCTACGGCGGCGAGATCGGCCACGTCGTGGTCCGCCCGGGCGGACCGCAGTGCGGCTGCGGCGCCCGCGGCTGTCTGGAGACGCTGGCCTCCGCCTCCGCCGTCTCCCGCGCCTGGGCCGAGGCCAGCGGCGCCCCCGACGCCGACGCGGCATCCTGCGCCGCCGCGGTGGCCGCCGGGGACGACCGCGCGCTCGCCGTCTGGCAGCGGGCCGTCGACGCCCTCGCCGACGGCATCGTGCTCGCCCAGAGCCTGCTCGACCCGTCGACGGTGATCGTCGGCGGCGGGCTGGCCGAGGCCGGCGACACGCTCTTCACTCCGCTGCGCGCGGCGGTCACCGAGCGCCTGACCTTCCAGATGCCCCCGAAGGTCGTGCCCGCCATGCTCAAAGACACCGCCGCGTCCCTGGGCGCGGGCCTGCTCGCCTGGGATCTGCTCTCGATGGAGGTGACCGCGTGACCACCGCGGACCGTGACCGTACTGCCCTGGCCGGCGCCCGACTGGTCCTGCCCGGCGGCGTCGTCGAGGGCGACCGGATCGCCGTCCAGGGCGAGCGCATCGCCGGCTTCGGTGGTGCGCCCGAGCCCGGCGACCTGGACCTGACCGGCCACACCGTCGTCCCGGGCTTCGTCGACCTGCACGTCCACGGCGGCGGCGGCGCCTCCTACGCCTCCGGCATCACCGAGGAGGCCCTGCTCGCCGCCCGCACCCACCTCGAACACGGCACCACCACCACCGTCGCCTCCACCGTCACCGGCGAGATCGACGACCTCGCCCGCCAGGCCCACGTCCTCTCCGAACTCGTCGAGGACGGCGTCCTGGCCGGCATCCACTTCGAGGGCCCCTTCATCTCCCCGGGCCGCTGCGGCGCCCACCGCCCCGACCTGCTGCGCGACCCCGACCCGGCCCTCGTCCGCAAGCTCGTCGACGCCGCCCGCGGCCACGCCAAGATGGTCACCCTCGCCCCCGAACTCCCCGGCGGCCTCGACTCGGTGCGCATGCTCGCCGACCTCGGCGTCATCGCCGCCGTCGGCCACACCGACTCCGACTACGCCACCACCCTGGAGGCGATCGACGCCGGCGCCACCGTCGCCACCCACCTCTTCAACGCCATGCCCGGCATCGCCCACCGCGCCCCCGGCCCCATCGTCGCCCTCCTCGAAGACGAGCGGGTCACCGTCGAGCTGATCAACGACGGCGTGCACCTGCACCCCTCCGTCCTCGACCTCGCCTACGGCGCCGCCGGCGCCCACCGCGTCGCCCTGATCACCGACGCCATGGGCGCCGCCGGCATGGGCGACGGCCTCTACCCCCTCGGCCCCCTCCAGGTCGAGGTCACCGACGGCGTCGCCCGGCTGGTCGAGGGCGGGGCGATCGCCGGCTCCACCCTCACCCTGGACGTGGCGTTCAAGCGCTCGGTCACCGTCAACGGCCTGACCCTCGACCAGGCCGTCGAGTCGCTCTCCGCCACCCCGGCCCGTCTGCTCGGCCTCGCCGACTCCGTCGGCTCCCTGGAGACCGGCAAGCTCGCCGACCTGGTCGTGCTCGACTCCGACAGCTACGACCTGGTCGCCGTGATGCGCCAGGGCCGCTGGGTCGCCGGCGGCGAGAAGTTCCCCACCGTCAAGTCCGCCTGAGCAACGGCAACGGCCGCCCCTCCCCCACCGGGGACGGGCGGCCGTTCACATCTCCGACAGAGCCTCAGGCGCTCGGCTCGACGGTGATCTGGTCGATCAGGATCGGCCCGGAGGGCACCGTGAAGGTGACCGAGTTCGCCCCGGCCTGGAACTGCGGGAGTATCCAGGTGGTGTACCAGGACGACGCCGGGTCCTTGCCGGGGACGTAGTTCTTGTACGTCAGCCCGCTCGCCCAGTCCTTCCCGTTGACCGACGCAGCGCCCTTCACGTCCGCCCCGGCGTTGTTGTAGTGCAAGGTGAGCTTGTACGTCCCGGCCGTGGCGATCTGGCCGTTCCAGGTCACCGAGCCGCCCTGCTGGAGCGTCAGGTAGCTGCCGTCGGCGGACTTGGCACCCTTGACGCTGTTGCCGGACGGCGCGTTCTGGCCCTGCAACTGGCCGGCGTCCACGGTCGACGGCCCATTGGTGGCGGCGGCGCTCGCCGAGGGGGAGGCCGTCCCGCTGGTGGCGCTGCTCGCCGGGGTGCTGGGGGCCGGCGGGGCGGTGGTCGCGGTGCCGCCGCCCTTGGCGTTCTTGTCGCCGTCCGGGTCACCGGTGGAGAGCGCGATGCCGGCCCCGATCGCTATCGCCGCGACCACGGCGACCGCGCCGATCACCGCACCCTTGCTCCGGCCGCTGCTCTGCCGCTCCTCCCCCGGCTGCGGCCGGGAGTGCTCGGCGTAGCGGGTCTGCTGGGCGGGCACGCCGTACTCGGCCTGCTGCTGCATGCCGGGCTGGCCGTACGGGGCCTGCTGCTGCGGCACCGGCTGCTGGCCGTACGGGCCGGGCTGGCCGTACGGCTGCTGCTGCGCACGCGGCGGCCCCCCTTGCTGGTAAGGCTGGCCGTACTGCGCGCGCCCGACCTCCATCGGCCGGTTGTACGACGTCCGGGGCACGCCCTGCTGGGGCTCGGCCGACTGCCCGGTGGAGCCGTCGGCCGGGCGGTAGAGGTAGCCGAACGGGTCGTCGTCCTGCGGGGCACCGCCCCCCTGGCCCTCGGGCACTCCGTTGTCGCCGGCGGTCGTCACGGTGGTCTGTTCCCCCATCCGGTGAGCGCCGCCGGGCTGCGGGCGGCGCAGATCATGGACGCTGTCGTACGGGGAACCCTACCTGCCGTAGCCGACAGCGGGAAAAGAGCCCTTGACAACTCGCGGGTAACCTGCGCGGCGCCGGATGCTCGGCACCCGACCGACCTCGGAAAACAGCCGATCGAAGCGCGGAGGGCCCCGTCAGCCCGCCCGTCGGTGCGAGCGCTCCCCGCGCGCCCCCCGCACCGCACCGCCACGAGCCCGCTTCTCGTCGTACATCCGCTCGTCCGCGGTGTGCAGCACCTCCTCGATGCTCATCCCGCAGCCGGCCCAGCCGATTCCCAGGCTCACCCCCACCCGCATCGCCCGCCCGTCGATCCGCATCGGCGGGATGATCGCGTTGCGCAGTCGGTGGGCGAGGTCCTTGGCCTCCTCGCGGCCGATCCCGTCGGCCAGCACCACGAACTCGTCGCCGCCGAGGCGGGCCACCGTGTCGCCGTCCCGGACCGCCCCGCTCAACCGCCGGGCCACCTCGACCAGCACCGCGTCGCCCGCGTTGTGCCCGAACCGGTCGTTGATCGACTTGAAGCCGTCCAGGTCGCAGAAGAGCACCGCGAGCCCCTTGTCCGCCGGGGCCGACGGGCCGGAGCGGAACGGCGCGGACCACGCGTCGCCGGCCGGCCCGTACTCGGCCGGGACCACGGCGTGCACGTGCTCCCCGTAGCCGGGGGCGAGGCCGGGCAGCAGGCCGCCGCCCTCGGCCGACCCGTATCCGTGCACCGGACCGGCGTACGGTTCCGCCCCCTCCAGGCCGTCGTACGCCGCGTGCGCGCTGTACGAGTCGGCCGGGTAGCCGTACGGGGGCGGGTAGGCGACCTCGCCGGACATGGCGGCGGCGCCGACCGGCTGCGACTCGGAGCAGAGTCGGCGGCCCAGCCGGGCCTTGAGCTCCGCGCCGTTGGGCAGGCCGGTGAGCGCGTCGTGGCTGGCCCGGTGGGCGAGCTGGAATTCGTGGCGCTTGCGGTCCTCGATGTCCTCGACGTGGGTGAGCAGGAAGCTCGGGCCCTCGGCCGCGTCGGCCACGATCGAGTTGCGCAGGCAAACCCACTGGTAGCCGCCGTCCCGCCGGGACAGCCGCAGTTCCGCCCGGCCGCTCTCGGCGCTGGTGCGTTCCAACAGCGCCCGGTCCTCGGGGTGGACCAGGTCCGCGAAGCTCTGCTGGCGCAGCACCGCCCGGGGACGGCCGAGCAGCCGACAGAGCGCGTCGTTGACCCTGGTCAGCTGGCCGCGCCCGGCGCCGTGCAGTTCGGTGATGGCCATCCCGCTCGGTGCGTACTCGAAGGCCTGGCGGAAGCTTTCCTCGCTGGCCCGCAGGGCCTGCTGCTCCTTCTCCAGCCGGGCGAGCGCGCGCTGCATCTCGGCCCGCAGCCGGGCGTTGCCGATCGCGATGGAGGCCTGCAGCGAGAACATCTCCAACGCCTCGCGGGTCCAGGCTCCGGGTCGCTTGCCGCTGCGCGGGCGGTCCACCGAGAGGACGCCGAGCAGGTCGCCGCCGGCGCTGTACATCGGGGCGAGCAGCCCGTCGGCGGGGTGCCAGTCGTTGGCGTAGACGGGCAGCGGGCCGTCCCCGATCCAGCGCGGGATGTCGCTGGCGACGGCCCAGCCGCGGTCGTACGGCAGGAAGCGCAGGGTGCCCCAGTGGTCGCTGACGCCGAGCAACCGGTCCCAGGACTCCCGCGAGCCGACCTGGCCGAGCAGCACCGAGGGCCCGCCCATCGGGCTCTCCTCCAGCTCCCAGACGGCCGCCACCACGAGGTCGCCGTCCGGCCGGACCAGGCTGACCGCGGCGGAGTCGAAGCCGAGTCCGTGCACCGCGCCCTCGACGACGGCCTGCAGCGTGCCCGCCAGGCTGCGGGCAGCGTTGAGGTCCGCCACGACCCGGTGCAAGGTGCGGAGGGTCGCGAGACGGACGTACGGCTCCGACTCGGCTTCCATGCGGGGGCTCCCCGGCTGCTTCGGATAGTTCTTGATTGGTTATCGTCCGATTGCCAGAAGAACTGAATCACAGGGAGCACAGCGTTCGGCACGCTCGGTCAGCAATAGGCCGCCACTTGTGACTTAAATCACACGACACTAATGCGTCCTTAATCAGTTCATCCGTCCCATAGCGGGACATAGGGCGCTATCGGAACATTTCTCGTGGTCGACCGCATTGGCCGCACGCTGAAGCCCGGTGCACCCGCCGGTCCCCCGGCTTCACTCCTGAGGGTGAGTCCGCTCCGGGCCCGGCCCGACCCGACCCGCACCGCTGGTCCTACGACCACGGCCCGATGCCGTCCCCCGCGGTCGCCAGCTACCGTGCGGTACGTGTACCCGTCCCCGCAGCCCGACGCTGCCCCCCACGCCACGCCCGACGAGTTCCGGGCAGCACTCTCCCAGCTCGCCGCCGGCGTGAGCCTGGTGACCGTCCACGACCCGGAGGACGGGGAGGACATCGGCATGACCGCCACGTCCTTCCTCTCGGTGTCGCTGGAGCCGCCGCTGGTGCTGATCTCGGTCCGCGAGGACTCCCGGATGGACGAGGTGCTCTCCCGGGTCGACACCTGGGCGGTCTCGGTGCTGGCGGAGGGGCAGAAGACGCTCGGCTCCCGCTTCGCCATGAAGGGCAGGCTCAGCGACCGGCTGCTGTTCGGGGACACCCCGCACCGGCGCGGCCCGCAGACCGGCGCCCCGCTGATCGAGGGCGCGCTGGCCGCCGTCGAGTGCCGCACCGAACAGCGGATACCCGCGGGCGACCACACCCTGCTGGTCGGCCGCGTCCTGGAGGCCACGGTCCCCGCCCCCGGCGGCCGACCGCTGCTCTACTTCCGCGGCGGCTACCGCACCCTCGGCTAGAGCCCCCGGGGCCCGGCTAGTCCTGGCGCGGCGCCCGCCGACCCTGCTTCAGCTCGGAGCGCTGCCGCTTGTTGGACAGCCGCCGCTCGACCATCCCCCGACTCGGCCTGGTCGCCCGCCGGGCCTTCGGCGGCGGCGCGCACGCCTCGGTCAGCAGCGCCGCCAGGCGGGCCGCGGCCGCCTCCCGGTTGCGCCACTGCGAGCGGTACTCGGAGGCCTGGACCACCACCACCCGGCCGTCCACCAGCCGGTGCGCCAGCCGCTCCACGGCACGCTCGCGCCACACCTCGGGCAGCGCCTTGGAGGCCACCAGGTCGAAGCGCAGCTCGACCTTGGAGTCGGAGGTGTTGACGTGCTGGCCACCGGGGCCGGAGGAACGCGAGAAGCGCCAGACGAGCTCGGCGTCGGGGACGACCACCGACCCCCGTACGCGGATGGGCTCGGGCATGCGCCCATCATCCCGCGCCGGGTGCGCCGGGTCACCCGGTTATCCGCACGCGCGCCGAACCCCGACAATGGCGTACGTGATCGAGCTCGGCTACTCCCTCTCCAACCGCTTCCCCGACCCCCCGCAGACCGACTACCGCACCGCCCCCGTGCGCTCGCTGCGGTACGACCTGTTCTGCGGCGACGTCTACCTGGACGCCGAGGGCGCCGAACTCTCCACCCGCTGGGGCTGGGTGCCGGTGCTGGACTTCGCCTGGGCGCTGTGCGACATCGTCGAGCAGCTCGACCGCGACCCGGACGGCTCCCGGGCCGCCCGGGTGCAGACCGCCGACCTCGACTTCACCCAGAACACCGAGCTGCTGCGCTTCGCCCGCCGCTTCAACTGGGTGGAGATCACCGCCACCTGGCTGCGGGACGAACCGCCCGCCGTGGTGCGCCACAGCGACCTGCGGCGCGAGGCACGGGACTTCCTCCAGGACACCCTCGCCGACCTCTTCGACATGCACCCCGACCTGGCCGACAATCCGAACATCTGGTCGCTCCAGGGCCGCTTCCCCCGGGTCTGATCCCCGACACCCGAGCCCGTCACCCGACCGCCGCATTGCCCTTCCTTTGCCCCGGCTTGACGTCCGGCAAAGAATTCACGGACTCCGTGGAACCAAGCCGCCGGAGTATCGCGTTGTCCCGGGAAAAGCGAACGAAGGGACTGCAATCGCCATGCCAGTGAGCCTCTCCAAGGGTGGCAACGTCTCGCTGACCAAGGAGGCCCCCGGCCTGTCCGCGGTGAGCGTCGGCCTGGGCTGGGACGTCCGCACCACGACCGGCACCGAATTCGACCTCGACGCCAGCGCGATCGTCCTGAACGCGGACGGCAAGGTGTTGTCCAACGCCCACTTCGTCTTCTTCAACAACACCAGCACGCCGGACGCCACCGTCGTGCACACCGGCGACAACCGCACCGGCGAGGGCGTGGGCGACGACGAGTCGATCAACGTCAACCTGGCCGGCCTGCCGGCCGAGGCCGTCAAGATCACCTTCCCGGTCACCATCTACGACGGCGTCGCCCGCGGCCAGAACTTCGGCCAGGTCCGCAACGCCTACATCCGCGTGGTGAACGCCGGCGGCGGCGCCGAGATCGCCCGCTACGACCTCTCCGAGGACGCCGCCACCGAGACCGCGATGATCTTCGGCGAGCTCTACCGCAACAACGGCGAGTGGAAGTTCCGCGCCGTCGGCCAGGGCTACGCCTCCGGCCTGGCCGGCATCGCCCAGGACTTCGGCGTCCAGATCTGACGCACCCCCTCACAGATCCGGCCTGACCCGAAAAAGCCCGCGGCGCGGAAAGTCGATCCGTCCGACTTCCCGCGCCGCGGACTTTCGCGCAGGCTCCTCAGCGCGAGGCGCGCAGCCGCGGCAGCTCGATCAGCTCGGTCTCGTCCTCCGGCGTCAGGTCCACGACGGTCGGCTCGCCCTGCTCCGGCTCATCGGCCGCGTCCGACGACGGCGCCGGCGCCGGCTGCGAGGGCTGTCCGGACCGCGAGGGCCGCGCGCCGTTCGACGCGGCCGACTCCGCCGCCTGCGCCTCGGCCTTCGCCTTCGCGGCGACCGCCTCGTCGCCCACCACGTCCGCCAGGTCCGCCCGGTCCCCCAGCTCGGCGATGCTGCCCACCGCCGGCGCCGGAGCGGCCGCCCGTACCGCCGCACCCGGGGTGCGGCCGAAGAAGCTGAAGCCCTGCCCGCGCGCCTGCCCGGACTGCGCCGGGCGCGTCCGCTGCCGCTCGGCCGGGGCCGGCACCGCGGCCGGAACACTCGGCGTCCCGCCGAGCTGACCGACCGTCGCGGTCAGCGCCGGGCGCAGCGCGGCGGGCTGCACCGGCTTCGGCTGCGCCGGGGCCTGGCCCGCCGGCGCCTGCGCCGGAGTGGGCACCGAGGGCGCGACCGGGGCGGGCACGGACACCGGCTTGGGCGCCGACACGGCCGGGGCGGCCCTGTCGACCAGCGACCGCGTCGCGGACGCCCGCAGCGCGACCTCCGCGCCCGCCGTACGCGCCCGCTGCGTCTCCCGCTCCGCCGCCCGTCGCTCCAGCAGCCGCAGCACGGCCGCCGCGCGGACGAACGCGGCCGGGCTGGCCGGGTACTTCGGACGGCTCGCGGCGAGCGCCCGCTGGGCCGCCTCGGCCTCCTTGAGCGCCTGCTCGGCCACCGTCACGGCCCGCTCCCGCAGCAGCCGGGCGATCTCGGTCTCGGCCTTCGCCAGCCGCGACTTCTCCGCCGTCAGCCGCCGCCCGAACCGGGTGGCCCGCTCCTCGGCGACCTCGGCCGCGTACTCGGCCTCGGCCAACTGTTCCTCGAAGCGTTCCTCGGCGCGCATCCGCTGCGCGGCGGACACCTCGGCGGCCGCCCGGGCCGCCTTGTCCCGCTGGCGCAGCAGCAGCGCGAAGCCGAGCACCGCGATCAGCGCCGCGACGCCCACCGAGCGCACCAGGATGGTGTCCTGACTGAAAAGCAGAGCGGCCAGTGCGGCGACCAGCAGCACGCCGGCGGCGGTGGGGGGAAGGACCCGGCCGAGGACGGAGGAATGACGGTGGCGTCCGCGAGACATGCCAAGAAACTAGCGTGCGAATTGGGGGCGTGTCAGCCCAGGGTCCCCTTCCGCCCTTGACAGTGTGCCGTTTTTACCGCACGTGCCCGGCTTTTCACTCAAGATCACGAAAAAGGGCCTGCTCAGCGAGGTCCCGGCGTCGGCGGGCCGATGCCCGCCGACGACCCGCCGACGACCGGCTCCCGATCCGCGGACGTCTCAGCGGTGCGAGGCCGCCGGCCCGCTCGGGTCGTCGTGGTTCTCCGGCAGCTTGCACACGTGCTGGAGCCAGAGCGCCGCCGCGATCACCGCGGCCCCCGCCAGCACCGCGAGCCCGGCCGTGACGGCCTGGTCCTTGCGGGCCGACACGTCCAGCTCGCCGAGCAGGTAGATCCCGGCCCCGGCGTAGATCCCGGTGACCACCGAGGAGACCAGCGCGCTGGCCTGCCCCAGCACCACCGCGCGGGCCGCCAGCAGCGGGTCGACCCGCTTCGCACCGGGCAGCCGCTCGCGCACCGCCTTCAGCCGGGACCGCAGCGAGATCGTGGTCGCCAGCAGGATCACCGCCACCGCCGCCAGCACCACCGGAGCCGCGGCCGGCACGGCCGGCAGCGTGTCCAGGGAGGCCCACAGCTTGGAACCGGCCCAGGACAGCGCCGTCGTCGCGGCGGTGATGCCGATCAGCAGGCGGAGGCGAAGCAGCTTCACGCGGAGGAGGTCCTTCCCGGGGTACCAGAGCCCGCCGGCCGGCCGGTGGCCCGGCGCGGCGACGCCAGGCCACCGTACCGGGCCGGGCCGGGCGGACATCTACTCGTACGGCCGGGCCCCCTGGCCGAGTTCCCCGGCCCGACCGGCCGACCGGGCGCGTCCCCCGTGGGGGCTACTCCGGCAGGGTCAGCCGGATGTCGTCGCGCCGCTTCACGCCCTGCGCGTCCGGACCGCCGAGCGCCGCCAGCAGCGCGGCGACCTGCCCGTGCCCGGGCACCTCCGCCTCCGGCTGGGCGTCCAGCCACGGGGCGAGCACGAAGGCCCGCTCGTGCGAGCGCGGGTGCGGCAGCACCAGCTGCGGGTCGTCGCTGACCACGCCCTCGTAGGCCAGGATGTCGACGTCCAGGGTGCGCGGACCCCAGCGGACCTCGCGGACCCGCCCGAAGGCGTCCTCGATCGCGTTGCCGCGCTCCAGCAGGTCCCGCGGGGGCAGCGAGGTGCGCAGCACGACGACCGCGTTGTAGTAGTTGGGCTGCTCGTCCGGACCGCCGACGGCCTCGGTCTCGTAGACCGCCGAGACGGCCTTGATCCTCAGCCCGGGGGTGTCGGCGAGCGCGTCGACGGCACCCTGCAGGGTGTCCAGCCGGTTGCCCAGGTTGCTGCCGAGCGCGATCACCGCGCAGCGCTGGCTGTGCAGCGTGGTGTCGGCGGAGTCCACCCGGCTCTCCAGGTCGAACGCGTTCGGCTCGGCGATCGGGTCACTGCTGTTCATCGAAGAAATCCCTCTGCATCGGAAACCAGGCGCGCGGTGGGGGTCATGCGCGGCCCCGGTGGATGGTCACGGTCACGTCGTCGAACGGCACGGTGATCGGGGCGTCCGGCTTGTGCACGGTGACCTCGACCTCCTCGACCGCGTCGTGCTTCAGGCACTGGTCGGCGATGCGCTGGGCCAGGGTCTCGATCAGGTCGACCGGTTCCCCGGCGATGATCGCGGTGACCTCCTCGGCCACGATGCCGTAGTGCGCCGTGCGGGTGAGGTCGTCTCCGGACGCTGCGGGGCGGGTGTCCAGGTACAGCACGAGATCGACCACGAAGGTCTGGCCCTCGACGCGCTCGCGCTCGAAGACGCCGTGGTGGCCCCGGGCTCGCAGCCCCCGCAGGGTGACGCGGTCCAGCAAACGAATCACTGCTCCCAGTCGGACGGGCCCCGCCCGGAGAAAGGCATGGACGGGCAGGGCGACGGCGGGCAGCACACCCGCCACTCCGTTTCGAATCTACCCGCGAGCGCGGACAACGCCTGACCGTCCTACCCGGCACGAACCGTCGCCACGCGCACCGATTCGGCGATTGACGTGAACGTTCGGTGACCACTCGGAAATTCCCCGGCGACGGTCCGGCGCCGATTTTCCGCAACCGTGGAAATCAGTCCTCGTCGTCCTCGTCGCTGCTGGTCAGAACGGGTGAACCGTGGTGCGACCAGAGCTTCCACCCGGCCGGGGTGCGGCGGAACAGATTGCTGGAGACGACCTTTCCGCCGACCAGCGGTCCGAGTTCCCCTTCCTCCTCCGCCTCACCGCCGGAGAGGATGTTCTCGGTACACGTGACAAGGGCCACATCTCCGTGGACCTCGGCCTCGACATCGGTCAGGAAGAACTGGATGTACTCCGTGTTCATCATGATCAGCATGTACGAGCGGGTCACCTGCGCCCGCCCGCGCAGCACCGGCCAGCCCGGGTGCACGCACACCACGCCACCCTTGTCGTCGGCGTACTCCGGGCCCAGCCAGGCCTCCTCGACCGCCTCGACGTCCCCCCGCTCCAGCGCCTCGTAGAACCCCCGGTTCGCCGCGAGCACCGCCTCCAGGTCCACCTCGTGGGCCTTTCCGGCCGCCGAGCCGCTCAACCTGCCGTCACCTGTCACAGACCCTCCCTCACCCCAGCCGCGCCGCGCGCTGCCAGGCCGCGACCACGCGGACGGCGTCCGCCGTACCGGACACGTCGTGCACCCGTACCGCCCAGGCACCGGCCTGGGCCGACAGCACCGAGACCGCGGCGGTCGCGTCGTCCCGCTCGCGGGCCGGGCGCAGCTCCCCGGTTTCCGGGTCGGCGAGCAGCGTACCCAGGAACCGCTTGCGCGAAGCGGCGACGAGCACGGGACGGCCGAGCGCGGTGAGCGCGTCCAGTCGGCCGAGCAGCGCCCAGTTGTGCCCGGCGGTCTTGGCGAAGCCGAGCCCCGGGTCGAGGATCAGCTGGTCCTCCTTGACCCCGGCGGCCAGCAGGGCGTCCATCCGGGCGGTCAGCTCGGCGACCACGTCGGTGACCACGTCGTCGTAGACGGCCAGCCGGTCCATGTCGGCGGACTGCCCGCGCCAGTGCATCACCACGAAGGGCGCGCCGTTCTCGGCGACCACCCGGGCCATCGCCGGGTCGGCGAGCCCGCCGGAGACGTCGTTGACGATCGCGGCGCCGGCCTCGACGGCCCGCTCGGCGACCGAGGCCCGCATGGTGTCGACGGACACCACCACCCCGGCGGCGGCGAGCTCGCGCACCACCGGCAGCACCCGGCGCAGCTCCTCCTCCTCGGGCACCCGCTCCGAGCCGGGGCGGGTGGACTCGCCGCCGACGTCCACCAGGTCGGCGCCGCGGGCGCGCAGGGCCAGCCCGTGCGCGATCGCCTTGGCGGGGTCGAACCAGAGCCCGCCGTCCGAGAAGGAGTCGGGCGTGACGTTGACCACGCCCATCACGGAGCAGCGGTCGAGCCGCGGCAGTCCGGCAGGCAGGGAGAAGGACGGCGAGTTGCTCATGCGCCCGCCTCGCTTCGCTCGGCGAGGGCATTCGCCCACGCGCGCCTTCCGATGATTCGCTCGCTGCGCTCGCTCATGCGCCCATTATCGAACGGGGCCCCCGCCGAGCGTTCTCGGCGGGGGCCCCGGACGGTGTCGAGGTGCCTCAGGCGGCCTCGGAGACCTCACGGGTCGACGGGACGGGCATCAGGCCCTCCCGCTGGCGCTTGCGGCCGAAGCGCGGCATGCCCAGGGTGATGAAGGCCTCCGCCTGCATCGCGGCGAAGCCGATCCGCGGCAGGTCCCGGGTGTTCGGGAAGACCAGGAAGCGCGGCTCCCACTCGGGCTGGAACTTGGCGTTGAACTTGTACAGCGACTCGATCTGGAACCAGCGGGACAGGAAGACCAGCAGTCCGCGCCAGGCGCGCAGCACCGGGCCGGCGCCGATCCGCTCGCCGCGGGCCAGCGCCGAGCGGAACATCGCGAAGTTGAGCGACACCCGGCGGATGCCCATGGCGCCCACGGCCTGCAGGGCGGCGACGATCAGCAGCTCGTTCAGGCCCGGGTCGGCGGCACGGTCGCGGCGCATCAGCTCCAGCGAGATGCCGTCCGGCCCCCAGGGCACGAAGTGCAGCACGGCCTTCAGGTCGTCGCCGCTCTCGCCCTCCTCCGGGGCCTTGTGGGCGGTGACCACGACGCAGTCGTCGTCCAGCGGGTCGCCGAAGCGGCCCAGGGCCATCGAGAAGCCGCGCTCGGTGTCGGTGCCGCGCCAGCGGGCGGCGGCGTCGGCGATCCGGTACTTCTCGTCCGCGGTGAGCTCGGAGACCCGGCGCACCTTGCAGGAGTAACCGTTGCGCTCGATCCGCTTGACCATCTGGCGCACGTTGCGCATGGCGCGGCCGGCCAGCGAGAAGGTCGAGGTGTCGACGATCGCCTCGTCGCCCAGCTCCAGCGCGTCCAGACCCGCCTCACGGGTCCAGACCTCGCCGCCGACCTCGCTGCAGCCCATCACGGCCGGCACCCAGGCGTGCTCGCGGGCCTCGGCCATGAACACCTTGATCGCGCCCGGCCAGGCCTCGACGTCGCCGACCGGGTCGCCGGAGGCCAGCATCACGCCGGAGACCACCCGGTAGGAGATCGCGGCCTTGCCGGTGGGCGAGAACAGCACGCTCTTGTCGCGGCGCAGCGCGAAGTAGCCGAGCGAGTCGCGCTCGCCGTGCCGCTTGAGCAGCTCGCGGACCTTGTCCTCGTCCTCGGCGGTGAGCTCCGGCTTCGGCTTGCCGGGGCGCAGCGCCAGGTAGGCGGTGGTGAAGGCGGTCAGCAGGCCGAGCCCGCCGAGCAGGTAGGCCACCAGGTCGGACATCCGCACGTTGGTGTAGCGGATCGGGCCCTCGAAGCCGAACAGTCCGTACCCGACGTGCTGCAGCCGCTCCATGATCGCCGGGTGCCCGACCTCGTACCGGGTGCGGGTGCTCACGATCAGCAGTCCGAGCAGCACGCTGAGGGTGCCCATCACGACCAGGTTGACCACCGCGCCCCAGCGGGTGCGCGGGTCGGCCTTGGCGTAGAACTCGCGCTGGTGCACCAGCATCACGGCGAGGACCACCAGCGAGACGACCGCCGGGCCGACCTGGTGCCAGCGGACGATGTGCAGCGCGGCGCTGACCGGCAGCAGCACGCAGACCGCGCGCCAGGCCCGCCGCTTGCGGCGGCGCAGCGCGTGCGCCAGCGGCACCAGCAGGATGCCGACCATCAGCGTGCCGACCGCGGCCAGGCTGGTGGTGCCGCCCGGCAGCTGCCCGGCGAAGGTGTGCATCTTGGTGTGCCGGAGCTTGGGGAACACCGCACTGGCGATGTCCAACAGTCCGATCAGCAGACAGGCGTAGCCGACCGCTCCCGGGAGCCAGGCCCTCGGGACGGCGGCCGCCTGGTTGCGCAGCGTCTGCAGACCGCCGCGACGGGGCGGCGGCTGCTCGGGGCTCGACTCAACGGACACGGGAACGCTCATGGAAGTTCAGGGTAGAGGCTGCGGGGCGGTGTCCGGTCACTCCGGGGGAGCACGTGTGATGGACCTTCATGCCTATTCCTTCATCAGGCCATGCGCATACCAAGGATCCGGAAACGGTAGGTAAACCGGTGCCGTGGGTGCGCTGCGGTTGAGCCGGGGGTGGGAGCCCGGGGCCCGCCGCCACGTGGCGGGTCGGGGCCCTCCGGTACGCGTTACGTACGGTGGACGCCGCATTCTAGGGCGCCGGTTGCCCCCGGTCTCCCCCGCCCTCCCGGGTGCCCGGTCGGCCTAGCAGCGGTGGCCCGGTCTGACGGACCGCCAGACGATGAAGCCTGCACCGACAGCGTCCCACCGGAAGGCCGACGGCATGGAACTGACCAGCGACGCACTGGTGAACTCGCTGCTCGCTCTCGGCGCCGCGGCTCTTCTCACCACCCTGTGGATCTGGCCCCGGCTGGCCCGGCAGCGCCCGCTGCCGGTGCTCGGCCGGATCGGCCTGCTGACGGTCGTTCAGGCGTCGATCGTGGCAGTGCTGGCGCTGTCGGTGAACAACTCCTTCGGCTTCTACACGTCCTGGAACGACCTGCTCGACCCCGGCAGCGCCAAGCACGCGCTGACCAGCAACGAGAACCACAAGGGCGGCACCCCGGTCTCCGACCAGCTGATCCAGCCGACCGACGAGGGCGGCCTGGAGACCATCGGCGACCTGCCCAAGGGCACGCCCGAGGAGGTCGGCAGGATCGAGTCGGTCCGGGTCAGCGGCAAGGAGACCGGCTTGACCGACCAGATGTTCGTCTACCTGCCGCCCGAGTACTTCGACCCGAAGTTCGCCCTGGTCCGCTTCCCCGCCGTGGTGGCCATCGCCGGCTACCCGGGCACCACCCTGAACCTGATGAAGGAGCTGCCGCTGCTGCAGACCGCGATCGGGCTGCAGCACTCCGGCAAGATGCCGCCGACCGTCCTGGTGCTGACCCGCCCGGCGGTCGTCCCGTCCCGGGACACCGAGTGTGTGGACGTCCCCGGTGGGCCCCGCACCGAGACCTGGTTCGCCAAGGACCTGCCCGAGGCGCTGCACAGCACCTACCGGCTCGGGCGCTCGGCCGGTTCCTGGGGCCTGATCGGCTACTCCACCGGCGGCAGCTGCGCGATGCGCCTGTCGATGCGCTTCCCGAACGTCTACGGCAACGCAGCCGGCCTGCACGGCGACGTCTCGGTGCGCCAGGACCAGTACACCGGCGGCGACCTCTTCAACGGCGACAAGACGCTGACGCAGCAGCACGACCTCGGCTGGCGGCTGCAGAACCTCCCGGCCCCGCCGCTCAACCTGCTGGTGGTCTCCACCCGCAAGGAGTCGGACTACCCGCTGACCGTCCAGTTCGTCGACCAGGCCGCCCGGGTCGCCGCGGCCAATCCGCAGTTCAAGGTCGAGTCGCTCTACCTGGACGACGGCGGCCACAACTTCGACAGCTGGACCAGGGAGCTGCCCGCCTCGCTCGAATGGCTGGGCTCGCACCTGGGGTGACCGGCGCTGCCCGTACCGGCGCCGGACGGTCGCCCTGCGGATGCCCGAGCGCCGCAACGCGCTGGGCACCCCGACTCCGCCGCACGCGGAGCACGAGGTGCCCTGAATCGTCCGCCTGCCGGCCGCGGCCGCTACCGACCGATGATGAGGCTCATCGCCTCGGCCCGGGTGGCCGGGTCGCGCAGCTGGCCGCGCACGCAGGAGGTGATGGTCTTGGCGCCGGGCTTGCGGATGCCACGCATCGACATGCACATGTGCTCGCACTCGACCACGACGATCGCCCCGCGCGGCTCCAGGATCCGCATCAGCGCGTCGGCCACCTGGCTGGTCAGCCGCTCCTGCACCTGCGGGCGGCGGGCGTAGACGTCGACCAGCCGGGCCAGCTTGGACAGGCCGGTGATCTTGCCGCTGGTGGACGGGATGTACCCGACGTGCGCCACCCCGCGGAACGGCACCAGGTGGTGCTCGCAGACCGAGGTCAACTCGATGTCCTTGACCAGCACCATCTCGTCGTGGCCGAGGTCGAAGGTGGTGGTCAGGACTTCCTCCGGCTCCTGCCACAGGCCCGCGAATATCTCCTTGTAGGCCCGCGCCACCCGGGCCGGGGTCTCCATCAGGCCCTCGCGGTCCGGGTCCTCCCCCACGGCGAGCAGCAGCTCGCGGATGGCGTTCTCGGCCCGCTTCTGGTCGAAGGTCCCGACGGCGGGCGGACCGTCGAGCGTCACCGGGTCGATCATGCGGGCCTCGCTTACTTGTGGGAAGACTCTGGCTGAACAGCACGGATGCCGCGCCTCCAGGGTACAAACCCTGGTGACGCGGCATCCATTCCGTACAGGTGCCCTGCTCAGCTCTCGGTCGGCGGCTCGGCGGCCGGCAGCGGCGGGAGCTTCACGACGTCCACCGGAGCGGTGTCGACGACGGCGGCGGCACCGTTCGTGAGCGCCAGCTCCTTCGGCGACTGCACCGGCGGCCGGGTGGACGGCGTACGACGGGTGGAGCCCGTCCAAGCCGGCCGGGCCGGGCGCTTGACCACGGGGGCGAAGATCTCGGCGATCTGCTCCTTGTTCAGGGTCTCCTTCTCCAGGAGCTCCAGAACCAGGTTGTCGAGCACGTCGCGGTTCTCGACCAGGATCTCCCAGGCCTCGTTGTGCGCGCTCTCGATGAGCTTCTTGACCTCCTCGTCGACCAGCGCGGCGACCTCTTCCGAGTAGTCGCGCTGGTGGCCCATCTCACGGCCCAGGAACGGCTCCGAGTTGTCGCTGCCGAACTTGATCGCACCCAGGCGCTCGGTCATGCCGTACTGGGTGACCATGGCCCGCGCGGTGGCGGTGGCCTTCTCGATGTCGTTCGAGGCGCCGGTGGTCGGGTCGTGGAAGACCAGCTCCTCCGCCGCGCGCCCGCCCAGCATGTAGGCCAGCTGGTCGAGCATCTCGTTGCGGGTGGTGGAGTACTTGTCCTCGTCCGGCAGCACCATGGTGTAGCCGAGGGCCCGACCGCGGGACAGGATGGTGATCTTGTGCACCGGGTCGCTGTACTGGCAGGCCGCCGCGACCAGGGCGTGACCGCCCTCGTGGTACGCGGTGATCTTCTTCTCCTTGTCGGACATGATCCGCGTGCGCTTCTGCGGACCGGCCACGACGCGGTCGATCGCCTCGTCCAGGATGCCGTTGTCGATCAGCTTCTTGTCCGAGCGGGCGGTCAGCAGCGCGGCCTCGTTGAGCACGTTCGAGAGGTCGGCGCCGGTGAAGCCGGGGGTGCGCTTGGCGACGGCCGACAGGTCGACGTCGGGCGCGATCGGCTTGCCCTTCTGGTGCACCTTGAGGATGTCCAGGCGGCCCTGGAGGTCGGGGCGCTCCACCGCGATCTGGCGGTCGAAGCGGCCCGGGCGCAGCAGCGCCGGGTCCAGGATGTCGGGGCGGTTGGTCGCGGCGATCAGGATCACGCCGCCCTTGACGTCGAAGCCGTCCATCTCGACCAGCAGCTGGTTGAGGGTCTGCTCGCGCTCGTCGTGGCCGCCGCCGAGGCCCGCACCGCGGTGCCGACCGACGGCGTCGATCTCGTCGACGAAGACGATCGCCGGGGCGTTCGCCTTGGCCTGCTCGAACAGGTCGCGGACCCGGCTGGCACCGACACCGACGAACATCTCGACGAAGTCCGAGCCGGAGATGGAGTAGAACGGCACCCCGGCCTCGCCCGCGACGGCACGCGCCAGCAGGGTCTTACCGGTACCGGGCGGGCCGTAGAGCAGCACGCCCTTGGGGATCTTGGCGCCGACGGCCTGGAACTTGGCCGGCTCCTGCAGGAACTCCTTGATCTCGTGGAGCTCCTCGACCGCCTCGTCGGCACCGGCGACGTCGGCGAAGGTGGTCTTCGGGGTGTCCTTGGTGAGCAGCTTGGCCTTGGACTTGCCGAACTGCATGACGCGGGAGCCGCCGCCCTGCATCTGGTTCATCAGGAACAGGAAGACCAGGACGATGATCACGATCGGCAGCATCGACAGCAGCAGGCTGACGAAGGTGCTCTGCTTCTCCGGGCTGACGGTGTAGCCCTCGGCGAGTGTGTTCCGGTCCTTGTCGTTGATCTGGGCCTGCAGCTTGTCGGCGATCGCGACACCCTGGTCGCCGATGTACGAGGCCTGGAACTTGCTGCCGGACGGGGCCTTGCCCGTGCCGGCGGGGGACAGCGTGGCGCCGTCCTTCAGCTGGATCTTGATCGTGTTCGAGTCACCAGTGGTGATCTGCGCGGACTTGACATTGTGTGCGTCGATCGCCGCGACGACCTGACCGGTGTCCACCGTCTTGTAGCCGTTCGAGTCCGAAACGACCTGCATCAGTACGATGACGGCGAGGACGGCCAGCACGATCCACATGATCGGCGCACGGAAGTATCGCTTGACGTCCATCCATGCGGGGCGTTGCCGCCCCGTCCCTCCTGCCACTCAGCGGCGCCGGGAGGCTGTGGGCCGCGGCGCATCCGGTCGGTGCTCATGTGAAGAGCGGTTTATTGGACCGTACCGCAGTCGGACCCGCCCGTGGCGGGAGCGCAGCGACACGGCTGTCGTTCTTTGTCCCCCCGGTCCAACGGGCGGGAACAACCTACTGTTCCCGCCCGTAGCCCGAACGGGGCCTCAGCCGCCGTAGACGTGCGGGGCGAGGGTCCCGATGAAGGGGAGGTTACGCAGCTTCTCCGCGTAGTCCAGTCCGTAGCCGACCACGAACTCGTTCGGGATGTCGAAACCGACGTACTTGACGTCGATCTCGACCTTGGCGGCGTCCGGCTTGCGCAGCAGGGTGCAGACCTCCAGCGAGGCCGGGCCGCGCGAGCCCAGGTTGCCCAGCAGCCAGGACAGCGTCAGACCGGAGTCGATGATGTCCTCGACGATCAGGACGTCGCGGCCGGCGATGTCGGTGTCCAGGTCCTTCAGGATGCGCACCACGCCCGAGGACTTGGTGCCCATGCCGTACGAGGAGACCGCCATCCAGTCCATGGTGACCTGCGAGTGCAGGGCCCGGGCCAGGTCGGCCATGACCATCACGGCCCCCTTGAGGACGCCGACGATCAGCAGGTCCTTGCCTGCGTAGTCCCGGTCGATCCGCTCGGCCAGCTCCAGGAGCTTGGCGTCGATCTCGTCCTTGCTGATGAGCACCTTCGCGAGGTCAGCGCCCATGTCGTTCTGGTCCACCGGGGATACGTCCTCAAACGTTCGGGGTCTGTGTGGCCGGCGGCCGGCTCCCCCGGGACATGCCTCGCCCTCAGTCGCCCTGCCGCCGAAAGACCAGCGTGCCACACCTGCGGGTGGCCTCGACGCCCCCGGGTAGGTGCAGCGGCCCCTGACCCCGCCATCCGGTGACCAGCTGGTCCACCGCCTCCAGGTGCCGCGCGAACAGGTCCCCGGCCGGACAGCCCGTGCGGAGCGCGGCCCGGCGCAGCACCCGGCGCCGTACGGCGGGCGGCAGTTCGGCCAGTTTCACGGCGTCCAGGGCGCCTTCGCCCCTACGGAGGTCGCGTTCGGCCAGCGCGGCCCACTGGTCGAGGGCGTCCGCGTCGTCGCGGAACAACCGGGCGGTACGGGCCAGCGCCTCCACCACTCCGCCCCCCAGGTGCTTCTCCAGCACCGGCAGCACCTCGTGGCGGACCCGGGAGCGGGTGTAGGCGGGATCACAGTTGTGCGGGTCGTCCCAGACCGGGATCGCCTGGGCGGAGCAGGCCTGCCGGGTGGCCGCGCGGTCCAGCTCCAGCAGCGGACGGCGGTAGCGGCCCTTCTGGGCCGGCATCCCGGCCAGCGAGCGGGCGCCCGAACCGCGGGCCAGGCCCAGCAGGACGGTCTCGGCCTGGTCGTCCCGGGTGTGGCCGAGCAGCACCGCGATCGCGCCGAGCCGTTCGGCGGCCTCGTCCAGGGCGGCGTAGCGGGCGTCCCGGGCGGCGGCCTCGGGGCCGCCGGAGCGGCCGACCCGCACCGGGATCGCCTCGACCGGGTCCAGGCCCAGCGAGCGCAGCCGCTCGGCGACCTGGGCGGCACGGTCGGCGGAGCCGGGCTGCAGGCCGTGGTCGACGGTGACGGCGCCGACCCGCAGGCCGATCTTGGGGGCCTCGAAGGCGGCGGCGATGGCCAGCGCCATCGAGTCCGCGCCGCCGCTGACCGCGACCAGGACCAGCGGCGAACCGGGGGCGGCCGGGGTACGGGGCAGCCCGGAGGGGTGGCGCGCGGCGTTGCCGATCAGGGTGGTGCCGACGGCGGCACCGACCAGCGGCGCCCCGGCCGGGCGCTCGCGGGGCTCGCGCACGGGCGCGGTGAAGGTGGTACCGGCCTCGGCGGCGAGGTCGGTGAGCGTACGGCGAACGGCCAGGCGTATCGCGGCTACGGCGGGGTGAGGGCCCACGGCGGACGACTCCTCGGCGGAGGGGACAGGACTGCGGTGGGAGCGGCGGGGACCGCGCACCGGCATGAGCGCCGCGTTACCGGGCGCTCACAGATGGTGGCAGAAAGGAGCGACCCGCTACGCCACCCGCGCCACCGGTACGACCACCGTCCCACGTACGGGTGAATGGAGAAACGTATCTTCACCCGCGATCTGGCCGATTGGACCACTCGTACGAGCGGGTTTGACCGCCACCGACCGGCGGCGGTCCCGGCTTGTCGGACTTCTCAGCCCTCCGAGCCCCCTCAGCGCTCTCAGCGTCCTCAGTGCGCGACCCGGGCGACCCAGGCGGCCGGGTCGTGGATCTCGTCCTTGGTCGGCAGGGTGTTCGGGGAGGTCCACACCCGGTTGAACCCCTCCATGCCGACCTGCTCCACCACCGCACGGACGAACACCGCACCGTCCTGGTACTGGCGCAGCTTGGCGTCCATGCCGAGCAGTCGGCGCAGCATCAGGTCGAGCCGGTTCGCCCCCCGGTCACGGCGCTGCTGGAACTTCTCCCGGATCTCCGCGACGGTCGGCACCACGGCCGGGCCGACGCCGTCCATCACCACGTCCGCGTGGCCCTCCAGCAGCGACATCACCGCCGTCAGCCGGCCCAGGATCTCCCGCTGCGCGGGCGACTGGACGATCTCCAGCAGGTTCGCCGAGGAGGAGCTCTCCCGGCCCTCCCGACCGCCCGCCCCCGGCAGGCCGCCGCCCAGCGAACCCGCCGCGTCCCGCAGCCGCTCCAGCAGCGCGCCCGGGTCGACGTCCGTCTCGGCCAGGAAGGACTGCACCTCGGACTGGATGTGGTCGCGCAGCCACGGCACCGCGGTGAACTGCGTCCGGTGCGTCTCCTCGTGCAGGCAGACCCAGAGCCGGAAGTCGGACGGATCGACGTCCAGCTCACGCTCGACGTGCACGATGTTCGGCGCCACCAGCAGCAGCCGGCCCGGACCGGGGCCCTCCGGGCCCAGCCGCGGCTTGTCGAACAGCGCCGCCGGACTGTCCGGCGCCTCCAGCGAGGGCTCCGCCGGGGCGAAGGTCTCGTACTGGCCCAGCACCTTGGTCGCCAGGAACGCCAGCAGCGCCCCGACCTCGATCCCGGTGGCCTTCTCCCCCACCGCGCCGAACACGCCCGCCGCCGCGCTGTTCGCCCGACGCGCCTGCAGCTTCTCCACCAGCGGCTGGACGACCGTCCGGAAACCCGCCACGTTCGCCCGCACCCACCCCGGGCGGTCCACCACCAGCACCGGGGTGGCGGCGGCCGCGGTCAGACTGCTCGACCGCATCCCGGTGAACGCCCGCACGTGCTCCTCGGCCTCCAGGGCATGCCGGCGCAGCTCGGCGACCACCGCCGCCGCCTCCGCCCGGCTCACCTCCGGCCCCGGCCGCACCAGCCTGGTCGCGGTTGCGACCGCGAGATTCCAGTCGACCATGTCAGCCCCGCCACTCGCGCTCGTCATGCCCTCACCGTACGTGCTCCCCACCACCAACGGCAGCCACCCGCCCCGAACACCCGCCCGGCCCTACCGGGAGCCACGACCGACGGCCGGAGGCACCGGTTCACGGGCTCGGTCGGCGGGCGAATCCGCCCGTCCTGCACCTACCCTGCCCGCCCGCACACCCGCCCGAACCCGGCCACCGGCCACCGAAGCCGCCCGTGTCGGAGGTCGCCGCCGTCGTAGCCGCGGCGGCGGCAGCCGATCCGGACGGCAGCCGACCGGCCTCACCCCCCGACGGAACGGGGCGGTTGTCGACGTCGCCAGCGGCCGGGGAGGGAGGGTGAGCCGGGCTGACGATCGGCGGGGCTCCGCCCTCCCCCCCTCGCGGAGCGGTCAGTGGCAGCCGCAGGCGGCGAGGTGGGCGGCGACGCGGTCCATGGCGGCGCGCGCGGTGTCGGCGGAGGCGGAGGTGCGGGTCATCACGGCGAAGACGAGGAGGCGGCCGTCGGCGTCGACGACGGTGCCGGCCAGGGTGTTGACGTTGCTGAGGGTGCCGGTCTTGGCGCGGATCAGGCCGGCCGCGTCGGCGGCGCCGGAGCCGGAGCCGTAGCGCTTGTCGAGGGTTCCGGTGAATCCGGCGACCGGGAGGCCGGTGAGGACCGGGCGCAGGGCAGGGTGCTGCTCGGAGGCGGCCAGGGCCAGGAGCCGAACCAGTACGGCCGGCGGTATCGCGTTGCCGGTGTGCAGTCCGCTGCCGTCGTTGAGGACCACGGCGGTCATCGGCACCCCGAGCTTGGCCAGCTCCTGGGTGACGGCGGTCGCCGCACCCTCGAAGCTGGCCGGCTGGTGGGCGGCCAGGGCGACCTGACGGGCGATCGCCTCGGCGAGCTGGTTGTCGGAGGTGGTCAGCGTGCGCTCGACCAGCCGGGCCATGATCGGCGAGTCGACCTTGCCGAGGACGGGGGCGTCGGCGGCGGCCGGGGCGGCGGCCGGCTTGGCCCTGCCCTCGACGGTGACGCCCTGGGCGGCGAGCAGCCTGGCGAAGGCCTCGGCGGCCGCGCCGGCCGGGTCGGCAACCCGCTCCGGGGCGTCCTCCCGGCTCTTGGGGTCGACCTTGGCCTCGTCCACCATCAGCGGGACGACCAGGGCGATGTTGTGGTTGTCGGGGTTCGTCCTGTGCTGCGGGCTGCCCGCGTACATGGACAGGTCGTAGTCCAGCTTGACCGTGGTGGTGCCGGCCGCCTTGAGCGCGGCGGCGGTCTGCCGGGCGAGCGCGTCCAGCGAGGCGGGGGCGGTGTCGGCGTCGGCGGGCTGGCCGCCGATCTGCACCTGGTCGGCGGGCAGCGCGGTGAGCGTCGGGTCCCCGCCGCCGACCAGGGTGATGGTGCCCGGGTCCGTGCCGCGGACCACCCGGGTGGTGAGCCGGGTGTCGCCGGGGATCAGCGACAGGGCCGCGACCGTGGTGGCCAGCTTGGTGGTGGAGGCGGGGGTGGCCGCGGTGTTCTCCCCGGAGCCGTACAGGAGTTGGCCGCCGGCGAGGTCCGCGACGGCGATCGTCACGGTACCCAGGTTCTTGTCCGCGAGGGCGGGCGCGAGGGCCTGCTGCAGGCCCTGGGCGGTGGGGACGGCGGCCTCCGGGCCGTTCTCGGCGGTGGCCAGGACGGCGCCCGTCGCGGGCACCGGGCGCGCGAGCGGCGAACCGCTGTCACCGGGCGTGGCGGCGGGCGGTTCGGCCCGACGGGTGGGGCCGGCGCTCGGACTTGCTCCCGTACGGGGCCTGCCCTTCCCGTGGTCGCCCTTCTTGCCGTCCTGGTCGCCCTGGTCGCCCTGGTTGCCGCCCTGGTCGCCCTGGCTGTTGTCGTCCTCGCCCTGCCCGGCACTGTGCCCGCCGGGGGTCGGGGACGGTTGCGCATACGCACCGCCCGCGGTCAGGACGGTTCCGGCGACCAACAGGGCCGCTCCGAACAGTCCCGCGGCCGTCCCCCTGCGGCGGCGCGCCGCCCCTCCCCCAGCTCCCACCGACTGGCCCCTTTCCTGAGCACTCACTCCCGTAGGAGACACTTGGATTCTGTCAGTCCCTACCTTGGAGGAACCGTTGGAGTTCGACGTCCTTATCGAAATCCCGAAGGGCTCTCGTAACAAGTACGAGGTCGACCACGAGACCGGCCGTCTGCGGCTCGACCGGATGCTCTTCACCTCGACCCGCTACCCGGCCGACTACGGCTACGTCGAGGGCACGCTCGGCGAGGACGGCGACCCGCTGGACGCCCTGGTCATCCTGGACGAGCCGACCTTCCCGGGCTGCCTGATCAAGTGCCGCGCCATCGGCATGTTCCAGATGACCGACGAGGCCGGCGGCGACGACAAGCTGCTCTGCGTCCCGGCGACGGACCCGCGCTGGGAGCACCTGCGCGACATCCACCACGTGTCGGAGTTCGACCGCCTGGAGATCCAGCACTTCTTCGAGGTCTACAAGGACCTGGAGCCGGGCAAGTCCGTCGAGGGCGCCAACTGGGTCGGCCGCGCCGAGGCCGAGGCCGAGGTCACCGCTTCGATCAAGCGTCTCGCGGAGCAGGGCGGTCACTGAACCGTCGTTCCGATCCCGCTCGGCCAGGACGGTTCGAGGCAGGTCGGGACAGGCCCGGGCCGGGGCCCGCGGATTCGTCCGCGGACCCCGGCCTCTGTCGTGTCCGGGCCCGGTGTCCCGGGTCGGGGTGCCCGGGCTGAGGTGCCCGGCCCGGTGCACCGTCCCGGTCCGCCGCTCCGGGGCTCAGTCCTCCAGCCGGAAGCCGACCTTGATGCACACCTGGTAGTGCTTGATCCGGCCGTCCTCCAGATGGCCCCGGACCTGCGAGACCTCGAACCAGTCGAGGTTGCGCAGCGTCCGGGAGGCCCGCTCCACCCCGTTGCGGATCGCGGCGTCGACGCTCTCGGTCGAGGACCCGACGATCTCGGTCACCCGGTACACATGATCGGTCATGGCGGACTCCCTCAGCTGTGCGACGGCCCCCGGTCCACCGTGCACCGCCCCCGCCCGGCCCGCACCCCGACGGCCGTCGGCGGGTGTCCCGGGAGGCGTCAGAAGGCCGCCCGGACCTGCCCGACCGGGACGCCGCCGCCGAGCAGCGGGGCCGCGCCGATCCGCTCGACGGTGTCCTCCACGCCGGTCACCCCGAGCCGACGCAGCGCGGCCGCCAGCACCGGCCCGCGGGCCCGCTCGGCGCCGTCGTCGATCTTGAAGGCGAGCGCCCGCCCGTCCGGCAGCGCGACCACCTGGACGGCCTCGGCACCCATCTTGGACAGCGCGCCCGGGACGGCCCGCATCAGCCAGGTGTCGGCCCGGCGGGTGCCGGCCACGTACTCGGGGTGGGCGCGCATCGCGTCGGCCACGCGGCGCTGCGCGGTGCCCTCGGCGGCCAGCACCAGGCCGCGGTAACCGCGGGCCAGGCCGGTCAGCGTGACGGCCAGCAGCGGGGCGCCGCAGCCGTCCACACCGGCGTGCGCGGGGGCCTCGCCGGTGCCCTCCTCCAGGGCCTCGCGGGCCAGCAGCTGGATCGGGTGGGCCGGGTCGAGGTAGCCCTCGGTGTCCCAGCCGTTGGCGACGCAGGCGGCCAGCCAGCCGGCGTGCTTGCCGGAGCAGTCCATCAGGATCGGGGCGCGGCGGCCGCCGGTGCCGAGCAGCAGCTCCGCCTCGGTCTCGTCCAGCGGCAGGTCGGCCGGGGTCCGCAGGGCGGTCTCGTCGAGCCCGGCGGAGCCGAGGATGGCCCGGACCCCGTCCAGGTGAAACGATTCCGCGGAGTGGCTGGAGGCCGCCAGCGCCAGCAGCTCACCCTCGATCGCCAGCCCGGCCCTCAGGGTGGCCACCGCCTGGAACGGCTTGGCCGTCGAGCGGGGGAAGACCGGCGCGTCGGGGTCGCCCAGCACGAACTCCACCGAGCCGTCTGCGGCGAGCAGGACCAGGGAGCCGTGGTGGCGGCCCTCGACGAAGCCCGAGCGTATGACCTCGGCGAGCACGGGCGGGGTGGCGGACTGGGACATCGGGGAGCCTCCGGGGGCGGGGGTGGGCCGGGAGGAAGCCGGACCACACCCGCCCGCGACGACTCACCCGGTCAGAGCGGCCTCTCCGAGAGCAGGTCGTCGACCCGTGCTTCCCCATCACGGTACCTGCGGGTGATCTCGGCATTGCAACCGTCGGCCGTCCGCAGCAGCCGCTGGCGCCGCCCGGAGACCTCGCGCTCGTGCGCGCGCAGCCGCTCCAAGGCGGCCAACAGCTCCTCGGCGGGGTGCGCGGCGAGGTCGGCGAGCTGGACGTCGCCCATCAGCGCGTCCGCCTCCAGCTGGGACTCCTGGGTGCGCGGCGGGCCGAGGGTGACGTGCCGGGCGGAGCGCCGCACGGTGGAGGGCGCGTCGGTCAGGATGGCCGGCAGCCGGTCCAGCAGGTCGCCGCCGCCCCCCTCGCCGGTCGGCGGGGCGCCGCTTCCGTCGCCGCCCACCCGGGCGGGGTGGGCGGGGCCGCAGCCGGGGCGCCGGTCGAGCTCGGCGCGCAGGATGTCCATCCGTCCGTGCAGCAGCCGCCGCAGGTAGGACAGGTCGGCCTCCTGCTCCAGGGTCTCCCGGCGCAGCACCCGCAGCTGGTCCAGGCCCAGCCGCTCCAGCTCGGGTTCGCCGTCCGGGACGGCCGCCCAGGAGGGGTCCCCGGGGGCCTGCGCCACCTGTCCGGAGCGGTTCCGCGCCGCGCTGCTCGCGTCCATCATCCAGCCCACCTGCCGTCGTCCGATCCCGCCCGCTCGCGGCACCCCGTCCCTGCCGCCGGTCCGGCCCGTCCCCCGACGGGCCCGCACGTCCCGTCCGTTGGCACGCCCGGGGCCCCCGAAGGGTTCCGTCCCCCGGCTGGAACCACCCGCCGGGGCGACCCGGCGAGAACGCCTGACCTACCGGCTCGACCGCCCGGCCGAACCCGGGCCCGGTGCGGCGGACCTTCAGGCGCGCCGGGCCCTTCGTACGGTTCCCCAGCGTGCCACCCCACCCGGCGCGCGCGCACCGCGCGTGCACCCGAACGGCCCCCTGGCGAACGGGGGTGGCTGATATGACCAGCCCTTTCCGCAGGAAGAACCGCGCCCGAACCTGCGCAGGCGCGCGCCTCACGGCGTGCGCCACCCTTGTGCGCGCCCCAGATGTGCGCCCTGAGGGGCTACGGGGGCGGTGCGGCGCTCCGGCACAATGGCGGCATGCGAGCAGTGGTGCAGCGAGTGACCGAGGCCCGGGTGACCGTGGCCGGAGAGACCGTCGGTGCGATCGAGGGGCCCGGGCTGTGCGTCCTGGTCGGCGTCACCCACGAGGACACCCCGGCGAAGGCCGCCCAACTGGCCCGCAAGCTCTGGACCTTGCGGATCCTGCCGGCTGCCCCCCGAGCCGAAGGCCGCGCCGACGCCGAAAGCGAGGAGCGACAAGCGACCGACGAAGGAGAGAGCGCCGGAGCGACGACCGTCGGCGTCGGATCCGGAGCGGCCGGAGGCGAGCGGGGGAGCTACCGCGACGGCGTGGAGCAGAGTTGCTCGGACATCGGCGGCCCGCTGCTGGTGATCAGCCAGTTCACCCTCTACGGGGACGCCCGCAAGGGCCGCCGCCCCACCTGGACCGCCGCCGCCCCCGGGCCGGTCGCCGAGCCGCTGGTGGACGAGGTGGTCGCCCAACTGCGCGCGCTGGGCGCCAAGGTGGAGACGGGCCGGTTCGGCGCCGACATGCAGGTGGCGCTGGTGAACGACGGCCCGTTCACCGTCCTCGTCGAGGTCTGAGCCCCGGATCCGCTACTGCGGGACGATCACGTCCTGGGTGCCCGGCACCGTCCCGGCCAGCAGCACCGCGTCCACCGGGACGTTCCGCTTGACGATCGCCAGCGCGATCGGCCCCAGCTCGTGGTGCCGGGCCGAGGAGGTCACGAAGCCCAGCGCCCGCCCGTCCGGGTCGGTGGCCAGCCGCACCTCGGTGCCGTGCGGGGGCAGGGTCTCCTCGGTGCCGTCCAGGTGCAGGAAGACCAGCCGGCGCGGCGGGCGGCCCAGGTTGTGCACCCGGGCGACGGTCTCCTGGCCGCGGTAGCAGCCCTTCTGCAGGTGGACGGCGGTGCGCAGCCAGTCCACCTCGTGCGGGATGGTCCGGTGGTCGGTCTCGAAGCCCAGCCGGGGCCGGTGGCCCTCGATCCGCAGCGCCTCGTACGCCCAGACCCCGGCCGCCGGGCCGTACTCGGCGGTGAGCTCCTCCAGCTCGGCGCGCGGCAGGAACAGGTCCCGCCCGTAGGGGAGTTCGCGCACGGCGGCGGCGCCCTCGACGGAGGCGGTGGAGCCGGCCGGCAGGTGGACCAGGGCGTAGTCGGCGGTCGCGTCGGCGACCTCCACCCGGTAGAAGAACTTCATGCTCTCCAGGTAGGCGACCAGCGCGCCCTGGGTGCCCGGCTCGACGTGCGCCCAGGTGGTGGTGCCGTCGTCGACCAGGTAGAGCGCGTGCTCCACGTGCCCGTGCGGGGAGAGCACCAGCGCCTCGGTGGCGTGCTGCGGCCGCAGCTCGCTGACGTGCTGGGTGAGCAGCAGGTGCAGCCAGGAGAGCCGGTCGTCGCCGGTGACGGTGACCACGCCGCGGTGCGAGAGGTCCACGAAGCCGACGCCCTGTGACAGGTTCCGTTGCTCGCGGAAGATGTCGCCGTAGTGGGCGGCGACACCCTCGTCGGCCCCCTCGGCGGGGACGGCTCCGGGCAGGGCAAGCAGCGGGCTCTTCTCACCGGTCATACCGGCCAGCTTACGACCGGCCGTCCGCGCGCCCGGCGGTGCAGTCGGAGCAGCGGCCGAAGATGGCGAAATGCTTGAGGTCGGTGTCGAAGCCGTGCTCCTCGCGCAGCCGGTCGATCAGCGGCTGGGCGATCTCGGTGCCGGTCTCGGTGACCTTCTCGCAGTCCCGGCAGACCAGGTGCAGGTGGTGGTGGCGGCCGGCCAGGTGGTAGGTCGGGGCGCCGTGGCCCAGGTGGGCGTGCGAGACCAGGCCCAGCTCCTCCAGCAGCTCCAGGGTCCGGTAGACGGTGGAGATGTTGACGCCGCTGGCGGTCTTGCGGACGTGGCAGAGGATGTCGTCGGGGGTGGCGTGGTCGAGGACGTCGACGGCCTCCAGCACGAGCTGCCGCTGCGGGGTCAGCCGGTAGCCGCGCTCGCGCAGGTCGGCCTTCCAGTCGCCGGAGAGCTGCCAGTCGGTGGTGCCGGTGTCCGCCACGGTGCTGTCCCTGCCAAGGTCGGGGGTCCTGATGCAAGTGTAGGGACCGGCCGCGGGCCGGTCCCTACCTCGTGCGCGGGCCTGACTTGAGCTGTGCCTACTTGAGCTGTGCCTACTTGAGCTGTGTCTACTTGAAGAAGGCGATGCCGTCGTCCGGCAGGTCGTTGATGTCCTTGATCAGCTGGGCCGGGCTGAGCACCTTCTTCAGCTGCGCGGACATGTACGGGCGCAGCGGCACGTTCGGGGCGGCCTTCTCGCCGACCCAGAGCAGCTCGCCATTGACGAAGCCGTACAGCCGCTTGCCGCCGGAGTACTCCGGGGATCCCTCGATCCGGGCCACCGCGTCGGTGGAGACGTCGACCTGCGGCTTGCCGTCGGCCAGCTCGCCGTACCAGATCTCGACCGTGCCGTCGTCACGCACGGAAGAGATCTCGATCCCGCGGGCGCCGGTGGTGCCGTCGGCGTTGCTGGTGATGCGCCAGAAGGCGTGCTCGTTCTCCAGCGGACGGACCTTCTCGCCCTCCTCGTTCAGCACCCAGGTGCGGGAGCGGAACTCCAGGAAGGGCCGGCCGTCGTGACGGATCACGATCTCCTGGCCGAAGTTGCACTTCTCCGTGCCCGGGCCCCCCTCGCTAGGCAGAGGGGCGTAGACGCCCGCGCCCTCCCAGGTGCCGAGGAGGAAGGCGAGCGGGACGACGTCCTTGTGGAGGTCAGAGGGGATCTCGATCATGTTCCTGGTCACTGTCGTGGTCGGTGCGGTCTGCCTCAACCGTACGGCAGGCTCAGCGCTGACCCTGGTACAGCTTCATCACCGAGAAGATGGCGAACCAGGTGATCAGCACGGCCATGAAGGCCAGCAGACCGTCGAAGAACATTTCCAGACCGGACACGGGGGGCTCCCAGGCGGCGACAGTGTGGTGGATTTTGCTGGCGCTCACTCTATCCGCCGGGCTTCGGCCGGTCGCGGTGAGCCCCGCCACGTCGCGGTTCGCGCCCCCCGCGCTCCGGCGCCGCCCAAGGTTTCCCCAAGGGATTCCGGGATGACGGCGGGCCGGGACGGCTGGACCTCTAAGGTGGCGCCATGTCGAAGAAGCTCGTCATCAAGGTCACCGCCGGGGCGGACGCGCCGGAGCGGTGCTCGCAGGCGTTCACGGTGGCGGCCGTGGCCGTCGCCAGCGGGATCGAGGTCTCGCTCTGGCTGACCGGGGAGTCCTCCTGGTTCGCCCTGCCAGGGAAGGCCGCGGAGTTCGAGCTGCCGCACGCGGCGCCGCTGCCGGACCTGCTGGAGTCGATCCTGGCGGCCGGCTCCGTGACGCTGTGCACCCAGTGCGCGGCCCGGCGCGGGATCGAGCAGAAGGACACCGTCGAGGGCGTCCGGATCGCGGGCGCACAGGTCTTCGTCAGCGAGATCATGTCGGACGGCGTCCAGGCGCTCGTGTACTAGGGCCTGTCCGGGCCCCTAGGGCTGTCCTCCCGAGGAGTCGCGCGGCTCGTGGTCGGGGCGGTCCCGGTCGTGACCGGGGTCGTCCCACTTCGGGTCGTCCCAGCGCGGGTCGTTCCACCAGTCGTCGTCCGGGTCCCGCTTGTTGGCGAACACCGCGGCGGCCGGCGGGATGACCATCGCGACCACGCACAGGGCGACCGCGGCACCCACCGAGAAGAACCGCACCACCCCCCAGGCCATGACGAACAGGCCCAGGCACACACCCATCATGGCGAAGTAGAAGCGCCGCCGACGCCTTGCCTGCACCTCTCCACGGTACGGCCGAGGGCCCTGCCGCGGCAGGGCCCTCGGGGTGATCGTCCAATCGTCCGATCCGGTCAGACCGCGATCGCGACCTCGACGGCGGCGCCCTGGGAGGCCACCACCTGACGGTCCACGGTCTGGCCCGGGACCAGCGCCCGCAGGGTCCACTTGCCCGGGCGGGCGAAGAACCGGAACTGGCCGGTCGCCGAGGTGGGCACCTCGGCAGTGAACTCGTTGTTCTCGTCCAGCAGCCGGACGTAGCCGTTGACCGGCTCACCGTCGCGGGTCACCGAACCCTGGATGATCGTCTCGTTCGCCACGTCAACTCCTGCCAGGTCCGGGCCGCCGGCCTTCGCACCGCACATGTCTGTCTTCCCTTCTGACTTACGGGTCGAGCCGGAGGCTCAGTTGCTGCCGAGCTCGATCGGCACGCCGACCAGGCTGCCGTACTCGGTCCACGAACCGTCGTAGTTCTTCACGTTCTGCTGGTCGAGCAGCTCGTGCAGCACGAACCAGGTGAGCGCGGAGCGCTCGCCGATCCGGCAGTAGGCGATGGTGTCCTTCGCCAGGTCGATGCCCTCGGCCTCGTACAGGGCCTTGAGCTCCTCGTCGCTCTTGAAGGTGCCGTCGTCGTTGGCGTTCTTGGCCCACGGGATGTTGCGGGCGCTCGGCACGTGGCCGGGGCGCTGCGACTGCTCCTGCGGGAGGTGAGCCGGGGCGAGCAGCTTGCCGGAGAACTCGTCGGGCGAGCGGACGTCGACCAGGTTGAGGGTGCCGATGGCGGCGATCACGTCGTCGCGGAAGGCGCGGATCGAGGCGTCGACGGGCTGCGCCGCGTACTCGGTGGCCGGGCGGGCCGGGACCTCGGAGACCAGGTCGCGGGAGTCCAGCTCCCACTTCTTGCGGCCGCCGTCCAGCAGTCGGACATCGCCGTGGCCGTACAGCTTGAAGTACCAGTAGGCGTACGAGGCGAACCAGTTGTTGTTGCCGCCGTAGAGCACGACGGTGTCGTCGTTGGCGATGCCCTTGGCGCTGAGCAGCGCCTCGAAGCCGGCCTGGTCGATGAAGTCGCGGCGGACCGGGTCCTGGAGGTCCTTCTTCCAGTCGATCCGGACGGCGTTGCGGATGTGGTTCTTGTCGTACGCGGAGGTGTCCTCGTCGACCTCGACGATGACGACCTTCGGGTCGTCCAGGTGGGCCTGGACCCAGTCGGCGTCGACCAGGACGTCGCTGCGGCTCATGGTGATGTTCTCCATCCGAGGGCGGTTGGCGGAAGGTGCTGCTCAGGAGGGGTGCTGCGGGGGGCGCCCGGACGGGTGCGGTCCGAAATCCTGTCCGAATGATGGGACGGATGGGGCGAACCGGGACGGCTGGGCGGGGAGTTGCGGAGTACGGCGGCAAGCGCCGGCCCGAACAGCCGGGCGAGGTCGCCGCAGAGATCGGCGGCGGGCGTCAACTGCCCTGCCAGGATGCCGACTTAGCGCATTCGACACAGACAGGCGGCCACGCGGCACAGGTCGACCGCCCGCCGCTTCGTGAGATCCGTCTGTCGCTTCATGCCGACGATGCTAGGGACACCCGAGGCTCGCTGTCATTAGCGTATCGAATATCGAGATCGAAACGACCGAATGCCGGGATTTGACTGGGATGCGACCAAGCGGGCACCGGCCGGGCCCCGGCAGCGGCACACAACGGGCGGAAACGGAACCGCCCCGCGGTCCGCGCTGGACAGCGCGTCTCGCGGAGCGGAACGGAGGCGGAGCGGGGCCGCGTCAGCCCAGCAGCTTGACGCCCTTGCCCTCGAAGGACAGCTGGAGGCCCTCCGGCAACGGCGTCGCGCCGTCCTTCTCGGCCAGCTTCAGCCCGGCCGGCATCGAGTCGAGGGTGAAGCTGGCCGGCTGGATCTTCCGGTTGGTGAGCCCGGCGACCATCTCGGCCAGCGAGCTCAGCTTGAGGCCGTCCACGGTGATGGTGTCGCCCTCGTTGTGCACGGTCGCCTCGCCCACCGAGACCGGCCCCAGCGAGGCCTTGATCTTGCCCGGCCCGCCGTACGACAGGCTCAGCCTGGAGTTGCCGCCGCCCGGCATCGGGGCGCCGCCCAGCAGCTCGGAGGCCGGCGGCAGCAGCTGGGCGAGGTCCTGGTAGGAGATCACGCCGCTGCCGGTGCCGTCGGACACGGTGGCGCTGTTCAGGCTGTCGCTCACCTCGACCCCGGAGAGCTTGGCCTTGAAGGAGTGCAGCGCCACCTGGTGGCCGTTGTTCTGGACCGTCAGGCCGTCCGAGGAGATCCGGACGTCGTCCAGCTTCTTCGAGATCACCTGGGTCAGGAACGGGAAGCCCTCGATCGTCACGTCCGGCCGCTGGCTCATCTGGCCGCTCTTCACCATCCGGTCGGCGGCCTCGTCCTCGGCCACCCCGACCGCGATCCGGTCGGCGCCCACCAGCAGCCCGGAGAGCACCACCAGGGCGATCGTCGCCTTCAGCCATCCGCGCATCGTGTCCCCCGTCGTCGCCGGTCGCTGTCGTCGTCCGCTGTGGTCTGTCGCTGTTCCTGGCGGCCGCCCTGACGCGGCCGCCCCCGCACGACCGTACGACGTCCCGCCCCGGAACGTGGTTCCGGGGCGGGAGATCGAAGTGGCGTACCCGGCTCAGCCGGCCAGCAGGTCGGTGGCGATCCAGATCAGCGGCGCGGACACCGCCAGCGGCAGCGCCACGCCCGCCGTCATGTGTACGAAGCGGGACGGGAAGTCGTACGCCGCGACCCGGCGGCCGACCAGCCCGCCCAGGCCGGCGAGCGCCCCCAGGGCCAGCGGCGCGCCCACCAGGAAGCCCAGCAGCACCGCCGCGACCAGGCCCAGCACCGGGCCCAGCTGCTTCGGACCGGGCAGCGGCGCCGCCGCCAGCAGGGTGGCCAGCGCGACCGCGCCCACCCCGGCCGGCACCCACTCGGCCAGCAGCAGCGTGGTGCACAGCGCCGTCACCACGGTGGCCGAGCCCAGCACGGTCAGCGCGTAGAACCGCTCCTTCGGGTCCGACGGACGGAACGTCTGCAGCACCAGGACCAGCAGGAAGAACCCGCCCAGGGTGCCCACCACGGCCGCCACGCCGCCGTGGGAGTCCGCCAGCAGCACCGCCACGTCGGCGGTGAGCCCGGCCAGCGCGGCGAGCAGGATGCCCTGGCGGGCCGGCCACATGCCGTTCAGCCGGAACCAGCCGGCCGCCGTCAGCAGCTGCAGCAGCGCGACCACCAGGGCCAGCGCCACCTGGCCCAGCGCGGCGCCGCCGGCCAGCAGCGCGGCCGCTCCGGCCGTGATCAGGGCGGGCTGCAGGCCCGGGTCGATGATCGGCGAACCGGTCCGGCCGCCCGGGGCGGCGGCGGGCGGCGGGGCGACCGGCAGGGGGTGCACCGGGGCGACCGCGTACGGCTGGGCACCGGGAGCGCCGGGCACCTGGCCGGGCAGCGGGGCGGTCGGGCGCTTGAGCGTCATGGTCGGCGGGTCGAAGCCGGGCCCGGCAGGGGCCGCGGGGGCTGCGGGAGCCGCGGGCGGCATGGGGCCCGCGGGCGCGGCGGCCTGCTGCGGGGCGGGCTGCGGCGTCGGGGCCCGGTGCCGCGCCCGGGACGGCGGCTGCTGCTGCGGGAACGGCTGCGGCTCAGGCTGCTGCGCGAACGGCTGCGGCTGGGGCTGCTGCGGGTACGGCTGCGGCTGGGGCTGCTGCGGGTACGGCTGCGGCTGCAGCGGCGGCTGTCCGAGGTGCTGCGGCGGGGCGACCGGCATCGCGCCGGAGACCGTGACCGGCGGCAGCAGCGTGGTGGCCGCCGCGTCGTCCAGCGGGGGCACCGGCGGCAGCAGCGTGGTCGCGGCCGCGTCGTCCAGCGGGGGCACCGGCGGCAGCAGCGTGGTCGCGGCCGCGTCGTCCACCGGATAGCCGAACGGGTGCTGCTGCGGGTGGTGCTGCCCGTGTTGCGGGTGGTGCTGCTGCTGCGGATAGGGCTGCTGGGGCTGCTGCGGCCAGTTGTCGTAGCCGCCGCCGCGGTTCGGGTTGTTCATGTCCGTCACGCCGCTCAGCCTCCCGCGAACGGCGGGAGGATCTCGACCGTCCCGCCCTCGGTCAGGGCGACGGTCGCGTGGTCCCGGCCGCCCACCTGGGCGCCGTCGACCAGGTACGAGCAGTGCCCGAGCAGCTGGACGAGCTTCGGCCGGTCCGCGTGCCGCTCCCTGGCCGCCGCCAGCGCCTCCGCCAGGGTCACCGCCTCGTACGGCTCCTCGGCCAGCCCGGCCTCGGACTTCGCCGCCGCCCAGTAGCGGATCGTCCCGCGCACCCGGGCGCCGCTCGCGGGCTCGGTGGTCGCGCCCATCGGGCCACCCCTTCCGTTCGTCCTCGCCCGGCCCCGGTGACCCGGTCCGGCTCGCCACCGGGGCCGCCGCCCGACCACCCGAACGATGGACCCGCGCAGCGCCGCCGATGTGCGTCCCATGATGGCGTGTCCGCCGTCGCGACCGGCAATCGCCCTGGCCGGACCGGTGCGCGACGGCGCTCGAAGCTGTGTCCAGGCTCACCCGGCGCGCGCCCGGATTGGGCGAACCGCCGGATTCGCGCACTCCCGGCACGGGAGCGGGTCGGCTATCCTCGACCACCAAGAGGGATCCGGGCAGAGTCGCCCCCGGGTCCTTTTGTGCTTTCAGGACGCCAGTACGGACGTTCTTTCGATTCGTCGGTCCACCCCCGGCGCGTCGCAGGAACCGCCCCGCTTCTCGCGGCACAAGGACGTGCCGGGCCGGCGGGGTGTCGCCACCCGGCGCCGGGCCGCCACCCGGTACCGGACCTGACCGGAGGGTTCGCGGGATGAACAGGGCAGAAGAAGCAGTGCGCCAGGGGTTGCGGGACCCCCGGTGCGCTGTCCGCACCCCCGGCGCCCGCCCGGAACGCGTCCTCCCCCTCACCCTCGCGTCGCCCGCTGCCGCCCCTCCGGGGACGATCCCCCGGCCCCCGGCCGGGGGGACCCCCACCGCGCGACGCCCTATCGATCGTGCGCCATTCGGCTGTGGCGGCGGCCGTAACGCGACCACGACGACCCGGAAAGGGGACCACCGGGTATGAGTTCTCTCCTCCTCCTCACCAATGCGCTGCAACCGTCAGCGGAAGTGCTGCCGGCCCTCGGCTTGCTGCTGCACAACGTCCGGGTGGCTCCCGCCGAGGGGTCGGCCCTGGTGGACACCCCCAGTGCGGACGTCATCCTGGTCGACGGGCGGCGTGACCTGCCGCAGATCCGCAGCCTGTGCCAGCTGCTGCGCTCCACCGGCATCGGCTGTCCGCTGATCCTGGTGGTCACCGAGGGCGGCCTGGCCGCCGTGACCGCCGAGTGGGGCATCGACGACGTCCTGCTGGACACCGCCGGCCCGGCCGAGGTCGAGGCCCGGCTGCGGCTCGCGCTCGGCCGGCTCCAGGTCGCCGTCGACGACAGCCCGATGGAGATCCGCAACGGCGACCTCTCGGTCGACGAGGCGACCTACTCCGCCAAGCTCAAGGGCCGGGCGCTCGACCTCACCTTCAAGGAGTTCGAGCTGCTCAAGTACCTCGCCCAGCACCCCGGCCGGGTCTTCACCCGGGCGCAGCTGCTGCAGGAGGTCTGGGGCTACGACTACTTCGGCGGCACCCGGACGGTGGACGTCCACGTCCGGCGGCTGCGCGCCAAGCTCGGCGTCGAGCACGAGCAGCTGATCGGCACCGTGCGCAACGTCGGCTACCGCTTCGTCGTCCCGGAGAAGCCCGAGAAGGGCGAACGTCCCGAGCTCGCCCAACGCCCCTCCGCGCCGCTGGAGGCCTGACCCCGGCGCCGGGCGGGCCGTCCCCCGCCCGGCTCGTCCGGATTGCGCCCGGTGTGCCCAGGGGGCGGCCCCAGGTCACACTGCCGCCCCGGGGGCCACACGCGTAGACTCCCCTCGTGGCCAAGGTGACGCGCGACGATGTAGCCCGACTGGCTGGGACCTCGACCGCGGTCGTCAGCTACGTGATCAACAACGGGCCGCGCCCGGTCGCGCCCGCGACCCGGGAGAAGGTCCTCGCGGCGATCGAGCAGCTCGGCTACCGGCCGAACAGCGTCGCCCAGGCGATGGCCTCCCGCCGGACCAACCTGATCGGCATGGTCGTCCCGGACGCCCGCCAGCCCTTCTTCGCCGAGATGGCGCACGCCGTGGAACGGGCCGCCTCCGAGCGCGGCAAGCTCGTGCTGATCGGCAACTCCGACTACGTGGACGACCGCGAGGTCCACTACGTCCGCGCCTTCCTCGGCATGCGGGTCTCCGGCCTGATCCTGGTCAGCCAGGGCCCCTCGCAGCGCGCCGCCGAGGAGTTCGCCGCGATGGAGGGGGCGAAGGTGGTGCTGCTGCACCGCCGGCCCGAGGCGATCGACGACGTCGCGGTGGTCACCGACGACGTGGGCGGCGCCGAGGCCGTCGTCCGCCACCTGCTGGAGGTGCACGGGCACCCGTACGTCGCCTGCTTCGGCGGCCCGGTCGATTCCCCGGCCCCCGGCGACCCGGTCATCGACCACGTCGAGGGCTGGCAGCGCGCCATGGACGCGCACGGCATCCCCACCGAGCCGCACCTGATCGACGCGCCCTTCCACCGCTACGGCGCCTACGACGTCGCGCTCGGCCTGCTGAGCTCGCCGGACCGGCCCCGGGCGATCTTCTGCTCCACCGACGACCAGGCCATCGGCGTACTGCGGGCCGCCCGTGAGGTCGGCCTGCGCGTCCCGGAGGATCTCGCGGTCGCCGGCTTCGACGACGTGCCCGAGGCCGCGCTCGCCGACCCGCCGCTGACCACCGTCGCCTCCGACCGCGACGCGATGGCCCGGGCCGCCGTGGACCTGGTGCTGGACGACTCGCTGATGGTCCCCGGCTCGGACACCGAACGGGTCCGCAAGTTCCCGTCCCGCCTGGTCATCCGCCGTTCCTGCGGCTGCGACGGAGCGGCGCCCGGCCGGGCCTCGACGGAATAGTCGATTCCGCTCCGAAGGTGGCCTGACCAGGCTTTATGAGAACCGAACGGGCTTCTCGGACCCTTCTGAGCCGCTTCTCATCCGGTCCTCATCCGGCAGGCGGACCTTGGTCGGCATGAGCGAACAGCAGCAGCAGTACCCCGGCGAGCACCACGACCCGTACCAGCCCCGCGTGATCGAGGGCACCGTGCTCGGCGGCGGCACCGGCGGCACCGGAAGCACCGACCCCCGCGCCGGGTGCGCCTACCACGAGGACCACTCCGGCGGCAGCTTCGACGGACCGCCCCCTCCCCCGCCGATCCCGCCCGAGCCGCCCACCGTCCTCGGCCACCCCTCGGGCCCCGAGGGCCCCGAGGGCCCCGAGGGCCCCGGCCACGGCCACGGCAGTCGGGCCAGGCGCGGCCTGCTGCGCGGGCGGCTCTCCCTGGTGACCGCCGTCGCCGCGATCGCCGCCGTCATCGGCGGGGTCACCGGCGGGGTCCTCGCCGCCGACCGGCAGGCCTCCGGCAACCACGTCGGCACCATTGCCAGCCCGGTCTCCGCCCGCTCCGACGGCAGCGCCGACGTGCCGGCCATAGCCGCCGCCGTGTCGCCCAGCGTCGTCCAGATCACCGTCAGGAGCGGCAACGGCACCGCCACCGGCACCGGCGTCGTCCTGAACACCGGCGGCCAGATCCTCACCAACTTCCACGTGATCGACACCGCGGCCAGCGGCGGCCGGGTCACCGTCACCTTCAAGGACGGCTCCACCGCGCCCGCCACCGTCACCGGCACCGACAAGAGCCTCGACGCCGCCGTGATCACCGCGACCGGCGGCAAGAACCTCACCCCCGCCGTCCTCGGCGACTCCTCCGCCATGGCCGTCGGCGACGCCGTCGTGGCCATCGGCAACCCCGACGGCCTCACCGGCACCGTCACCTCCGGCATCATCAGCGCCGAGAACCGCGACGTCACCGTCCAGCTCGACGAGGGCAGCACCGGCAACAACGGCGGCTTCGGCTTCCCCAACCTGCCCGGCCTGCGCGGCAGCATCCCGCAGCAGCAGAGCGGCGGCGACACCACCACCTACAAGGCCTTCCAGACCGACGCCGCCCTCAACCCCGGCAACTCCGGCGGCCCGCTGATCAACGCCAACGGCCAGGTCATCGCCATCAACTCGGCCATGTACGCCCCCAACGGCGCCAACTCCACCGCCGGCGGCGGCAGCAGCACGGCCGGCAGCGTCGGCCTCGGCTTCGCCATCCCGATCAACGACATCAAGCAGGTCCTGCCGAAGCTCGAAGCCGGCCAGAACCTGTGAGCCACAATCCGTAAGAACCGGTAAGAGTCCGCGAGGCGGACAATTACTCCCAGCAGGCCCTCCACCCGACGAGAAAGGGCACCAGCCCATGACCCCGTCCGCCGACGACCGCACCCCCGCCGAGGCCGGCCACCCCTCCGCCCGGCTCCTCGTGGTCGACGACGAACCCGCCCTCCGGGACGCCCTGGAGAGCAGCCTCGCCTTCGAGGGCTACGAGGTCACCACTGCCACCGACGGCTACGAGGCACTGGAGTCCGTCGAACGCGACAAGCCCGACCTCGTCCTGCTGGACATCATGATGCCCCGGATGGACGGCCTCACCGCCGTCCGCCGGATGCGCTCCCGCGGCGACACCGTCCCGGTGCTGATGCTCACCGCCCGTGACGCCGTCGGCGACCGCGTCACCGGCCTCGACGTCGGCGCCGACGACTACCTCGCCAAGCCCTTCGAACTCGACGAACTGCTCGCCCGCGTCCGCGCCCTGCTGCGCCGCAACGCCCTCGCCGCCGAGGCCGCCGCCCGCGCCGCCGCCGAGGACGAGAGCGAGGTGCTCGCCTTCGCCGACCTGCGGATGAACACCGCCACCCGCGAGGTCACCCGCGCCGGCAAGCCGGTCGAACTCACCCGCACCGAGTTCATGCTGCTGGAGATGTTCCTCTCCCACCCCCGCCAGGTCCTCACCCGCGAGCAGATCCTCAAGGCGGTCTGGGGCTTCGACTTCGAGCCCTCCTCCAACTCCCTGGACGTGTACGTGATGTACCTGCGTCGCAAGACCGAGCAGGGCGGCATGCCGCGCCTCATCCAGACCGTACGAGGCGTCGGCTACGCTCTGCGCCCGGCCGCCGGCACGAGCGCGTGAGCACCGTTCCGCCTCCCCCTCTGGCGCCGCCCCGCGCGCCCGGCCGCCGCAAGCGCGTCGTCCGCTGGCTCCGCTCCCGCTCGCTGCGCGGCCGCCTCACCTTCCTGAGCGCGGCGGCGGTGGCGGTCGCGATCGCGATGTCGGCGCTGGCGTGCTGGTTCATCGTGGACAAGCAGCTGTACAGCCAGGTACGGACGGATCTGCTCAACTCCCCGCAGCCCCGTCCCACCCCGGTGCTCTACTGCGCCTCCTCCCCGGCGGCGGCGACGACACCGCAGGGGACCTCGCCGTCCGAGAGCAACGGTCCCGTGCTCAGAGACGTCCAGTTCGTTCTGGCGAACACCGGCCAGGTCTGCTTCCCCGAGCGCACGAGCCGAGCCGTCACACTCAAGTCGAGCGACACCGAGGCGTACCAGCTCAAACCCGGCCAGTCGATCATCCGTGACGGCACGTACACCAACGGCGATCCTGCCGTGGTCCGCATCTCCACCTTCCAGAACCACTCCCTCGGCCCCGCGCTGGTGATGGTCGCCACCCCCACCCAGTCCGTCGAGGACTCCCTCCAGGGCCTCGCCTTCCTCCTCGGCGCCGTCTCCCTCGGCGGCATCCTCCTCGCCGCCGTCGCCGGACGCCTGGTGGCCCATTCCTCCCTCAAGCCCGTCGACCAACTCACCGACGCCGTGGAGCACATCGCCCGCACCGAGGAGGTCGGCACCACCATCCCGGTGCACGGGGACGACGAGATCGCCCGCCTGTCCACCTCCTTCAACTCCATGAGCACCGCCCTCGCCAACTCCCGCGAGCGCCAGACCCGGCTGATCGCCGACGCGGGCCACGAGCTCCGTACGCCGCTCACCTCCCTGCGAACCAACGTCGACCTGCTGATCCGCAGCAACGACACCGGCCGCCCGCTGCCCCCGGCGACCAAGACCAAGCTGCTCGGCAACATGAAGGCGCAGATGCAGGAACTCACCGTCCTGATCGGCGACCTGCTCCAGCTGTCCCGCCCCGACACCCCGAAGGCCGGCCCCAACCTCACCGTGGTCGCGCTGCACGAGATCGCCGGGCGGGCCGTCGAGCGGGCGAAGCTGCGCGGGCCGGGGCTGGTCTTCGAGACGAGCACCGAGCCCTGGTTCGTGCACGGCGACGCGGCCGGGCTGGAGCGTGCCGTGATCAACCTGCTGGACAACGCGGTCAAGTACAGCCCGCCCGGCGGGACCATCGACGTGCGGCTGCAGCAGGGCGTGCTGACCGTCCGCGACCACGGTCCCGGCATACCGCCGGACGAGCTGCAGTACGTCTTCGACCGGTTCTGGCGCTCCCCCTCCTCGCGCCAACTGCCCGGCTCCGGCCTGGGCTTGTCGATCGTCGCGCAGAGCGTGCGGGAGGCGGGCGGCGAAGTCACCCTCGGCCCGGCCGAGGACGGCGGCCCCGGCGCGCTGGCCACCGTACGGCTGCCCGGCGGGCCGGCGCCCGAATAGCGGAAACAGGACGGGCGGGGCGCCCCGACAGCGCCCCGCCCGTCCCTCAGGATCGGCTCACGGTCAGTCGATGTCGCTGCCCGGGCCGAGGACCTTGATCCGGTCCTGCGCCGGCGGCTTCAGCGGCGAGGCCGCCGAGCTGTGGGCCGCCAGGTAGGCCGTGAAGACGTCCAGGTCGGAGACGCCGACGAGCTTGTCGGTGCCAGCCGCGAAGGCCGGGAAGCCGTCGCCGCCGCCGGCCAGGAACTCGTTGGCCGCGACCCGGTACTTGGCGGCCGGATCGACCGGAGCGCCGTTCAGCCGGATCGAGTCGACGAGGACCCGGTCCGCGCCGGTCTTGCGCATGTCCAGGGTGTAGTGCAGGTTCGAGGACACCTGGAGCACCTTCGGCGCGGCGTCGTTGAGGCCGCTGACCTGCTGCTGGAGCAGCTGGATCAGCTGGGCGCCGGTCAGCGTCTTGACCTGCATCATGTTGGTGAACGGCTGGACGGTGAACGCCTCGCCGTAGGTCACCACGCCGTCGCCCTCACTTCCCGAGGCCTTGTAGACCAGGTCGGAGCGGATGCCCCCGGGGTTCATGAAGGCGACCTGCGCCCCGCCCTTGAGGCCCGGGGCGAGCCCCTCCAGCTGCGCGTCGGCGATCACGTCGCCGAGCGGCTTCTCCAGGTCGCCGCTGCCGCGACCGTTGATGTCCGAGGAGATGTAGCCGATCGGGCGGTTGGCGATCGGGGCGGCCAGCTTCTCGTAGTGGTTGATCAGCTCCGTCATGTCCGGGGCCTTCTCGACCGTGCGGCGCACCACGTGGTTCTCGGCCTTGACCGAGGGCCGCACGATCTCGCCGGTGGTCTTGTCCAGCTTCATGTCGATCTCGGTGAACAGTCGGCCGAAGGAGGCGGCACTGGTCACCGAGCGCGGCACGCCGTTGGGGTCGGGGATGGTGCAGGCGTACGAGTTGTGGGTGTGGCCGGTGATGATGGCGCCGACCGACGGGTCGATCTTCTTGGCGATGTCGACGATCGGGCCGGAAACGCCCTGGCCGGCCGGGCCGCAGTCGTAGTTGTAGACGCTGCTGGCCGGGTAACCGCCCTCGTGGATCAGCGCGACGATCGAGTTGACGCCCTTGGACTTCAGCTCCGCGGCGTACTTGTTGATCGTGGTGACCTCGTTGGCGAACTTCAGACCCTTGACGCCCTCGGCGGTCACGATGTTCGGCGTGCCCTCCAGGGTGACGCCGATGAAGCCGATCTTCACGCCCTGCGACTTGGTCACCCAGTACGGGGGCAGCAGCGGCTTGCCGGTCTGCTCGTCGGTGACGTTGGCCGACAGGTAGTTGAAGTTGGCGCCCTTGAAGGTGCGGCCGGGCTCGTAGCAGCCGTCGGTCGGGTGGCAGCCGCCCTCCTGCTTGCGCAGCAGCTCCGCGGCGCCCTGGTCGAACTCGTGGTTGCCCACGGAGGTGACGTCCAGGCCGAGCTTGTCCATCGCCTCGATGGTCGGCTCGTCGTGGAACAGCGCCGAGGTGAGCGGGCTGGCCCCGACGATGTCGCCGGCCGCGACGGTGATCGAGTCGTCGGCCGGGATCCGGGCCTGGCGCAGCTCGGTGGCCAGGTACTCGATGCCGCCGGCCGGGGTCGAGACGACCTGACCGGTGGCCGGGTCGACCTCCTTGACCGTGCCGGAGGAGCCGGCCGGGGGCTCCAGGTTGCCGTGGAAGTCGTTGATCGCCAGCAGCTGGAGGTTGACGGTCTTGTGACGCTTGGCGTTGGCGTCGGCGGCCTGGGCGGCCGTCGGCACGGCCACCGTGCCGAACAGACCTGCGGCGGCGACTACGGCGAGCGCCGTCCGTCGTGATCTGACGGTGAGCATGAGGGGTCCCCTGCACCTTGGAGGAGCGCCGGCGGCGGACAGCACCGGCGTTCGGGCATGTGTTGTGCGTGTGCAGCCTAGAGTCAACGCGCGTAGCTGTCAGGACGTCGGACGTAACAAGACGATTACCAGCTGACGAACCGTCGCCGACCGAGTGGCGCGCGGACCCCGGAGGAACCACCCCCGGCACCCCGGTCGGGGCGCCGCTCACACCCCCGGCTCGGCCGCCAACTGCCGCTCGGCCCGCACCCGTTCGGCCACCGCGTCCTCGGTCATCGCGCGGTCGGTGTACACCAGCGGCCGCTCGGTCTCGGTGATGATGTGCTTGACCACCTGGACGTTGCCGTTGACGTCCCAGACCGCGATGCCGGGCGAGAGGGTCGGGATGATCTCCACCGCCCAGCGCGGCAGACCCAGCACCCGGCCGGTGGCCCGCGCCTCCTCGGCCTTCTGCATGTAGATCGTCCGGGTGGAGGCCATCTTCAGGATCGCCGAGGCCTCCTTGGCCGCGGCGCCGTCCACCACGTCCGACAGGTGGTGGACCACCGCGACGAAGGAGAGGCCGAGCCGACGGCCGAACTTCAGCAGCCGCTGGAACAGCTGTGCCACGAACGGGCTGTTGATGATGTGCCAGGCCTCCTCGACCAGGAAGATACGCTTCTTCCGGTCCGGCCGGATCCACGTGTGCTCCAGCCACACCCCGACGATCGCCATCAGGATCGGCATCGCGATCGAGTTGCGGTCGATGTGCGAGAGGTCGAAGACGATCAGCGGCGCGTCCAGGTCGATGCCCTCGGTGGTCGACCCGTCGAACATGCCGCGCAGGTCACCGTCGACCAGCCGGTCCAGCACCAGCGCCACGTCCAGACCCCAGGACTGCACCTCGTCCACCGCCACGCCCAGCGACTCCACCGAGGACAGGTCGGGGTTGCGCAGGGTGTCGATGATGTCGTCCAGCACCGGCTGACGACCCTTCACCGAGGCCACCACATGGGCGTGCGCGGCCTTCAGCGCGAACCCGGCACGCTCCTCCAGACCGCGCCCCATCGCCACCTCGATGATGGTGCGCAGCAACGACAGCTGGCCGGTCTGGGTGATCGCCGGGTCCAGCGGATTGAGCTTCACCCCGCCGTCCCGGGCCGCCATCGGGTCCAGCCGGATCGACTTTATGCCCAGCGCCTCGGCGATCAGGTTCCACTCGCCGACGCCGTCCTCACCCTGCGCGTCGAGCACCACGACCTGGCGGTCGCGGAACCTCAACTGCCGCAGCACGTACGTCTTCTCCAGCGCCGACTTGCCGTTGCCGGACTCACCCAGCACCAGCCAGTGCGGGGCCGGCAGCTGTTGCCCGTACAGCTGGAAGGGGTCGTACACGTACCCCTTGCCGCTGTACACCTCACGCCCGATGATCACGCCCGAGTCGCCCAACCCCGGTGCGGCGGTGGGCAGGTAGACGGCCTGCGCCTGGCCGGTGGAGGTGCGCACCGGCAGCCGGGTGGTCTCCACCTTGCCGAACATCAGGCTGGTGAACGCGTCGGTGAGGTTGCCGAGCGCCATGGGCGGCCTCCTGGTGCCAGCGGTAGGGGTGGACGAGCGCAGTGGGTGGAGAAGCGCAGTGGGTGGACGTGGGTGACGGTCAGCGGCGGATGCCGGTGGCGAACGGCAGGGTGTTGACGAAGGCCCGGTGGTGCTCGCGGTCGCACCACTCCAGCTTGAGGTAGCTCTTGCCGGCCGAGGCCCGGATGGTCCGCTTGTCGCGGGCCAGCGCCTCGGGGTTGCGCGAGGAGACCGTGATGTAGCCGACCAGGTTCACCCCGGCCGCTCCGGAGGCCAGGTCGTCACCGCGCTGGTCCACCCGGCCGGTGTGGGCCAGGTCGCGCGGGTCGACCGTGCGGTTCATCTTGGCCGCGCGGCTGGCCTCCGCCTCGTCGTTGGTCTTCTCGGTCAGCATCCGCTCGATCGCGACGTCGGTGGGTTCCAGGTCCATCGTCACCGCGACCGTGCGGATCACGTCCGGGGTGTGCACCAGCAGCGGCGCCAGGAAGTTGACGCCCACCGGGGTGAGCGGCCACTCCTTGATCCACGCGGTGGCGTGGCACCACGGCTCCCGGGTCGCCGACTCGCGGGTCTTCGCACTCAGGTACTGCGGGTGGGTCGCGTCCAGCTCGGCCGGCCAGGCGTTGCGCCGGGACATCGCCTGGATGTGGTCGATCGGGTGGTCCGGGTCGTACATCGAGTGCAGCAGCGAGGAGAGCCGGGCCTGCCCCAGCGGCTGGCGCACCCGGATGTCCGCCTCGGCCAGCCGGGCGCAGATGTCGGTCAGCTCGCGGGCCATCACCGCCGCCAGCCCGTCGTCGTCCCGGGACGGGCCGCCGGCGGCACGCTTCTCATAGGCACTGTGCCCCATCGCGTGCGCCTCGGCGGCCAAGTCGCGGGTGTAGTGCATGCAGGCCACCAGGTACGCCCGGTGCTGCTCCGAGGAGGTCGACACCATCGACTGCAGCTGGTCGTACGACTCCTTCAGCCAGCGCGGGGCGTCGTGGTCGCCGCGCCGCTCCACGTCCTTGGCGTGCGCGTCCGGGTCGGCCGGCAGGGTACGGGCCAGGATCTGCAGCCGGGTCACGAAGCCGTCCCCGTTGGCGACGTGCTTCAGCAGCGTGCCGAAGCGGTCGACCAGCGCCTCCTGGTCCTCCGAGTCGCGCAGTCCCACGCCCGGACCCTCGATCTCGATCGCGGCCGTCACCGTCCGCCGCTCCAGGTGCATCAGCACCCCGACCTCGTCCGGCCCGAACGGCGCGGTAAGCCAGCGCAGCCGCCCCACCCCGGGCGGCGGGCCGATCTCCACCTCGCGGCCGTCCATCCGGGTGCCCGCGTCCATCGCGTCCGACCGCCACAGCCCGCGCCCGCTGCGGACCGTCCGACGGTAGGTGCGGTTGATCTCCACCCACTTGTAGAAGGTCCGCTTGCGGTACGGCACGTAGACCGCCGCGATGGCCAGCAGGGGCAGGCCGAGCAGACCGCCGATCCGCAGCGGCAGGATCGGCATCAGCAGGCCCCAGAGCATCCCGAGGAACGCCCCGAAGATGATCAGCAGGATCTCCCCGGACTCCCGGTTACGGCCGATCACCGCATTCGGGCGGGCCTTGCCGATCAGGTAGGTGCGGCGCTGGTGCACGTACGGCTGGGCGTACTGGGCGCCGTACTGGCCGAGCGGTTCGCTGCTCACTTACCCGTCACCCTCCCTTCGCTGGATTGCTGTCGCGGATCGGAACCGGGGCCTGCGGCGGCCCGGCCTGCGGCGGTGGGGCCGGCGTCCGACCGGCGTGCGCGGCGATGCCGGGCGCGACCGAACCGCCGCCCGCACCCCCACCACCCGAGCCGGCCGTCTGCGGACCGCGGTCACCGTGGGTGGTGATGCCCTGCTTCATCAGGTTCGCGGTGCCGTTGATCATCGCCGAGCCGGCCTGCACCGCGCTGGCCCGGGCCCGACGCATGTTCAGCATCTCGTCACCGAAGGACGGGACGAAGCGGTACACCGCGGCGCTCGCGAAGATCGACAGGAACAGGATCGCCAGCCCGGACAGCACCCGGGAGAAGTCGTCGTTGGCCCCGGCGCCGGTCGCCACCGCGCCCGCCAGGCCCAGGATGATCACGATGATCGGCTTCGCCAGGTCCACCGCCAGCATCATCCCCGCCCAGCGGCGCACGTGCTTCCACAGCTGCCGGTCCACCAGCCCCGCGTACACCGCCGTCCCCAGCAGCGCGCCCACGTACAGCATCGCCGCCCGGATCACCAGCTCGATCCAGAGCACCGCCGCCGCCAGCACCGCGACCAGCGACACTATGACCAGGATCAGCGGGCCGCCGCCGACGTCCCCCTTCTCCAGGGTGTCGGCGAACCCTCCCAGGTACGTCCCGGTGTCCGACTTCGTCCCGACCGCGATCGCCTTGGTCAGCCCGTCCGTCACGCTCACCACGGTGAACAGGATCAGCGGCGTGAACGCGGAGGCCACCACGGTCAGCCACAGGAAGCCGATCGCCTCCGAGATCGCCGTCGTCAGCGGCGCCCCCCGCACCGCCCGCTTGGTCACCGCCAGCAGCCACAGCACCAGCGTGATCACCGTCGACACCGCGAACACCACGGCGTACTGCTGCAGGAACGACGCATTGGTGAAGTCCACCTGCGTCGTCCCGTCGATCGCCCCCGACAGCTTCCGCACCACCCAGGCCGCCGCCTGGGCACAGCCCTTGGCGAGCGAGCCGAGCGGATCGGTCACGTTGTTGACGGTGCCGCTCCCGGGCAGCGAGCCGCCACCGCTGGGCGGGGCGCAGTAGACGTCATTCCCGGGGAGCGGGACTCCGGGGCAACTCGTGTTGGTGGCCCCGGAGCTGGGGGTGGGAGAGGGCTCGGCCATCGCCCGGGTGGCCGTCAACACTACCGAGAGGGCGCCAAACAGCGCCAAACCCGTCACACGGCCGACGGCCCGCCTGACAAAACCCGAGTTGCCGTCAGCGGGCATAGCGGAAGCCTCCGAACTGCTCGACGGCACCAGTGATCTCCTCCGCGGTCGCGGCTTGCTGGTCCGGTGGGACAGGTGCCGGGCCCGCCACGCGGCTGAAGTCGGTGAGCTTCCAGTCGGTCCCGGTCCACCGCAGGCTGAGGCTGAGCGTGAACCACTCCTCGGAGACGGGCTTGGTCGACTGCTGACCGGCCAGTCCGAACAGGCCGTTGCACCAGACGTCGACCTTGACGCTCTCCGCGGTGTAGCCGTTGCTCCTGGCCCCGACCGGGATCGTCCGGCTGACGAAGGTCAGGCCCTTGGGTGGCTTCCCCTGCGCGTCCACGCCGAACCGGGCCGCCGTCTCCGGCGAGAATCCCTGGTCCAGCCGGCTCTGCAGCGCGCCCACCGCCCCCGGGTCGGCGATGGTGGCGATGATGCCGTGGCGGCTGTCGGCGCGGAACATGTCCACGGAGCCGACCGCCACCGCGTAGTTGGTGGCGGCGGACTGGGCGCCCTGTTCGGTGTGCGGGAAGCCGGAGGCGATGCCGTTGACGGTGGTGCCGACGGGCTGGTCGCCGCTGGGGGGCGGACCGGCGCCGGCGGGGGCGCTGGGGGTGGCGCGGTCGGCGGAGCCGCCGCTGCTGCTGCCGGGGTCGGGCTTGCCGCGGTTGGCGATGGAGATGGCCACGACGAGCAGGGTGACGACCACGAGGACGGTCAGCAGGGCTCGCAGCGGGCGTGACTGACCGAGGGTCGGCGGGGAGGAGGGCTGTTCGCCGACCGGCAGCCGCGTACGGGTGTGCGGCTGGTCGTCGGACAACGGCACGGCGGCCCTCCTGGTGCGGGGAGCCGGGGGCGGCTCCGGGGGCCCTCCGTCCGGGGGCGGGCGCGGACGGGGGGTGGGAACGGGGGTGGACTCCTGGGCGGGTCGGCCACTGGGGAGGTACGGGCGGGAACCTGTCCTCAGGTGGGCCGGCTCACTGCCGTCTGATCGTCAGATCGCCATGCCGTAGACAATGGTGAACAGAGTGCCGAGTGATCCAATGATGAACACGCCGGTCAGCCCGGCAATGATCAGCCCCTTGCCCTGTTCGGCGCCGAAGCTGTCACGCATCGCCGTCGCACCGATCCGCTGTTTGGCGGCACCCCAGACCGCGATGCCGAGGCAGGCGAGGATGGCGACGGCCATGATGACCTCGACCATCACCCGGGCCTCCGACCCGAGGCTCGCGAACGGCCCCCAGTCCGGGGCGATTCCGCCGATGATGGTGTCGATACTCGGCTTCTTGGGTGGGTCCTCGGCCAGGTGGCCGACCGCATAGGTGTGCACGCTGCTCAGGTTCATTTCCATCTCACCGCCCGATCAGGCAAATTCAAGGGCCCTGACCCCGCCCGCGCGAAGGGTCGGTGCCTATTCTTGGCCAGATCTGATGTCGACTTGGCTACTTCTCGCGGATTGGTCGTGAGGCACCGGACACGTACGCGAGGATGTCCACCGTACGAAGGATAGCGCTCACTCTTTGTATCTCTGATGATTGCGGTGAGCAACGCCTTCCGGGACACTTCGACTGACGATTCGTCGGGATGGTGCTGATGGTACTCCGGAAGGCCGGTACGGCCGCCGTCGCTGCGGGAGTTGTCGCGTTCGGGTTCATCGGTCTGGTGACGATGGGGACCTATGCGGCGAGTGGGACGCCGCAGCAGTCGGCGAATCGTTCCGCCCTCTCTCCGGGAACCGTTCCGACCGCCTACCAGGACGCGATCCAGAAGTGGGGATCACTCTGCCCGGAGATCTCCCCGCCGATGCTCGCGGCGCAGCTGTACCAGGAAAGCGGTTTCGATCCCAAGGCCCAATCCGGCGTCGGGGCGCAGGGAATGGCGCAGTTCATGCCGGACACCTGGCCGGTGTACGCGACGGACGGTGACGGGGACGGTAAGAAAGACGTCTGGAACCCGTACGACGCGATCGCCACGGCGGCGGTCTACGACTGCGCGCTCGCCAAGGACGTCGCCGGTGTGCCGGGCGACCCGCAGGCCAACATGCTGGCCGCCTACAACGCCGGCCCGTACGCGGTGACGAAGAACAGGGGCATTCCTCCGTACAAGGAGACCCAGGGCTACGTGCGGAACATCCAGGCGATGGCCCGCAGTTTCGCCGCGCCGACCGCGCCGGTGGAGGTGTCCGCCCAGTCGGCCGCCGCGATCTACTTCGCACAGACCAAGCTCGGCACGCCGTACCTGTGGGGCGGTGAGGGCCTGGCCTCGCAGAACGGTCAGTTCGACTGCTCCGGGCTCACCCGGGCCGCGTTCGAAACCGTGGGGATCGAGCTGCCCCGGGTGGCCAACGACCAGTGGTACGCCGGTCCGCACCCGTCGCGCGATCAGCTACGCCCGGGGGACCTCGTGTTCTTCGCGACGGACCTGAGCGATCCACGCACCATCCACCACGTCGGGATCTACGTCGGCGGCGGCTACATGCTCAACGCGCCGCACACCGGGGCGGTGATCCGCTACGACAAGATCGACACCAGGGAGTACATCGGAGCGACCCGGGTCACCTCGGACGGCGCCCAGGCGCTGCCGACCCGCGGCGGCGGCGGCAACGGCGCGGTCAACGCCCCGAGCCGCCCCGGCACGACGGCCCCGTCCGCACCCGTCGCCGCCCCGGCGGTCGCCGCCCCGCCCGCGCCGGCCGGGCCGGGCCGACCCGTCGGGGGTGGGTGAGCCGGCCGTCGATCTGTGTGTGCCCTGTGGACGCTGAGTCAAGTTTCCATAACCGCGCGTTTCCGTGGAACGCTGTGCCCCGGCGATGACGTTGGGTCCGGTGGCCCCTCGTCAGCTTTCCGCGCCGGGCGGGCCCCGGCCGGAACGATCAGCTGCTGCGGACCAGAAGGAGGTGCGGCGTGTCGACGCCGCTTGCCGACACGACCAACCCCGACCTCGGCCTGCTCTACGCCGTCAACGGCCTGGCCAAGCGCTCCCCGCAGTGGCTGGACCACCTGGTCTCCTGGGTGGGCGAGTACGGCATCCTGATCGGCCTCGCCATGCTCGGGCTGGTGGCCTGGCTGCAGGCCAGGCGCCGGGCGGACGCGCCGGTGGCGATCGCGGGCCTGCTCTGGGTGCCGCTCTCGGTGGCCGTCGCCGAGCTAGCGAACCTGCCGATCGCCGCGATCGTGAACCGGCCGCGGCCCTTCGTCGACCATCCCGGGCTGCTGGTGCTGGTGGACGGCAAGGCCGGCACCCACTCCTTCGTCAGCGACCACTCGACCATGACGATGGCCGTCGCGGTGGCGCTGTTCCTGGTGAACCGGAAGCTGGGCTGGATCGCCGGGGGCCTGGCCCTGCTGCAGGGCTTCTGCCGGATGTTCATGGGCGTCCACTACCCGACCGACGTGATCGGCGGCTTCGCGCTCGCCGTGGCCGTGGTGCTACTGCTGGCGCCGATCGCGATGGCGGTGCTGGTCCCGTTCTGCCACGCGTTGAGCCGTACGGCCGTCGCCCCGCTGATCCGGGCGCCGGAGCGCGGCGGCTCGGCCCGCGGCGCGGCCCCGCGCGGCCGTCGGCGCGGTCGCGGGGCGGTGCGTGCCGAGGAGCAGCCGCCGGAGTCGGACCTCGCGGCCTGAGCCTTCAGCAGGGGCCGCAGGAGCCTGCCAGGGCCCGTCGGAACCCATCGGAGCCCGTCGCAGGGAACGGGAAAGGGTCCAGTCCGGTCTAGTCCGGCTCGCCGCCGTCGCACTCGGCGAGGTGTCCGGCCCCCTCCCGGCGGGCCAGGTCGCGCGAGCGGCGGGCCGCGGAGTACCAGCCGCAGCTGCAGGTCGCGAAGGCGAAGGAACCGCGTTCGCTGACCGCGACACGATGCTCGGGCATCCGGGTGGTGCCGGGGGGCGCCGGCAGCTCACTGTGCACGTGGTTCACCGTAACGCGCCGGACAGCCCCCGCGCGACGCGCGGGGTGCGCCGGCCCCCGTAACCCTTCGCGCCTCAACTCGTTTGCCCGGAAAGAGCTCTGCCCACCCGGTGGTGTCCCGGCAGGGCAGTCGGGCCCGAGGGGGTTGTCGCGAGGATGAAGATGACCGACCAGCAGCGAACCGGGCGGCCAGCGCGCCGTCCTGGGCCGCACCTGCGCTCGGCGGCCGGGGCCGCCCTGCTCGCCGCCGTCCTGGCCGCGGGGGCCGCCGGGTGCTCGGGCCACTCCGGCGGCGGCTCCTCGGACCAGGGGGCGAGCGTCCCCGACCAGCTGGCCGCCGACCCGCTGACGGCGGTGCGCAACGCCGCCGACATCACCGGCCGCACGGGTTCCGCGCACACCGCCACCGAGCTGGTCACCGAGTCCGCGGACAAGAAGGCCTCCTTCAGCGGGAGCGGCGGCTACGACTACGTGAAGCGGCTCGGCCGGCTGGAGGTCCAGGTGCCCCCGGGAGCGGCGACCACCGGGAAGATCGTCGAGGTGGTCCTGCCGGGCACCGTCTACCTGCAGAACAGCGGCGCCAAGGTACCCGCGGGCAAGTGGGTCAAGCTGGACGTCCGTCAACTGCCGGACGGCAACCTGGTCAGCAGCGGCGCCACCGACCCGGCCTCGGCGGCGGGTGCGTTGCGCGGGGTGCAGAAGGCCGACCTGGTCGGCACCGAGAGCGTCGACGGGGCCTCGCTGCACCACTACCGGGGCACCCTGGACCTGGCGAAGGCGGCCGACGCGACGGGCGGCCGGGGCGGCGACGGCCTGCGGATGGGCGGGCAGACCTTCACCGTCAAAGAGGTCCCGTACGACGTCTGGCTGGACGACCAGGGCCGGCTGCACAAGGTGGTCGAGGTGTTCACCTTCGCCGGGGTGGCCGGCTCGAAGGAGGCCAAGGACCAGGTGAAGGTGACCTCGACGACCTCGCTGTCGGACTTCGGCAAGCCGGTCGAGGCGGCCGAGCCGCCTGCCTCGGACATCTACCAGATGAAGCCCTCGGAGAGTCCCAAGTAGGGCGTGTCTGACACGCCCTCGGTCCGCCGGGGCAGTGCTCCGGCTGCGGGGCGAGACGGGGCGCCGCCGGAGCGGGTGGCCGTCCGGGGAGCGGCGGTCACCCGTTTCGGCGGCGCCGAGATGGCCCGTCCGTGCCATGTGGACGGGCCCCGGAGTGCCTAGGCTGGACGTCGGGTGGCTGCCGCCCGGGCTGGCGAGGCACTGAAGGGGTGGTGCAGGTGGTGTCGTCCACGGGCGGCCGCAGCGGTGGCCACGACGACGCGGCCCTCGACGAGATCGAGCTGGCCGGCGAGCTGATGATCGCCGCGACGGCCAGCAGCGGTGACCGGCTGCCGACCGAGCGGATCGACGAGGTGCTGCTGGACCGGGTGGACCCGGGCCAGGGCCAGCGGGAGGGAAACCAGCGGGAGGGCGACTAGCGGACGGCCCGGGGCCGGCGGCTCAGCTCCGCAGCAGTCGGCCGATCGCGGCCGAGGCCTCCGCGACCTTGGCGTCCAGCTCGACGCCGCCCTGCTCGGCGGCCGCGGCGACGCAGTGCCGCAGGTGCTCCTCCAGCAGCGAGAGCGCGAAGGACTGCAGGGCCTTGGTGCTGGCCGAGACCTGCGTGAGCACGTCGATGCAGTAGACGTCCTCGTCGACCATGCGCTGGAGGCCGCGGATCTGGCCCTCGATCCGGCGCAGCCGCTTGAGGTGGGCGTCCTTCTGCGCGCTGTAGCCGTGCGGGCCGTGCCCGCCGTGGTGTCCTGCGGCGGCCGCGGGTACGGCGGGGGCGCCGACCTGGGGGTCGGTCCCGTGCGCGTGGTCCGGCTCGGTGCGCGCTTGCGTCGTGGTCATCGGCCCGCCTTCGTCTCTGTGCCTGGTGGCTGCGTCGGCCACCAGTGTCCAACACCGGGGCCTTCCACGGTGTTCCGACGGTCCACCCGGCATGTGCCGAAGCGCCTGGTACGGGCCGTCGCGCGGTTCACCCGTCTGAGCGGCGCCCCGGTCCCGTGCGCGCAGGGCGGGGGCAATCCGGGCGGGGTTCCGTCAGACTGATGCTCATGTCCGCACGCGGCTGTGCGGTCCGGGTCGGCCGGTGCGGCAGCCGAACGGAAGGGGAGGCTCCTCCTCCCTTTCCGCCACCCCGTTTGCGTGATTGCGCTTGGTTGCACCTAGCATCGTTCAGTCCCTACCCCGCACATCGGAGATTTCCGTGCGTTTTAGCCTGACCCCGAAGGAGACGAGCTTCTACGACATGTTCGCCGCCGCCGCGGAGAACCTGGTCGTCGGCTCGAAGCTCCTGCTGGAACTGCTGGGATCAGACGTGTCGGCCCGCGCGGAGATCGTCGAGCGCATGCGCGCCGCCGAGCACGCCGGGGACGACACCACCCATGCGGTGTTCCACCAGTTGAACTCCTCCTTCATCACGCCCTTCGACCGCGAGGACATCTACAGCCTGGCCTCGTCGCTGGACGACATCATGGACTTCATGGAGGAGGCCGTCGACCTGGTCGTCCTCTATGACATCCAGACCCTGCCGAAGGGCATCGAGCAGCAGATCGAGGTGCTGGCCCGGGCCGCCGAGCTGACCGCCGAGGCGATGCCGAACCTGCGCAGCATGTCGAACCTCACCGAGTACTGGATCGAGGTCAACCGGCTGGAGAACCAGGCCGACCAGATCCACCGCAAGCTGCTCGCCCACCTGTTCTCCGGCCAGTACGACGCCATCGAGGTGCTCAAGCTCAAGCAGATCGTGGACGTCCTTGAGGAAGCGGCGGACGCGTTCGAGCACGTCGCCAACACGGTGGAGACCATCGCGGTCAAGGAGTCCTGACCCTCGTGGACATGGCAGCACTCATCGCCGTCATCGGTGTTGCGTTCTTCTTCACGTACACCAACGGCTTCCACGACTCGGCCAACGCGATCGCCACGTCGGTCTCCACCCGAGCGCTCACCCCCAGGGCCGCGCTCGCGATGGCCGCGGTGATGAACCTGGCCGGCGCCTTCCTGGGCAGCGGGGTGGCGCACACCGTCTCCAGCGGGATCATCGAGACCCCCACCGGCAACCAGGGGATGGCGATCCTGTTCGCGGCCCTGGTCGGCGCGATCGCCTGGAACCTGACCACCTGGTACTTCGGCCTGCCGTCCTCCTCCTCGCACGCGCTGTTCGGCGGTCTGGTGGGCGCGGCGCTGGCCGGCGGCACCCAGGTGATCTGGAGCGGCGTGATCGACAAGATCGTCGTCCCGATGATCGTCTCGCCGGTGGTCGGCCTGATCGGCGGCTTCATCGTGATGCTGGCGATCCTGTGGATCTTCCGCCGGGCCAACCCGCACCGCGCCAAGCGCAACTTCCGGGTCGCCCAGACCGCCTCGGCCGCCGCGATGGCGCTGGCGCACGGTCTGCAGGACGCGCAGAAGACCATGGGCATCGTGGTCATGGCGCTCACCATCTCCGGTCACCAGACCACCGGCGACATCCCGGTCTGGGTGAAGATCTCCTGCGCGACCATGCTCTCGCTGGGCACCTACGCGGGCGGCTGGCGGATCATGCGGACCCTCGGCCGCAAGATCATCGAGCTGGACCCGCCGCAGGGCTTCGCGGCCGAGGCCACCTCCTCGGCGATCATGTACATCACGTCGTTCGTCTTCAAGGCGCCGATCTCCACCACCCACGTCATCACCGCGGCGATCATGGGTGCGGGGGCCACCAAGCGGATCCGTGCGGTGCGCTGGGGCGTCGCGAAGAACATCGTGCTCGGCTGGTTCATCACGATGCCGGCGGCCGCCATCGTCGCAGCGCTGATGTACTGGTTCGTGCACCTGTTCTGGGGCTGATCCCCGGACGGCCGGTACGCCCGTCCCGAGCCGGAGGCGAGCGGGCGAGTCCCCGCCCCGAGCCGAAGGGGCGCGCCTGTGCCGAGAGGGAGAAGCGACCAGCGACGAAGGAGCGCCGACCGTCGGCACCGGGTCCGAGCGCCCCGGAGGCGAGCGGGAGAGTCCCCGCCCCGAGCCGAAGGGGCGCGCCGGCGCCGAGAGGGAGAAGCGACCAGCGAGGCACGAGCGCCGGAGCGCCGACCGTCGGCACCGGGTCCGAGCGCCCCGGAGGCGAGCGGGCGACTAACAAGAGCAGGGCCCGCCCCCACATCTCGGGGGCGGGCCCTTCTTCATGCCCCGCGGCGGCACCGCCATGCAGCACCACGGGACAGCTGGGGTCCGGCTTAGCCGAAGCGGCCGGAGATGTAGTCCTCGGTCGCCTGGACCGACGGGTTGGAGAAGATCCGCTGGGTGTCGTCCAGCTCGATCAGCTTGCCCGGCTGGCCGACGCCCGCCAGGTTGAAGAAGGCGGTGCGGTCGCTGACGCGGGCCGCCTGCTGCATGTTGTGGGTCACGATGACGATGGTGAACTGCGACTTCAGCTCGCCGATCAGGTCCTCGATGGCGAGGGTGGAGATCGGGTCGAGCGCGGAGCAGGGCTCGTCCATCAGCAGGACCTGCGGCTCGACCGCGATCGCGCGGGCGATGCACAGACGCTGCTGCTGACCGCCGGAGAGGCCGGCACCCGGCTTGTTCAGCCGGTTGTGGACCTCCTTCCAGAGGTTGGCGCCCTTCAGCGAGCGCTCCACCACCTCGTCCAGGACGGACTTCTTGCGCACGCCGGCGAGCTTGAGCCCGGCGACCACGTTGTCGTAGATCGACATGGTCGGGAACGGGTTCGGACGCTGGAAGACCATGCCGACCGAGCGGCGCACGGCGACCGGGTCGACGTTGGCGCCGTAGAGGTTCTCGTCGTCCAGGAGGACCTTGCCCTCGACCCGGGCGCCGGGGATCACCTCGTGCATCCGGTTGAGGGTGCGCAGGAAGGTGGACTTGCCGCAGCCGGAGGGGCCGATGAAGGCCGTCACCGAGCGGGGTTCGATGCTCATCGAGATGTCCTCGATGGCCTTGGTGGTGCCGTAGTAGGCCGACAGTCCGCTGACGTCGATGCGCTTGGCCATGATCGTTGCTTCTCTCGTCTGTCTTCGTACGTCAGTGGGTCGGTCAGTGTCCGCCCTTGGGCGAGCGCCAGCGTGCGATGCCCCGGGCGATGAGGTTGAGCCCCATCACGAAGGCGATCAGCACCAGCGCGGCGCCCCAGGCACGGGCGTAGCCGTTGTCGTTGTTGACCACCGAGTACTGCTGCCAGATGTACATCGGCAGGGACTGCTGCGGTCCGTCGAACGGGTTGGTGTTGATGGCGTCGGCGCCGAACACGAGCATCATCACCGGAGCGGTCTCACCCGTGATGCGGGCGACCGCGAGCATCACACCGGTGGTGATGCCACCGATCGCGGTGGGAAGGACGATCCGCAGGATGGTCTTCCACTTCGGCACGCCGAGTGCGTACGAGGCCTCGCGCAGCTCGTTCGGGACGAGCTTGAGCATCTCCTCGGTGGACCGGACCACGACCGGGATCATCAGGATCGCCAGCGCGAGGCTGCCCGAGAAGCCGGAGTAGTTGAAGCCCAGCGCGAGGTTCCAGACCGAGAGGACGAACAGACCGGCGACGATGGACGGGATGCCCGTCATGACGTCGACGAAGAAGGTGACGGCCTTGGCGAGCCGGCCGCGGCCGTACTCGACGAGGTAGACGGCGGTCAGCAGACCGAGCGGGGCGGCCATCGCAGTGGCCAGGCCGACCTGCTCCAGGGTGCCGATCAGCGCGTGGTAGATGCCGCCGCCGGGGCCGGTCTGGATCACGCCCTTCATCGAGTGGCTCAGGAAGTTCCCGTCCACCACGTCGATGCCCTGCTGGACCGTGTAGACGGTCAGCGAGACGAGCGGGACGACGGCCAGGATGAAGGCGACCCAGACCACCGAGGTGGCGAGCCGGTCCTTGGCCTGGCGGCGGCCCTCGACCTGGGCCGAGATCAGGTAGCTGGCCACCACGAAGAGCAGGGCCGAGATCAGGCCCCACTGCAGGTGGCTCTTCAGCCCGCCGACGGCGCCGATCCCGCAGCCGACGGCGATCGAGCCGACGGCGACGACGGGCGGGGCCCACTTGGGCAGCCGGTTGGCGGTCAGCGTTCGGCTGACCGGCCGGGCGTCCGCGGGGACGGTCGTTGCGGTGGTCATGCGTTGGCCCCCGAGTACTCCTTGCGGCGGGCGATGATCAGTCGCGCGGCGCCGTTCACCAGCAGGGTGATGACGAACAGGACGAGGCCGGAGGCCATCAGCGCGTTGCGGCCGTTGTCGCCCGCCTCGGCGAACTTCAGCGCGATGTTCTGCGCGAAGGTGCCGCCGCCCGCGTCGAGGATGTGCAGCGACAGGACGTTGTTGGCGGAGAGCACCACGGCGACCGCGATGGTCTCGCCGAGCGCGCGGCCGAGGCCGAGCATCGAGGCCGAGATGATGCCGGGGCGGCCGAACGGCAGCACCGCGGTGCGGATCATCTCCCAGCGGGTCGCGCCGAGCGCGAGCGCCGCCTCCTCGTGCATCCGCGGCACCTGGCGGAACACCTCGCGGGAGACCGCGGTGATGATCGGCAGGACCATGATCGCCAGCAGGATGCCGACGGTGAACAGGTTGCGCGGGGTGCCGGTCTTGGTCTGGTCGAAGATGTACGTCCAGCCCAGGTACTGGTTCAGCCAGCTGGTCAGACCGTCCATGTGCGGGACCAGGAAGAGCGCGCCCCAGAGGCCGTAGACGATGCTGGGAACGGCGGCGAGCAGGTCGACCAGGTAGGCGAACGGCTGGGCGATCCGCCGCGGCGCGTAGTGCGAGATGAACAGCGCGATCCCGATGGCCACCGGAACGGCGATCGCCATCGCGATGAGGGCGCTGACGATGGTGCCGAAGGCCAGGACGGCGATGCCGAAGACCGGCTTCGGGGCGTCCGGCGTCCACTCGAAGGTGGTGAAGAAGTTGCCGTCGTTCTTGCTGAGGGCCATGCCCGAGCGCCAGGCCAGGAAGCCGGCGATCGCGGCCATGATGACCAGCAGCAGGATGCCCGCGCCGCGGGCGAGGTTCATGAAGATCTTGTCGCCGACGCGGCTGTCACGCGGTCGGCGTTCCCTGCCTCGCGGGGCGGCAGGGGAGGATGAAGTCATTGGTCTACTCCGGTCTGGTGGTGCCGCCCCGGAAGGGGGACGGCACCATGGCGGCGGTGCCCCGGACGTTGGCGCTGAGTCGTTGGTGCGTTCCGGCGGGACGGCCCCGGCCCCCCTCGCTCACGGGGCCGTCCCACCGGTGGTCCTGTCGGGTCAGGCCAGGGCGGTGACGGCGGTCTTGACCTTGTCGCCGATGGCGGCCGGCATCGGGACGTAGCCCTTGTCGCCTATGGCCTTCTGGGCGCCGTCGCTGATGGTGTAGGTCAGGAACGACTTGAGGGTGTCGAGGGTCTCGGCCTTGTTGCCCTTGTCGCAGGCGATCTCGTAGGTCACCAGGACGATCGGGTAGGCGTTGTCGGCCTTGGTGCCGTAGTCCAGGGAGAGGGCGAGGTCGCCGTCGGCGCCCGAGACGGTGGAGGTCGCGATGGTGAGCGCGGCGTTGGCGGCGGTCGCCTCGACGGGCTGGGCGGCGCCGGTGGAGATCTTGGCGCTCTTCAGGTTGTTGATCTGGGCGAAGGACAGCTCGGCGTAGCCGATCGAGTTCTTGACCTGCTTGATCTGGGCGGAGACACCGGCGCTGCCGTTGGCGGACTGGCCGCCCTTGCCCTTCCACGCCTTGTTCGGCTCCGCGCTCCAGGCGCCGCCGGAGGTCTTGGCGAAGTAGGAGGTCAGGTTGTAGGTGGTGCCGGAGTCGTCCGAGCGGTGGAAGGACTGGATGTCGGCGTCCGGCAGCTTGGCGCCCGGGTTCAGGGCGGCGATCGCCGGGTCGTTCCACTTGGTGATCTGCGAGTCGAAGATCTTGGCGGCGGTCGGGCCGTCCAGGACCAGGTTGTCGACACCGTCGACGTTGTAGACCAGCGAGACCAGGCCGGCGACCATCGGCAGGTCGATGGCCTTGCCGCCGGTGCAGACGGCCTTGGAGGCGTCGACGTCGGCGGGCTTCAGCGCGAAGTCGGAGCCCGCGAAGGCGACCTTGCCCTGGTTGAACTGCTGGACACCGGCGCCGGAGCCGCCACCGCTGTAGTTGACGGTGCTGCCGGAGCAGGCGGCGCCGAAGTTGGCCTTCCACACGTCGAGCGCGTTGGCCTGCGCGGTCGAACCGGCGCCGAGCAGCGTGCCGGCCTTGCCACAGTTGATCGAGGCGGCCGAGGCGGAGCCGCCGCTGGAGCCACCGGACGCCTTGGTGGTGTTGTCGTCCGAACCGCAGGCGGCGAGCGACAGCGAGCTGACGAGCGCCATGGCACCGATGGCGAGGGCCTTGGAGCGGCCGTTCCGCTGGAGCTTCACAGGGGTGTCCCTTTCTGTGGCATTGCCCGTCGCAGGCCGTGCGGACACGGCCGAGGGCGGGTTTTGCTGTGGTCCGGGGCCCGTGCGGCCCTCCGGTAGACCCGAAGTTAGGCCGGGTAGGTGACACGACAGCCGGTCGCAAGTGAACGGGGAGTGAACCTCGAACGGATGACAGGAAACTACGTCACGTAGTAACGGTTGCGTCACGGCAAGGGCGCGGGTAGATCACTTCCACCGTTCCTTCACCGCTGGCTCCCCGCTCATCCGTACGGGCCTCGCGCCCAGGATCTCCAGGAGGGCGTCGATCAGCAACCGGTCGCGGTCGTGGGTCAGCCGGGCGCGGGCCTTCCCGGCCGGCAGCCACTCCAGCCGGTCCACCTCCCGGTTCGGGCGGAAGGACCCGCTGGTCGGCACCGCCGCCCAGTACCGGACCTCTTTCGGACGGCCCTGCGCCAGATAGTGCTGGGTGGGCAGCTCCGGACCTAGCAGGCAGCGGAAGCCGGTCTCCTCCCGCACCTCGCGCAGCGCCGCCCCGACCACCCCCTCGCCCGGGTCGAGCTTGCCCTTCGGCAGGCTCCAGTCGTCGTACTTCGGGCGGTGGATCACCGCGATCCGCGGCCGCCCCAGCCTGCCGCTCGGCTTCGGCCGGCCGGGCAGCCAGAGCACCGCGCCCGCCGCCAGGATCACCGGGGCACGGCCCGCCGCGGTCGCGCGGGTGTCCACTGCCCGCCCGGTGCTCGGGCTCGGCACGGGGCTCGAGCTCGGTCCAGGGCTCAGGCGATCACGCAATTCAGGCCGTCCGTGGTGCGGGGGAATGCCCCCAGCCTTCGGCAGGGGGGATCTCCAGCCAGCCGTCCGGGCCGGGCGGGAGGTCGGGCCACCGGCGGCCGACGGCGTACCGCGCCGCCTCCACCTCCAGCCGCTGATCAGCATGCACCACGCCCAGCACGTACGCGGTCGCGGGGGTGATCCGCGGGGTGCGCGCCGCGGTGGCGGCGGTCACCGCGGCGTCCGCCGCCTCCTGGTGCCGGCGCAGCACCACGTCCAGCTCGTCCAGCTCGGAGGACGGACGGCCGCACACCTCCAGCGCGTACCGGGCTCGCTTCACCAGGATCCGCAGCCGGGACCAGGGCGCGTCGTCGGCCGCCAGGGCCGCGTCCGCGTCGACCGCGCCGCGCATCGACGGCGCCGTGCCCAGCCGACGCAGCCCGTCCCCGCCGTACGGCGTCGCGGCCCGCTGCAGCGGCAGCTGCTGGGCGCACGCCGACAGCGCGGTGAACGCGGCGGCCGCCTGCGGCAGCAGCACCACCGACGCCCGGCCACCGGCCGTCTCCAGCAGCGGCGCCTCACCTACCAGCAGGGTCATCCGGTCCGCCAGCGCGTGCAGCCGGGCCGAGCGGAGCTCCTGCAGCACCGTGGAGTGCGCCCTGGTCCGGGCCAGGGTCAGCTGCCGGTCCAGCAGCGCCCGCGCCTTGGGCGCGCCCGCGTGCCCGGCCAGCATGCCGGTGCCCTCCGGATCACTGCCGCTCAGCGAGTCCAGCGCGCCCAGCAGCCGGGCCGAGCGGCGGACGTAGCCGGGCTCCAGTGCCAACAGGTTGAGCAGCCAGCGCAGTTCGGTGCGCGACTCCTGCGCCCAGGCCTGCTCGAAGACGGCGCCGAAGGTGTGCAGCAGCCCGCCTATCCGCCGGACGGCCCGCAGCAGGTCGGCGGTACCGGCCGCCGGGACGACCGCGGCCGAACCCGGTCTGGCGCCGACCTCGCCCACCGCGAGCGGCAGGGCGCGCAGGAACGCTCCGGCCTGGGCGGTGAGCTGGCGGGAAAGGATGTCCCCGGCGGTCGCGGTGGAGGCCGCCGGGGCCGTCATCGGCGCATCGGTCATGGCGTGGTAGATCCCCGTTCCCCCGGGGCCGTCCCCCGGGGCTGGTGGCCGACCGCCGGAGCAGGTCCCCTCGGGGCCCGGAAGGCCCGAACTGCTCCGGCGGCTCGCATCAGTGGACGCGTCAGCGCGAGGTGGCGGCCCGGCGGCGTTGACGCGAGTCGATGAGCAGGTCCTGGACGTGCCTCAGCGGCCGGCCCTCGGCGTCCTGCGAGTGGCGGGTCCAGACGCCGTCCGGTCCCAGGTGCCAGGACTCGGTCTCGTCCGACACCCCGAGATCGATCAGCCCGGACAGCTCGGCGCGGTGCGCCGGGTCGGTGATCCGCATGAGCGCCTCGATCCGGCGGTCCAGATTGCGGTGCATCATGTCGGCGCTGCCGATCCAGACCTCCGGATCGCCGTTGTTGCCGAACACGAAGATCCGGGAGTGCTCCAGGAAGCGGCCCAGGATGCTGCGGACCCGGATGTTCTCGCTCAGCCCCGGCACACCGGGGCGGATCGCGCAGATGCCGCGCACCCAGACGTCCACCGGCACCCCGGCCTGCGAGGCCCGGTACAGCGCGTCGATCACGGCCTCGTCGACGATCGAGTTGACCTTGATCTTCACGTACGCGGGCCGGCCCGCCCGGTGGTGGGCCATCTCGTTGTGGATCCGCGAGACCAGCCCGTCCCGCAGGCCGCGCGGGGCGGTCAGCAGGCGGCGGTAGGACTCGCGGCGCGAGTAGCCGGACAGCCGGTTGAACAGGTCCGAGAGGTCCGCGCCGACCTGCGGGTCGGAGGTGAGCAGGCCGAGGTCCTCGTACAGCCGGGCCGTCTTCGGGTGGTAGTTGCCGGTGCCGACGTGCGAGTAGCGGCGCAGGGTGTCGCCCTCCTGGCGGACCACCAGCGACAGCTTGCAGTGCGTCTTCAGCCCGACCAGGCCGTAGACCACGTGGCAGCCGGCCTCCTCCAGCTTGCGGGCCCACTTGATGTTGGCCTGCTCGTCGAAGCGCGCCTTGATCTCGACCAGGACCAGCACCTGCTTGCCGGACTCGGCCGCGTCGATCAGCGCGTCCACGATCGGCGAGTCACCCGAGGTGCGGTACAGGGTCTGCTTGATCGCCAGCACGTCCGGGTCGGCCGCCGCCTGTTCCAGGAAGGCCTGCACCGAGGTGGAGAAGCTGTCGTACGGGTGGTGCAGCAGGACGTCGCGCTCGCGCATCGCGGCGAAGATGTCCGGCTGCGAGGCCGACTCGACGTCGGTCAGCCCGCGGGCCGTACCGGCCACGAACTTCGGGTACTTGAGCTCCGGGCGGTCCAGCTCGGCGATCCCGAACAGCCCGGTCAGGTCCAGCGGCCCGGGCACCGGGAAGACCTCCGCCTCGGTGATGTTCAGCTCCCGCACCAGCAGGTCCAGGATGTAGGGGTCGATCGACTCCTCGACCTCCAGCCGGACCGGCGGGCCGAAGCGCCGCCGCATCAGCTCCTTCTCCAGGGCCTTGAGGATGTTCTCGGTGTCGTCCTCCTCCACCTCCAGGTCCTCGTTGCGGGTGACGCGGAAGGCGTGGTGGGCCAGCACCTCCATCCCCGGGAAGAGCTCCTCCAGGTGCGCGCCCATGACGTCCTCCAGCGGGACGTACCGCTGGGGCGAGGCCTCCAGGAAGCGGGCCAGCGACTGCGGGACCTTGACGCGCGCGAAGTGCTTGTGCCCGGACACCGGGTTGCGGACGACCACGGCCAGGTTGAGCGAGAGCCCCGATATGTACGGGAAGGGGTGCGCCGGGTCGACGGCCAGCGGGGTCAGGACCGGGAAGATCTTCTGCCGGAACAGGGTGTGCAGCCGGGCCTGCTCCTTCTCGGCCAGCTCCGGCCAGCGGACCACCTCGATGCCCTCGGCGGCCAGATCCGGCAGCACCTCCTGCTGGAAGGCGGCGGCGTGCCGGGCCATCAGCTCGCGCGAGCGGGTCCAGATCAGGTCCAGCACCTCGCGCGGCTGGAGGCCGGAGGCGCTGCGCTGGGCGACGCCGGTGGCGATCCGGCGCTTCAGCCCGGCCACCCGGACCATGAAGAACTCGTCCAGGTTGCTGGCGAAGATCGCCAGGAACTTCGCCCGCTCGAGGAGCGGGATCCCCGGGTCCTCGGCGAGCTCCAGGACGCGCTCGTTGAACGCGAGCCAGCTTCGCTCGCGGTCCAGGAACCGGCCCTGCGGCAAGGCTTCCAACTCCTGCTCGTCCGTGGTCGACAGCTCCGGCGGAACCCCCAGTGCACCGGACATCCGGGCCGTCGGCGACAGCGGGGCAGAGACGGGGCGGGGGATGCTCATGGGCTCCAGCTCCTCCAGCAGCAGGACGGCGTCCGGACGCGAATGACTCTGCGGGCCGTCGTTCTCGCCCCGGGCGGCGGCGGCCCCCAGGGACAGCGCCCAACCACCGGGCGCGGTCCGTACAGGACCGGCCGGCGAATGGCGGTCGACTCTGCACGAGCGAGACACTACGGACTTCATCCTGTGATCTTCGCGGCAGCAATTGAATCCACGGTAAACACCGCATGGCCAGGAGGAAAGCTGAGTCGGTCGGAGCAAGGGGGCGGTGCCGTTTTCCACCCGTCGCTCGTGACCGCTCGGTACGCCCGGCCGTCCGGTCGGTGCGGCCGGGCCGTCCGGATGGGACGACCCGGCCGCACCGGGCGGCTAGGCCCGCCGGCTCGCCTGGTACTGGGCTCGGTACATGAGGTCCACCTCGTGAACGGTGAATCCCAGTCGTTCATATACCCGCACGGCGGCCGGATTGTCGGCGTCGACGTAGAGAAGGACGGTTTCCAGTCCACGCTCGTCGGCTCCGGAGCCGGTCAGGTGACGCAGACCGGCCGCGGTCAGCGCGCGGCCGAGTCCACTGCCCTGCTCGGCCGGGTCCACTCCGACCACGTACACCTCGCCGAGTTCCGGCTCGGTCGCGGTGGCCGGGTGCACCTTGGTCCAGTGGAAGCCGACCGCCTTGCCCTCGCGGGTGGCCAGGAAGAAGCCGGCCGGGTCGAACCAGGGCTCGGCGAGGCGCTCGGCCAGGTCCTGCTCGGTCCAGGAGCCCTGCTCCGGGTGGTGGGCGAAGGCCAGGGCGTTCAGCCGCAGCCACTCGGCGTCGTCCTCGCCCGGGCGGAAGGTGCGGAGCTCGATGCCCTCGGGGACGGGCACGGCCTCGGTCTGTGCGCCGGTGCGGCGCATCTGCCGCAGCTCGCGGACCAGCTCGGCGCCGTACGCGCCGGCCAGGTGCCGGGCCGCCGGGTGGCCGCCGTGTACCCAGAAGTCCACCGCGTCGCGGCCCTCCCGATGGGCCCCCGCGAGGACGGCGTCCACCAGAGGACGGGCCAGACCGCGGCCTCGGGCGGCCGGGTCGACCACCAGCTCGGCGGCGGGGTTGGCCGTCGGGTCCTCCGGGACTTCGAGCTGGCCGTAGGCGAGGACGGCTGCGTTCTCGTTCTCGGACGCGGCCTCGGATTCGGTCTCGATGAAGTGGGTGATGCCCGGGCGGGGCGTCTCGGCGTTCCGCAGCCGGAGCCGGCCCTGCTCGGACACGGCGGCCCGGCCGTCCACCGTCTGGGCCTCGGCCAGAACACGCAGGGCGCCGTCGCGCTGCCCGGGGCGGAGCACCTTGTTCGCAATGACCGCTGTCTGATCGTCCATGCACTGACGATACGTCAACGGAAATGCGAAAAGCCCCTGATCCGAATGGATCAGGGGCTTTTCTGAATGATTGTTCGGCGGCGTCCTACTCTCCCACAGGGTCCCCCCTGCAGTACCATCGGCGCTGTGAGGCTTAGCTTCCGGGTTCGGAATGTA
>NZ_JBHTTU010000033.1:75163-92960 GCF_042794375.1 Kitasatospora sp. NPDC056531 | reverse complement strand
GGCGTTCGACGAGGATGACGCCGGCGCCCTCGGACCAGCCGGTCCCGTCGGCGTCGGTGGAGAAGGACTTGCACCGCCCGTCCGACGCAAGGCCGTTCTGAAGTGACGACTCCAGGAACGTGGTGGGTGTGGCCATGACGGTGACGCCGCCGGCCATGGCGAGGTCGCACTCGCGGTTGCGCAGGGCCTGGACGGCCAGGTGCAGGGCGACCAGTGAGGAGGAGCAGGCGGTGTCGAGGGTCACCGCGGGGCCTTCCAGGCCCAGGGTGTAGGCCACCCGGCCGGACAGCACACTGCCCGCCATGCCAGTGCTGAGGTATCCCGCCACCTCCGGTGGCAGCGTGGCGAGTTCGCCGGCGTAGTCGTGGTACATGACGCCGGCGAACACACCGGTCCGGCTGCCCCGGACGGAGTGCGGGTCGATGCCGGCGCGCTCGAACACCTCCCACGAGGTCTCCAGCAGCAGCCGCTGCTGCGGGTCCATCGCCAGGGCCTCACGCGGCGAGATGCCGAAGAACTCGGCATCGAATTCGCCCGCGTCGTAGAGGAAACCGCCCTCCATCGTGGTGGAGCCGCCGGCCTCGGGGCCGTACAGCTTCTCCAGGTCCCAGCCGCGGTTGTCGGGCATGGCCGCGATCGCGTCCCGGCCTTCCGCCACCAGCTGCCACAGCTCGTCCGGCGACGTCACGCCACCCGGATAGCGGCAGGCCATGCCCACGATCGCGATCGGCTCGGTGTCCCCTGCCTCCAGCTTCTTGATGCGGCGATGCGCCAGACGGAGGTCGGCTGTCATCCGCCGCAGGTAATCAACGAGCTGAGATTCGTCCGTCATTTCTTACCCCGCTGAGAGAGAGCAAAGGATGCGTGGGGTCCGAAGAGCCCCGGAAAGAGGTACGAGCCGGACAGAAGTTCTGTCCGGCGGTTCTTTCCTGCGAATATATGCGCGTGAATCTGGCGCTTGTGCAGTCAGAATGCGGTCACGGCAGTGCCGATCGGCAGATTTCCAACATTCAGCGGCATTGCTCCTCCTTGCCGAGGAGGGGCTGGCCTCGCGTCGGGAGGCTCTGTCCAACATCGGTCGGTACCTGCCGGACGGACATGCCCGGGAACACAGGCGAATGAAAACACGCGAATATGTAGCATGGTAGCGACTGGCCGATCCCGACTACCACCCCTAACGCTCCGACGGAACCCCTAGCCGGCGACGAGGTATCCCGTAGAGGCGGCGGTGATCCCCTTACGGGTGACCCGGTCGCCCCCGGAAATGAATGTCCGAAGTGTCGAATAAGGTGGTGTCGCCGACTGCCGGGGGTGTTGGCAGGCCGTTGATTAAGGGGCTCGAGCGCAGATCCCGCACTGGCTGGCGACCATCGGCGCGCTGCCGGTGGCTGTGGCCCCCGAAGTGGGAGCCGTATCGCCTGCCTTCCCGGGCTGACGATGCGTCGCATCGCCGGATCTCTACCCGGGCGAGGCCAAGAGCGGTGCCGAGACGTGCTGGTCATCGCGGACGCGCCCGCATCGCGCCGCACACTCTGCGCGCCTGGCCAAGCGCCTCGTCGAGGGCGTCTTCACCGCCCTCGACGAACGGGCAGACGTCGTTCCGGCACTGAGGCTGCAGCCCCGATTCGGCCGGAGTCACGTGCCCCTCCATGGCTACCGGGGCTCGGGGAAGAGGCACCTTTTGAGACGATGCATCCAGCCATTATGGCGCTTCGTAGCCCCTCGATTGCCTACCGTGATGGCCGAAAGAGTGTTTGACTCGAACCGTTACGAGGATATACTAGCCTATCGGCTCGAATTCATGAAGGTTGTTCCTTTCGGTGGGTCAGGTTCCCATTTTGGGAATTTTGATCAACTGGACTCGCATCGAACTCTAGGGGGAGTTTTGGTTCTGGTCGACCGGGAAGTGGAGCTGAAACTGCTTGAATCGGCCTTCGGTGACTGTCTGGCCGAGAAGTCCGGAGTGGTTGTTGTCGAGGCTGCTTTCGGATGCGGTAAGAGTGAGATTCTCGAAATATTTGTCGAGAAATTGTCGGGGGTTGGGGTAATTGCTCTGCGAGCTAATGCTGCCTCGATGGAGAGTGTCAACCAGCTCGGTGTGGTGCGCCAGTTGCTGGGGTCCGGACGGGTTCCCGCGGACTCTGTGAATCGGTTCCATGAGCTTTTAAAGGGAGCCGCTCGCGCTGAAGCCATGGAGGAGTTTTCTGCAATTTTGCAGAAGCTGTCCGCTATTGCGCCGGTAGTCATCGCGGTCGACGACGTGCAGTATGCCGACCGTGATTCCCTGCATTTCCTGCTCCATGCGGCCCGCCGGTGTCGTGCCGCCCGGCTGATGATGATCTTCACCGAGTCACTGGCTGGCACGCTGCGTGACCCGGTGTTCAGTACCGAACTGCTGCGCCAGCCGAACCTGCGGCGCATCCAGCTCAGTGGGCTCACCCGGAGGGGAGTCGGGCGAATCCTGGAGCGCGACACGAGCATCCCTGCTGACAGCCAGGTTGTGGATGGCTTCCACGCCGCCACGGGTGGGAACCCGCTGCTGGTACGGGCGCTGATGGAGGATTACCATGCGTTGTCGTGTCGGGAGCGACAGGAACCCCCTGAGAGCCCACAGCCCACCGCAGGTGGCGCGTTCGGCCGGGCCATCCTCGCCTACCTCTACCGGGACGGCGCCGCGGCCCTTGCGGTGGCGCAGGGCCTGGCGGTCCTGGGTGGCGCGGACAGCAGCGGCATCCTTGCCCGGCTGCTCGGCATCACCTCGACGGCGGTGGATCAGGGAGTGCGGGCCCTGAATGCCGCCGGGATCATCAGCGGTTACTCGTTCCGGCACCCGATGGCCAGGACCGCCGTGTTGGAGAGCATGGAAGAGTCGGTGCGGGTGGAGCTGCACCTTCGGGCGGCAGCACTCCTCTACTCGGAGAGCGCGACCACCACGACCGTGGCTGCGCACCTGAGGGTCGCCGACCAGGTCCGTCACCCGTGGGGTATCGCCGTACTGCGGGATGCGGCGGAGCAGGCGCTCGCCGATGGCAACGTCAAGTGCGCGTCGTCCTACCTGGAGCTTGCGCATGCGATGAGTGAGGACGGCCGGCAGCGGATCGAGATCAAGCTGAGGTTGGCCGACGTCATGCGCCGGGTCAATCTCTCCGGAGTGGAGCTGCATCTCAGGGAGCTGATGTGCGCGCTGAATAGGGACCTCCTGTCGGTGTCGAACCTCGCACCGCTGGCCAAGCTGCTCTGCGCGCACGGCTGGATCGATGATGCGCGTGAGGTGCTCGACAGGTTGGAGCAGCTGACGACGGCAGAGATCCGCGCTGAGGCCGAAGTCCAGTTCGTCAGGCCGTGGCTGACCGCGAGCATCGCCCCCGTCCGGTCGGTGCCCGCCGTGCAGCCGGCGCTGCGGCCGAAGGCGGTGTCGATTCATCCCAAGTCGTCCTCCGGTCGGCTGCACGGGCTCGGGTCGGCTGCCCGATGGCTGCCGGGGCGCCAAAGGCCGGACAGGATCGTCCAGTTGGAGGAGCTGCTGGACAGCTCGCCATTGACCGATTCGACTCTCGATCCGATCGTGAGTTCGCTTCGGACACTGCTCCATCGCGGCAGGATCGACATGGCTGGAAGGTGGTGTGATCGATTCCTCAAGGAATCGGCCGCCAGGAATGCGCGAGGATGGGAGGCTGTATTCTCCTGTGTCCGCGCGGAGATCTCCCTCCATCGGGGGGACCTGGTAGGCGCGGAGGAATTCGCAGTCAGGTCGCTGCATCATATATCGCAGAAATACGGAACTTCTTTTTCTGGTGCTCCCATCGGAATTCTCGCGATGGTGTACACGAACATGGGGAAGTATGACGAGGCAGCTCGTCAGCTTGACCGGCCGGTGACTGATGCCCTATTCAGGAGTGTCCACTGGCTAGGCTATCGCAGGGCGCATGGGCGGTACTTCCTCGCCACCAACCGGTTCGATGTCGCTCTAGGCCAGTTCCTTGCCGTGGGCCGGCTGGCGGAGCGTTGGGGTGTCGACGACCCGGCCGTGACGCCCTGGCGGGCGGATGCTGCCGAGGCGCTGGTCGCGCTCGGTGACCGGGATCGTGCCGATGGCCTCATCGCGGAGCACCTCGCGAAGACGCCGCACAATGCTCGGCGCAGCCGCGGTATCGCTTTGCGGCTCAAGGCGTCCCTGGCCGCGGTCGAGGACCGGCCGGCGCTTCTCGCTCAAGCGCTTGACGAACTCCAGCTGTCGGGCGACAAGTTGGAGTTGGCCAGGGTTCTGCTCGAGCTGGGGTCGGTCCATCAGTCCAAGGGTGAGTCGGGCCGGGCCAGCATGCTGCTGCGTCAGGCCCACCACATCGCGCAGGAGTGCGGAGCCCGGCCGCTGTCCGAGGAGGCTGGAGCCGCCAACGGCAACAGGCCGGGCGCGGAGGAGTCCCGGTTCGAGGAGAGCGCCGAGACCGTGACCCCTGACAGTGCCCTCAGCGAGTCGGAGCTGCGCGTCGCATGGTTGGCTGCGCGGGGACACACCAATCGTGAAATCGCGGACAAGCTCTGTATCACCGTCAGTACAGTCGAGCAGCACCTCACCCGGGTCTACCGCAAGCTCGACATTGCAGGGCGACAGGAACTGCCTACCGGTATCCAGATGAGTGGTCTCCAGTTCGCCGCAGCGCAGTGACGGGAGGTTCGCGGCCGACCGCCGGAGACCCGGAGGCCGGCCGCAGCCGCGGAGCCTGAAGTGGCAACTCAGGATCTCCGGCGGCCTCAGCCGGGGAGACGGGACCGGTACCCGCGTGCCGTTTCCCCGGCGTGCCGCTCAGCCGGAGCGGCGGGGCTCAGCCCGCGTTCAGGACTCGACCCAGCCGTGGGTGCGGGACAGCTCGACCGCACAGGCGCGCACCTCTAGCAGCTGGGAGCCGGTCAGTGTCGGAACCGCACGGAGCAGGGCTTCGGTCAGCTCCTGCTGGAACTCACCGGCCGACAGCACATCGCACAGGCCGTCCTCGGAGTCGAGTCCTGCCCGCACCTTGGCGCTCGCCGGTGCGCTCGGCAGGGTCGCTGCGGGCTGCTCACCGTCGATGATGCGAACGTCGGACGCCTTGCGTCCGCGATCACCCATTTCCGACTCGAACGACACCCGGATGCCTGGCTGGATCATGTGCTTCTCGCTGAGAAGATCATTCGCGTGCATGAAGATGTCTTCGCCGCCGTTATCGGGGGCGATGAATCCGTAGCCGCGCACGTCATCGAATCGCAGAACTTTTCCTGTTGTCAACATCCTGACCGCAAACCTCACAACCTCATGAAAGCAACCCACGGCGCAAACGGCGCCGAAGGCAGGCTAACAGCGGCCTGTGCGGGATGTAAAGATTTCTGTAGGCGCCTGTCGGAATTCTGTAGAATTCGCTGGTCTGAGAGACAGGACGATCGGAATGTCTCGGGCGGTGCCCGGGATCTCCCGGGTCCTCCAATAGTGCTTCGTCAGGTTGATTTGATCTTGGTGGTCGCGGCAGTGCATGCTGCGGCCCGTGGATCTTGGCGAGGCGGAGAGGCTTCGCGGGGGTCTCGGCGCGCGCTCGCTCTGCCGGGTCAGGGTGAGCGTCCACGTTGTCGCCGACAGGGCTTCCAGCCCGTTGTCCTGGCGGCTGTTCGTGCGGTCGGACTGGGACGACCGCGACGGCGACCGCGGGAGACGCACCGGCCTGCCGCCGGAGGTCGGGCACGTCGAGAAGTGGCGGCTCGCGATCGACACGTTGGAAGAGCTGATCGCCTGGGGGGCTTGCCCCGCAGGTTGTGGCCGCCGACGCCGGCTGCGGCCAGTAGGACGGTGCCGCGCCCAGTGCGAACGACGGCGCCACCTCGGAGCGGGCCGGTGGCCCGGTGCTGATCACGAAGTTCTGGCTTCCGCTGACTCTTTCGACCAGCAGGCGGCCGTGCGCGACCGGGCCGCCGTTCGGCAAGCGCAGTTGGAACGCCGGATAGCTCTCGGGCGTGGTGTTTCCTGCCCCTGGTGGACTGGTATCGCCAAGGGTCGTATCCGTACGGTGTGGCAGGGGGTTGGGGTCCCGGCTCTTCAGGAGCCTCGGCGAACGACCCCTGACCTGGGGAGACGGTGACAGACGGGCGAGAGGGCCCGGTTCGGACGAATGTCCGGACCGGGCCCTTTTGCGTGTGTTCGAGGGCCCGTCAAGGGCTGGGCGAGGGGAACTGATGGTCGGATGAGCTGATTGACAGTCTGCAAAACCATCAGTCATGCTGACATTCAAGAATGGTGATGCACAGAGAGGGTGGCAGCTCATGGGGCACCGGTACGCGTTCCTCTTCCCCGGGCAGGGCAGCCAGCACGTGGGCATGGGGGCCGACCTGTACGAGCGGTCGCCCTTCTTCGGACAAGTGCTGCGCCGGGCCGGGGCGATGGTGGGGCAGGACATCGAGGAGGCGGTGCTGGTCGGTCCGGCCGAGCGGCTGACCGAGACGGTGCCGACCCAGCTGTCCGTGCTGGCGCTGTCCTGCGCGCTGACGGCCGAGTTGGACCTGCTCGGGCTGGCCCCGGCCGTGGTGGCCGGGCACAGCCTGGGGGAGTACTCGGCGCTGGTGGCGGGCGGCTGGCTCGACCTGGACGACGCGTTGGTGGTGGTCGCCAACCGGGCGGCCGAGATGGCGGATTGCTGTGTGGCGACGCCGGGGGCGATGGCCGCCGTGCTGGGGATGGACCCGGCGACGGTACGGGCGGTCGCAGCCGAGGTGTCCGGCACGGTGGTGGTCGCCAATGCCAACAGCCCGCGCCAGTCGGTGGTTTCCGGGGAGAGCGAGGCCGTCCGGCTGCTGTCCGGGGCGCTGCTGGAGCGGGGCGCCAAGGCGGTGATCCCGTTGGAGGTGCACGGCGCCTTCCACTCGCCGTTGATGGCGCAGGCGGAGGACCGGCTGGCCCCGCTGATCGCCGACCTGCCGCTGCATGCCGGCCACACCCCGTTGATCAGCAGCATGACCGGCCAGTTGGTCACCGATCTCGATTCCTACCGCCGCCTGCTGGCCCGTCAGATCGCCGCCCCCGTGGAGTGGGTCGGCGTGATGGAGACGTTGCGCGCGGAGGCCGTGGACACCTGCATCGAGGTCGGTCCCGGCACCGTACTGCGCGGCCTGCTACGGCAGTTCGACCGCAAGGCGGTCTCCGCGTCCTGCGCCGGCTGGGGCGACGCGATGGCACTCACCGTGGGCGACGAGCACCTGCTGGTGGCTTGAGACCTGGCCCGACCGGCCGTAAAGAGCACTGAGCACCGACCACTTCACCGACCGAGAGGGACAAGGAGAGCGCGATGCGTCGAGTCGCGATCACGGGCCTGGGGGTCCTGGCCCCCAATGGCATCGGAAAGAAGAACTTCGCCGAAGGCCTCTGGGAGGGCCGCAACGGCGTCTCCCGCATCGGCTCCTTCGATGCTTCGGGATTCAACTCGCAGATCGCCGGCCAGTTGCCGCCGGTGGTCCTGCCCGGCAGCCCGGCCGAGGAGCCGGACGGCGACGACCGGGTGGTCCGAATCGCCCTGGCCGCCGCGTACGAGGCGATGGCCGACGCCGGACTGGACGGACCGGGCGAGGTCGACCCGTTCCGCACCGGTGTGGTGATCGCCAACGCGATCGGCGGCACCAAGTTCATGACCGAGCACTTTCCGGACCTGACGGCGGGCGGCACCGGCCCGATCGACGTGGCCGCCGCGCACCGCCGGCTGCACCTGTCCGCGACCTTCAACACCCCGACCGCCGCGGTCGCCGACGCCTTCGGCCTGTACGGCCCGGCGGTCACCCTGACCACCGGCTGCACCGGCGGCAACGACGCGGTCGGCTTCGCCTTCGACGCCATCCGGCGCGGCGACGCCGACGTGATGGTGGCCGGCGCCGCCGAGGCCCCGATCACCCCGTTCGTGGTCGCCTGCTTCGACGTGATCGGCGCACTGTCGGTGCGCAACGACGACCCGGAGCACGCCTCCCGTCCGTTCGACCGGTTCCGGGACGGCTTCGTGCTGGCCGAGGGCGCGGGCATCGCGGTGCTGGAGGAGTGGGAGCACGCCCGCGAGCGCGGCGCCGTGATCCTCGGCGAGGTGCTCGGTTTCGGCAGCAGCGCCAACGCCTTCCACATGACCGACCTGGCCGAGCACGGCACCGACCTCGCGCGCTCCTTCCAACTTGCTCTGGACGACGCGAAGTTGCCCGCCGAGCGGATCGGCTACGTGAACGCCCACGGCTCCTCGACGCCGCAGAACGACGTCTGCGAGACCAACGCCGTCAAGCTGGTGCTCGGCGAGCAGGCGTACCGGACGCCGGTCAGCTCGATCAAGTCGATGGTCGGCCACGCGTTGGCCGCCGCCAACGCCCTGGAGTTCGTGGCCTGCGTGCTCGCGCTGAACGAGCACCGGCTGCCACCCACCGTCAACCACGTCGAGCCGGGGGAGCACTGCGACCTCGACTACATCCCGAACACCGCCCGCGAGGCGACCGTGGACGCCATCGCCAGCCTCTCCAGCGGTTTCGGCGGCATCCACTCGACGGTCGTCCTCGGCCGCGCCTGAGCCACCCGACGGAAAGAGAGGACACGAGATGCGCAAGGTCGTCATCACCGGGGTGGGGCTGGCTCTCCCGGGCGCCCGCACCACCGAGCAGTTCTGGGACCTGGTCGGCGCGGCTCGCCCGGCGGTCGCCGAGATCGACCGCTTCCCGACCGGGCCGTACACCGCGCACCGCGCGGGCGTCGCCGGGGACGAGGCGGTCGCCTCGATCCCGCTGAGGCTGCGCAAGCGGATGGACCGCTTCTGCCAACTGGCCCTGGTCGCCGCGCAGGACGCGCTGGCCGCCGCCGACCTGGACCCGGCCGAGGCCCCTGAGGGGGTCGGCGTCTACCTGGGCAACATGTACGGCGGCTGGGAGATCACCGAGGAGAGCATGCGCCGGCTCTGCCAGGTCGGCTACACCGGCGTCAGCCCGTACATCGCCTCGGCCTGGTTCCCCACCGCGCCGCAGGGCCAGATCAGCATCAAGTGGGGGATCAAGGGCTTCTCCAAGACCGTCGCGGCGGACACCGCCAGCGCCGCCGTGGCGATCGGCTACGCGGTGCGGGCGATCGCCGAGGGCCGCGCGGAGGCGATGCTGGCCGGCGGCGCCGAGGCGCCGGTCACGCCGTACACCTACACCTTCTGCGAGACCAGCGGGCGGCTCACCCCGGGCGACTACCGGCCGTTCGGCGCCGGGGCGGACGGCTACCTGGTGGGCGAGGGCGCGGTGGTCTTCACCCTGGAGTCCGAGGAGAGCGCCAGGGCGCGCGGCGCCGAGATCCTCGCCGAGGTCGCCGGGTTCGCCGCCGGGCACGCCAGCTCGGACCAGGTCTTCGGCCGCACCGGTACCGACGTGCTGACCCACGTGGCGCAGACCGCGCTGAAGGAGGCCGAGGTCGCCCCGCAGGACCTCGACCTGATCGCCCTGGACGCGCAGGGCACCGTCTACGCCGACGCCGGCGAGGTCCGGGCGGTGGCGGACCTGCTCGGGGCGGGCGCGGTCGACCAGGTGCCGTGCACCACCGTCAAGCCGGTCACCGGCCACCTGCTCGGCGCGGCCCCGGCCGTGGACCTGCTGGCCGCGCTGCTGGCGATCCGCAACGGAGCGGTGCCGCCGGTGGCCGGGATCACCGCGGGGGAGCGGGAGGCGACCGAACTGGACCTGATCGTCGACGCCCCCCGGGTGCGGTCGGTGCGCACCGCGCTGGTCAACGCGCGCGGCGCGGACGGCACCGTGGCGGCCCTGGTGCTGCGCGGGCCCGCCGCGGACACGAACTGACAAACGGACGAGACGACGTGACGGCACGTCAGAGAACCGAACACAACCAGTCGAGGGAGAACCCGAGATGAGCACCCAGACCCTGTCCACCTTCGACCGGCTCAAGGCCGTGCTGGTCGAACTCGGCATCGAGGCCGAGGAGATCGTCCCGGAGGCGCAGCTGCGCGCCGACCTGGACATCGACTCCGCCGAACTGGTCGAGACCGTCGCCTCGTTGGTGGGCGGCCAGGCCCCCGACGGCAAGGCGCTGAAGAACGTCCGTACGGTCGCCCAACTGGTCGAGTTCCTGGACGGCCGGATCTGAACCGCGGCTCGCCCGCCCGCGCGGTGGGCGAGACCGTCGACAGGTGAGGAGAGGAGGCGTGTTGACTTCCTCCCCCTTCTTAAGGGAAGGGGGATTCCCTCTCAACCTCGCGGCTGAGCCGCCGCGCGTGTGCGCTGCGGTGGGACTACTTCCTGCTTCATCGACGACTGCCCGCCCGGAGTGCTCCGTTGAGGTCTTACACCGTCTCCACAGGCTGTGACCGCCAGTCCGGCGGCCAGGAGATTCTTGGCTGCGTTCACGTCCCGGTCGTGGGTCGTGCCGCAGCCACACGTCCAGGTGCGGGCGTTCAGCGGCATGGCCTTGGCGAGGCTGCCGCAGTACGAGCACAGCTTGGACGAGGGGAACCAGCGGTCCACGACCACCAGGTCCCTGCCGTACCAGGCCGACTTGTATTCCAGCATGGACCGCAGTTCGGTCCAGCTCGCGTCCGAGATGGCGCGGGCGAGGGCGTGGTTCTTGACCATGTTGCGCACGGTCAGGTCCTCGATCGCGAGCGTTTGGTTTTCGCGCACGAGTCGAGTGGTGAGCTTGTGCAGGAAGTCCCTGCGCCGGTCGGCGATCCTCGCGTGGATCTTGGCGACCTTGGTCCGGGCCTTGGCCCGGTTGTTGCTGCCCTTGGCCTTGCGTGCAAGGTCGCGCTGGGCCTGGGCGAGGGCGGCACGGTCCTTGCGCTCATGGCGCGGGTTGGTGATCTTCTCCCCGGTGGAGAGCGTCACCAGGCTGTCGAGTCCGGCGTCGATGCCGACCGCCGTGTCCAGCACGGGCAGCGGCTTGACGCCGGAGTCCTCGCACAGCATCGACACGAACCAGCGCCCTGCCACGTCACGGGAGACGGTCACCGTGGACGGCACCGCCCCCTCGGGCAGCGGCCTGGACCACACAACGGCCAGTGGCTCGACCGTCTTCGCCAAGGTCAGCTCACCGTTCCGGAAGCGGAACGCCGAGCTGGTGTACTCCGCGCTGGCGCGGGACTTGTGCCTGGACTTAAAACGCGGGTACTTCGCCCGCTTGGCGAAGAAGTTGGTGAACGCCCCTTGCAAGTGGCGAAGCGCCTGCTGCATCGGGACGCTGGACACCTCATTGAGGTAGGCCAGTTCCTCGGTCTTCTTCCAGGCCGTCAGCATCGCCGAGGTCTGGTTGTAGGTGATGCGCTCCTGGCGGATCGCCCACGCCTCAGCACGGGCGGCCAGCGCCATGTTGTAGACCTTCCTGACACATCCGAGCGTCCGGGCAAGCACATCGGCCTGCTCCGGGGTCGGATAGAAGCGGAACTTGAAGGCCCGCTTCACGTGACTGGTCGGCATGGCTCACACCGAAGCACCCCGGATTGTGACCACATGACGAGTAATCATCTTCCGAACCGGCAAATCGCCTTGACGGTGATCTGCCTTTCCCTGTCCCGCTCCGCGGGAAGTCCGTTTCCTCCCCCGGCTAAAGCCGGAGGTATCCACGGAGGTATCCGATGACAGAGCACGAGGGCCCACCGCCTGCGGTGCCCGGGCTCCGGTTGATCGACCTGAGCGTCATCGTCCAGGACACCCCGAGCGAGGCGACCCCGGTCGAGGTCGAGGTCCTCGACCACGAGACCGGCGCCGTCGTGCTCGGACTCGGTCCGGACGCGTTCCCGGACGGCATGGCGGTCTCCAGCGAGACCGTCACGCTGACCACCCACACCGGGACGCACATGGACGCGCCCCTGCACTACGGGCCGGAGTCCGGTGGCGCGCCCGCGAAGAGCATCGACCAGGTCCCCTTGGAGTGGTGCTACGGGCCGGGCGTGCGCCTGGACGTCCGCCATGTGCCGGTCGGCAGTGCGATCACGGTGGACCAGCTGATCGCCGCGCTGGACGAGGCCGAGCACGAACTGGCCCCGGGCGACATCGTGTTGCTCTGGACCGGCGCCTCGAAGCACTGGGGCACTGCGGAGTACCTCACCGAGTACGCCGGCCTCTCCGGGAAGGGCACCGCCTTCCTGGTGGAGCGCGGGGTCAAGGTGATCGGCATCGACGCCTGGGGGCTCGACCGCCCGATGGCCGCGATGGTCGAGGAGTACCACCGCACCGGTGACCGCGAGGTCCTGTGGCCCGCCCACATCTACGGGCGGATCAGCGAGTACCTGCAGCTGGAGAAGCTCAACCGGCTGGAGGAACTGCCCGGGCCCACCGGCTTCATGGTGACCTGCTTCCCGGTCGCCGTGGCCGGCGCGGGCGCCGGCTGGACCAGGGTGGTCGCGATGGTCGGCCCGACCGGGCAGGCCCCTGCGCAGCCCGCCGGTCCCGCCCGGTGCGCCGCAGAGCCGGACGGGCGAGAGGCGGACTGAGCCGTGGTGGTCCGCTTGGGGGTCGACGTCTCGGACGTCGCGGACTGGGCGGTACGGCTGCGGCGCACCCCGCAGGTGGCCGCGGTGGCGTTCACCGAGCGAGAGCTCGCCGCCACCGCGGCCGACCCGCGCGCGCTCACCGAGGTGTGGGCGGTCAAGGAGGCCGTGCTCAAGGCGCTCGGGACGGGCTTCGACGGGATCGGCTGGCGCGGGATCGAGGTGGCACCGCCCGGTGGCGGGGCTCGGGTGGTCCGGATCGCGGGCGGTCGCCACCCGCCGGACTTTCCCCGGGTGTTGCGCGGCGCGGTGCGGGAGGTCGGGGGTTCGGTGCTGGCGGCGGTGGTCGCCGCCCCGGGCCTCGGCCACCGCCCGCCGCCGCGGCTGCGCGCCGCCCTGGTGGCCGTCCCGGGCGGCCTGCCGCGCCGGGAGCGGCAGCGGGCCCACTCGGCGGCGGCCAGGCTGGCCGGACGGCGGGCCTGGGAGGCGCTGTGCGCGGGCACCGGCCGGACGGCCGCAGGGACCCGCTGGGGCCGTACCGAGGCGGGCGCGCCGGTGCTGCGTACGGTGGGCGGGCTGCGCGTCCCGGTGGCGCTGGCCCACGGCGCCGGGCTGGCGGCCGCGCTGGTGGCGCTGCCAGCTGCCCGGGTGCCGCACGAGGCCGAGGCCGAGGACAACGGGGCCGAGGACAACCGGCCCGGCGATTCGGGCCGGGGGTCTGGAAAACCATCTCTAGAGCTGACTATCATCGCGCATGACAATCTGCTCAAGGAGGTGACGGTCCATGCCTGAGACCGTGGACACCGCCACGGCCCGGCGGCCCGAGCCCGGCACCGGCCGGCTGCTGCGCCTGGCGGCCGACCGGTTCTCCGACCGGCTGGCCGGGGCGCTCGCGGACCGCGGCGTGCGGCCCAAGGACCACGCCGTGCTGGCCACCCTGGTGGCCCAGGGCCCCAGCGCCCAGCAGGCCCTCGGCGAACAGCTCGGGATCGACCGGACCAGCATGGTCGGGCTGATCGACCAGCTGGAGGAGCAGGGGTGGGTGGTCCGCCGGCGAAACCCGGCCGACCGGCGCGCCTACCGGATCGAACTGACCGAGCCGGGCGTCCGGCTCGCCGTCGAACTCGCCACGCTGGAGCGGCAGGTGGACGAGGACCTGCTGGCCGGCCTGGCCGCCGCGGACCGCGGCGCGCTGGGGCGGCTGCTCGACCTGCTGGCGGCATGACGAAGGCCCGGCGCACGGACGCCGGGACACGTATAGCTCACAAGCACCACCGGCTTAGAACGGGAAGCTCGGCACCGACACCGCCGAGGCGCGGTAGACCTCGGCCCCCGGACACGCGGCCTGGACGGTCCGTCCGCCGTCCGCGGTCGGCAGGGTGACCAGCACCGGCTCGTGGCCGAACCGCCGGTGCGCCAGCTCCACCCAGTCGACGGCGGGCCAGGGCCCGACGGGCAGCCGCCCGACGGCATGGCGGCGCAGCAGCGCGAGCTGCTCGGAGCCCTGGTGCCAGGCCGTCAGCGCCCGGGTGCCGCTCGGACCGGTCGGCGGCGCGAAGCGGGTGCGGCGGGCGCGGTGCGCACCGGGCCGTACCGTCCGCCCGCCGGAGCCGGGCCCCGGCGGGCGGCCCAGCCGGGCGGCCATCGCCTTGAGGAAGGCGTCCTCCAGGGCGGCGCCGGGCGTCGCCCGGCCGCTCACCCCGAAGCTCGCCGCGTCGCCGTCGCCGCGGTGCATCACGACCATGCCGAGCGCGAAGCCGGCAGAGGTCCACAGGAACGCCTCCGCCGTCAGCCCCTGCGCGGGCAGCGCCCGTCGGACCTCCCCGGGCAGCCGGTCGGCCAGCAGCACGGTGGCGTCGGCCAGCCGGGTGTGCGGGTGGCGCCACCAGCGGGCCGCGACGTCCAGCGCGAGCACCTCGGCGAGCGCCGGGCCGGGTGCGCCAGCGCCGTCCAGGACGGGTTCGCGCACGGCGGCGGGGACGGGGGCGGAGAAGAAGATCCGGGCCGGCACCAGGTAGCGCAGCCCGCTGACCGCGCCGACGCCGGAGAGCGCGGGCAGCGGCGGGGCGGCGACGGGCTCGGCGGCGCCGGGGACGAAGTCCGCGGGCTGCAGCGCCCGGACCGGGCCCGGACCGACGGCCGTCGGGCCGTTGGCGGCCTCCTGTAGGGCGCGCGCCGCGTGGTAGCGGGCGAGCGCGCCGCGCCGGGCGTCCGCCGCGGTGAAGCCGCAGGCGGAGACGGACATGGGGTGGCGGCCGCCGAGGTCGGTCACGGTCGCGCCGTGCACGGCGCCGTGCACCACGGACGTCCAGATGGTCTCCTCGACGGTCGTCGTCATCCTCGGCCTTCCTTCCTCCCGTCTTCCGGACCTCAGTGTGCGGGGCGGCCGACGGGTGCTCCATCCCCAGAACTGTGCAGGGCGGCCGGGGTGCTCCGCCCCGACCTGCGTACTTCGCGGAACGGCTCTTCGCGTCCTGCCGGCGTCTAGTTCGGCTCAAGCTCCCAGGCCCCGGGCTTCCTTACGCTGCGAACAGCACAGCAACGGAACGTGGCTGCTGGAGCAAGGGGGAAGAGCGAGGGATGAGCAGGCCGACCGGAGCAAGAGGCGGGGAAGCACCGCTGGTCCGCCGCCGCCTGGTCGAGGGCGGGCGGCACATCTCGTGGACGGCCGGCGGCGAGGGCCCGGCGCTGCTGGTGCTGCCCGGCTGGGTCTCGCACCTGTCGGTGGACTGGTCGGTCGGGCCGGTGGGCGACTTCCACCGCTCGCTGGCCGAGTCCTTCCGGGTGATCCGCTACGACCCGCCCGGGGTCGGGATGTCCGCGGAGGAGGACCCGGACTTTTCCCGGGAGCGTCAACTCGCCGATCTGGCAGCGGTGGTGGACGCGTGCGCGGAGGAGCGGGTGATCGTGCTGGCGAGCGGACTGGCCGGGCCGCTGGCCATGCTGTTCGCCGCCCGCTACGCGGACCGGGTGAGCCGGCTGGTGCTGTTCGGCACCGCGCCGTCCTTCACCGCGGACCGCGACCACCCGGACGGGCTGGCCGACGACCTGCCCGGCGCGGTGGAGCGGCTGGTCCGGGCGGACTGGCACCTCGGCTCCCGATTGGTGGCCGAGCTGCTGCTGCCGGGGACCAGGCCGGAGGAGGTGCGCTGGTACGCCGACTACCAGCGGATGTGCGCCCAGCCGGAGGCCGCCGCTGCGCTGTTCCTGGACTCCTGCGCGCTGAACGCGTGGTCGGAGCTGGCCGAAGTGGCCGTTCCCACGCTGCTGCTGCGCCGGGAGGACAGCTACCTGTGCCCGGCGGCGGTCGCCCGTCGGATGGTGGAGGCGCTTCCGGAGGCGGTGAGCCGGACCCTGTCGGGCGGGGCCTCGCTGCCGTACTTCACCGACCCGGAGACGGTGCTGGCCGAGCTCGCGGCGTTCGCCAACCCCGGTCGGGGGCTGTTGACCGACCGCGAGCTGGCGGTGATCGGCCGGGCCAGGGACGGGCTCTCCAACCGGGCGATCGCCCGGATCCTGGGGATCTCGGAGCACACCGCGGCCCGCCACCTGGCCAACATCAACGTCAAGTTGGGGGTGAACAGCCGGGGCATGGCGGTGGCGAGGGCGATGGAACTGGCCCTGATCTGACCCGTCCGCCGGGTCGCCCGGGATACTCGTATCCGATATAGTAAACGCGCATAGTAAGTGGAGAGAGGGGCCCACCTATGTGGGGGATCCAGTACATGCAGACCACCGAGCAGACCCCTGTCACGGAGGGAAAGTGAGCACCGCCATGAACGAGTCCGCAGTGCAGAACCAGCCGGAGGCCGACTTCGAGCGGCCCGCCAAGCCGGCCGAGAGCCCGGGCTTCCTGCTCTGGCGCGTCACCCTCTCCTGGCAGCGGGCCATCGCCGCGGCCCTCAAGCCGCACGACCTGACGCACGTGCAGTTCGTGCTGCTCGCCGGCGCCGGCTGGCTCGGCGCCCAGGAGGGCCCGCCGACCCAGCGCCACCTGGCCGACCACTCCGGCACCGACCCGATGATGACCAGCCAGGTGCTGCGCACCCTGGAGAGCAAGGGCCTGGTCGAGCGGATCCCGGACCTGGTCGACACCCGCGCCAAGCGGGTGCAGGTCACCGAGACCGGGGCCGCGCTGCTGGAGAAGGCGATGTACGCGGTGGAGAAGGCCGACTCCGAGTTCTTCGCCCCCGTCCCGCGCAACGCGGCGCTCGCCGTGCTGTACGCGCTCTCCGACGAGTGGGGCCAGCCGCTCGCGCCCGGACTGCCCAGCAACCACAAGGAGGACTGAGTCATGGCCACGGAAGCGACGGCCCTGCACCTGACGGACATTCGGCTGCCCGCCCGGGAGCCGTTCGACTTCCGGGCCTCCCTCGGCTTCATCGGCTCCTTCCCGGCGATGGCCGGCCAGCAGGGCACCGCGCAGGCGGCGCTCACGCTGGCCGTCCGGGAGGCCGGGGCGACCCTGGGCGTGCGCCTCACGGCGGCGCCCGGGGCGTCCGGCTTGGACGCCCGGCTCGCCTCGGAGCAGCCGATCACCGCCGAGGCGGTGGCGGCGGTCACCGACCGGATCGACTTCTACCTCGGGCTCTCCGACGACCTGGCCGGGTTCTACCGGCTCGCCCGGCAGGACGAGCCATTCGCCCGGGTGGTGGAGCGGCTGCACGGCTACCACCAGGTCAAGTTCCCCTCGCCGTTCGAACTGCTCTGCTGGGCGATCCTGTGCCAGCGGGTGCCGATGCCGGTGGCCCGCCAGATGAAGCGGTCCCTGGTCGAGGCGGTCGGCAACCGGATCGACGTGGGCGGTGAGCGGCTCTGGGCCTTCCCGGACGTCGACCAGCTGGCCCGCTTCGAGGAGGCCGAACTGGTCGCCCTGATCGGCAACCAGCGCAAGGCCGGCTACCTGCACCGCTCGGTGCGGCTCTGGGCCGAGCTGGACGAGCACTTCCTGCGCACCGGCCCGTACCAGGAGGTCCGCGAGCGGCTGCTGAAGCTGCCCGGGATCGGCGAGTGGTCGGCGTCCTTCCTGCTGATCCGCGGGCTCGGTCGGATGGAGCGGATCGTGCTCGACAAGGAGATGGGCCGGGCCGTCCAGCGGGTCTACGGCCGACCCGTCGACGAGGCGGAGTTCCAGAAGCTGGCCGAGCACTACGGGGCCTGGCAGGGCTACTGGGGGCACTACTTGCGCGTCGGCGGCTGACCGGAGCGCACGGCGTCGCGCACCCGGCGTCGAGCACCCCGAGTCGCCCACCCAGCAGAGCGGCCCCCCCCGGGTCGGCCCCGGTGGGGGGCTTCTGGTTTTACGTTCCGGTCTGTTTCTTTTCCCCTATCCTTCCTGGATTTTT
>NZ_JBHTTU010000033.1:57695-75153 GCF_042794375.1 Kitasatospora sp. NPDC056531 | reverse complement strand
GGGGAATGGTTGGAGGGGGGGGGGTGAACGGGGACGAGGGGCTTAAAAAACCGGGTGCAAAACACCCCGGTCCACCAACCAAAAAAACCCCCACACTGCGGTCGGACCGCGGTGGGGCGCTCTGGGTTCGACGTCCGGTCAGTTCCGTTCCGTCAGTTCTTCGCGGGCTTGCGCAGTCCGACCAGGGCGATCAGCGCGCCGGCCACGGCCAGGGCGGCCGCGGTGGCCATGCCCCAGCGGTCCCCGGCCAGCAGCGCGTGGGTGTCCGGGTGCCCCGAACCGGCCAGGTGGTGCGCCCGGGAGGTGGCCACCGTGGAGATCACGGCCAGGCCGATCGCCCCGCCGATCTGCTCGCAGGTGCTCAGCAGGCCGCCGGCGGCGCCCTGGTCCTGGTCGGCGACACCCTCGGTGGCGGCCAGGTTGATCATCACGATCGCCACCACGCCGCTGAAGTTCACCACCACCGTGCAGGCCGACACGAACGGCTGGGTGCCGCTGGTCGGCAGGGTGGCCAGCACCCCGGTGGCGGCGGCCTGGAACAGCGCGCCGATGATCAGCACCCGGGTGGCGCCGAACTTCCGGGCCAGCGGCTCGGAGGAGGCGCCGGCCGCCAGCCCCGCGACCCCGGCGGCCGCGAAGGTCAGGCCGGCACGCAGCGGGGAGAAGTTCATCACGTCCTGCAGGAACAGGGTGACGGTGTAGACCAGCCCGAAGAACGAGCCCATCATCAGCACATTGGCCAGGTTGGCCACCACCAGCCGGCGCAGCTTCAGCAGGCCGAGCGGCAACACCGGTTCGGCGCTGCGCACTTCGACCGCGGCGAAGGCCAGTCCGCCGACCGCGGCCAGCGCCAGCGCGCCCAGCACCCGGGTGGAGGTCCAGCCCGTCACGCTGCTCTCGGAGAGTGCGAAGACCAGGGCCACCACCGAACCGGTGATCAGGACGGCGCCGGGCAGGTCCATCCGGCGCGGCCGGCGGCCGTCCCGGCCGGGGCCGAGCAGTCGGGCGGTGAGCACGGCGAGGACGGCGCCGATCGGCACGTTCATCCAGAACACCCAGGACCAGTTCAGGTACTGGGTGATGATGCCGCCGCCGACCACCCCGGAGACGAAGCCCGCGCCGAGCACCGCGCCCCAGGCGCCCATCGCCTGCTGGCGCTCCTTCTCGCCGGTGAAGGTGGTGGTCAGGGTGGCCAGCGCGGCCGGGGTGACGGCCGCCGCGCACAGGCCCTGGACGGCCCGCAGGGCGACCAACTGTCCGGGCGAGCCGGCGAGTCCGGCCAGCACCGAGGCGGCGGTGAAGCCGGTGAGGCCGAGCACCAGCAGGCGCCGGCGCCCGTAGAGGTCGGCGAGCCGTCCGCCGACGATCAGGAAGCCGCCGAAGGCGAGGACGTACGCGGTGACCACCCAGACCAGGTCCCCGGCGCGGAAGCCGAGGTCGCCCTGGATCGCGGGCAGTGAGACGTTCACGATGGAGAAGTCCAGCGACATCATGAATTCGCTGAGGCAGAGCAGGAGCAGGACTATCCCGTTGGCGGCCCGGTGGCCTGGGCCGGCGGCCGCGGCGGGCGACGGCGCCCCGGGAGGCGCCGTCTCCGTGGAAGTCCTGGACTCGATGATGGACACGTGCGCCTCCTGGGGTGGAAGGGGTTGTCGGCTCAGGCCGTCAGGCCGCGGCGATCTCCGCGAGACGGGCGACGGTGGCCGGGATGTCGGCGGTGACCGCGGGGCCGACGTGCGGGGCGGCCTCGGCGGCGGCCGGGCCGGTGATCTCGACCCGGTGGGTGATCTTGGTACGGCCGTCCTCCTGCGCCTCCAGGATGTGGATGAAGTGCAGGACCAGGCCGTTGACCACGGTCTCGTCGGTGAAGCGCTTGTTGGGCTCGGCCTCGATCAGGGTGAACGGGAAGCCGTCCTGGCCCTTGGGCTTCAGGTGGCCCTTGGTGCCCACCTCGAACGGGCCGTGCAGCTCGATCGCGTCCAGGCCCTGGTCCCAGCTCTCCCACTTGGTGGTGTCGCTGTAGAGGGCCCAGACCGCCTCAGGAGTGGTGTCGGCGATCACGCTGTGCTCGTACTCCCACATGGGGGAAGTCCTTTCGTCGGTGATAAGGGATTCGCATCGATGATTCGCATCGATCCGGCAATTGTTGCCCGGCAATTCTTCACCGGCTTTTGCGGCAACCCCTCGAATTTCGCTTGAACGCCACTTGAGCGCCTTTGCCGGCGACTTCGGTATGCGGGCATATCGACTGCTCAGAGGCGGTAAGCGCGCCGACTCGCCGTCGGTATGCAGCGGCCCGCTAGGGCTTGACCGGAGCGCTGCATGGTTTTGGGGATGGTCCGCTCGAATTCCAGTGCGGAGTATGGGGGTTGTTCGGCGTCGACCGCCGAGAAATCCGAACGGCGCCATCCAGTGGAGCGAGGTCAGTTGCGATGAAACGGCGTCACCTGTTCGAGTTCGAGGATCTGTCCTGGTTCCCCGCGGTGCTGCGGAACCCGATCACCGACCTGCTGCGCGAGGCCATCGTGCTGCGCGGCGACGTCTACGCGCCGGTGGTGCCGTTGCTGGCCAAGCTGGTCCGTGAGCACGACATCTCCCGGATCGTCGACCTGTGCTCCGGCGGCTCCGGCCCCTGGACGGTGCTGAAGGGCCGGCTGGCCGAGGAGGACGCCGACGTCGAGCTGGTCCTCACCGACAAGTACCCCAACCGGGAGGCGCTGGCCGCGGCGGTCCGCACGATCGGCGACGGCCGCACCCGCTTCGAGGCGCAGTCCGTCGACGCGACGGCCGTGCCCGAGCGGCTGTCCGGACTGCGCACCCTGTTCACCGGCTTCCACCACCTGCGGCCGCACACCGCCCGCCGGGTGCTGAAGGACGCCTACCGGCGGCGCGAGGCCGTCGCCGTGTTCGAGTTCACCGAGCGCCGCTGGGCGCCGATCCTGCTCACCGTCCCGCTCGGCCCGCTGCTGGTCTGGGGCTGGGCGGCCCGGCTGCGGCCGGTCAGCTACAGCCGGCTGTTCTTCAGCTACCTCGTGCCGCTGGTGCCGCTCGCCTTCATGTGGGACGGCATCGCCTCCAACCTGCGCACCTACACCACTGAGGAGCTTCGAGAGATGGTGCACGACCTCGACGCGTCGGACTACTCCTGGGAGGCCGGCGCCCTGAAGCCCGAGGGCCGGGGCGGACCGCCGGTCACCTACCTGATCGGCCGGCCCGTCGGCATCGAGGGCGGGAAGGCGGCGGCCCGATGACCATCGCCCCGGAGCGGCGGGCCGCCGCCCGCCCCGCGAAGACCTGGGAGGTCGCCACCGGCGGCTCCCCGCTCGGTGTGATGCGCGGCTTCTCGAAGAACCCGATCGCCCTGCTCACCGACGTGTTCCAGCAGCACGGCGACGCCGTCAAGGTGCGCTTCCTGGCCAACCAGTACTTCTACTTCCTCTCGGACCCGGACCACATCCGGCACGTGCTGGCCACCAACTCGGCCAACTACAGCAAGGCCCCGCACCCGGCCTTCCTGCTGCTCGGCCGGGTCATGGGCAAGGGCCTGGTGACCAGCGACGGCGACCTGTGGAGCCGTCAGCGCCGGCTGATCCAGCCCGGGTTCACCAAGCAGCGGGTCGCCACCTACGGCGACATGATGACCGGCGCGACGCTGCGGATGCTGGACCGCTGGCGCGAGCGCGGCGCCCGCGGCGACGACGGCCCGGTCAACGTCGACGCCGAGATGATGCAGCTCACCCTGGACATCGTCGGCCAGACGCTGTTCAACATGGACATCATCAACGAGGCCGGCAAGGTCGGCACCGCGTTCAGCGAGGTCAGCGAGCAGTTCGCCAAGCTGCTCGGCAACCCGTTCGGCCCGCTGATGGTCAACATGCCGTTCCTGCCGCTGGTCAAGCGGTTCAACGCCAACGTCGCCGAGCTGGACGAGGTCATCCACGACATCATCGCCAGCCGCCGCGACAACCCCGTCGACACCGGCGACCTGCTCTCCCTGCTGATGGCCGTCACCGACGAGGACGGCGGCCGCGGGATGAGCGACCAGCAGCTGCGCGACGAGGTCATGACCCTGCTGCTGTCCGGCCACGAGACCACCGCCGACGCGCTGACCTGGACCTTCCATCTGCTCGCCGAGCACCCCGAGGTGCTGGAGCGGCTGGAGCACGAGGTCGACACCCAGCTGGCCGGCCGCACCGCCACCGTCGCCGACCTGCCGAACCTGCCGTACACCAAGCAGGTGGTCCAGGAGGCGATGCGGCTCTATCCGCCGATCTACCTGCTGGCCCGCTGGGGCAACGGCCCCGACGAGGTGGGCGGCCTGCCGCTGCCGAAGGACGCCAGCATCACCATCTGCCCCTGGGTCGTGCACCGTCACCCCGACTACTGGAGCGACGCCGAGCGCTTCGACCCGGAGCGGTTCACCCCGGAGAACGTCGCCAAGCAGCACCACTACGCCTACGTCCCGTTCAGCGGCGGCCAACGCCAGTGCCTGGGCGTGCACTTCGCACTGATGGAGGCGCAGCTGCTGCTCACCACCGTGGTGCAGCAGTTCCGGCTGCGCTCCGTGCCGGGCCACCGGGTGGTCGCCGGCCCGGTGATGACCCTCCGCCCCGAGGGCGGCCTGCCGATGTACGCCGAGCCGCGCAGCGCGTCCTGACGAACTCCCCAGCCTGTGAACGTCCGATTGGAGACCCGAGCATGACCGCGCCCGTCACCACCCAGCCGTACCCGCAGAAGTACACCACCCCGTTCATCCTGTATCCGCCGGCGCTCTGGGAGAACCGCTCCGGCCAGGAGTTCCTGCCGCAGCTGGCGCTCGACCAGACCGGCCAGGACTACGTGATGTACCTGTCGATCCCGTTCTGCCGGGTGCGCTGCTACTCCTGCCCGTACTTCGTCGACCAGCTCTCCCCGCACGACCCGCGCAACAAGGAGGCGCGCTTCGTCGACGCGATCGTCGCCGACCTGGAGCGCTGGGCGTCCTACAAGCGCTTCCAGACCGGCAGCCTGCGCGCCATCTACATCGGCGGCGGCACCGGCTCGCTGCTCAAGACCGCGTACCTGAAGCGGATCCTGGACACCATCTTCGCCAACTACCCGGTGGCCAAGGACTACGAGCTCACCCTCGAGGGCAACGCCCGCGACTACACCCCGGACAAGCTGGACTACGTCGCCGACTCGCACATCAACCGGGTCAGCCTCGGCGTGCAGTCCTTCGACGAGAGCATCCTGCGGATCATCGGCTCCCCGCACGCCGCCCAGGAGTCCGTCAAGGCCATCAACGAGCTCTCCTCGCGCGGCTTCAGCAACATCCAGATGGACATGATGTACAACCTGCCCGGCCACCGGCGGGAGACCTGGCAGCGTGACCTGGAGGTGCTGCGCGACCTCGACGTCAAGCACCTGACCACCTACCTGTACCGGATCCACCCCGGCACCCCGCAGGACAAGTTCATCAAGATGGGCAAGGTCGCCCCGCTGGTGGACAAGGAGTCGGAGTACGTCCGCAACATGTACCGCGACCTGGTCGAGGCCACCGAGAACATGGGCTTCCACAACTACATGTTCGACCACTTCTGCCGGCCGGGCTGGGAGAACGTCTACAACGAGTGGACCTTCCTGCGGAACAACGTCGAGATCCTCGGCGTCGGCCCCAGCGCCTACAGCTTCATCAACGACTACCGGGTCGGCGGCCGCAAGGACGTCGAGGGCTACATCGCCGCCGTCAACCGCGGCGAGCACTTCATCTCGGCCGTCTCCTCCCAGCTGAGCCCGCGGGTCCGCAAGGAGCGGTACGTGATGAACATCCTGCAGGCCTTCGCGGTCGACCTGAAGGAGTACGAGTTCCAGTTCGGCTCCAGCTTCCTGGAGGACTTCAAGCCCGAGGTCGAGCGGATCCTCAGCCGCGGCCTGGCCGAGCTCGCCGACGACAAGTTCACGCTCACCCAGCTGGGCCGCGAGTGGCACATGAACGTGATGCTCGAGTTCACCAACCCGGACTTCTGGGGCGAGACCACCGCGCTGGAGCACCCGCACTGGGCCATGAACACCCCGATGGTCGACCTGTTCGCCGGCCGCCGCGAGGACTGGCTCGGCGCCTGAGACCCGACCGAACGCACAACAGCCCAAGGAGCAAGCAGAGATGACCACCGTCAGCCCCACGGCGGGCCTCACCATCGACACCCACCCCGGGTTCGCCCACCGCACCGTGCAGACCCTCGTGATCGAGGCGCCGCTGGACGCCGTCTACGGGGCGCTGTTCGAGGTCCGCGCGTGGCCCCAGTACCTGCCGCACGTGCAGGAGATCGACGTCCGCTACGACGACGGGCGCTACCAGGAGTTCTTCATGACGGTCGCCTCGGAGACCGACGGCTCCCAGCTGCGGGTCCGCTCGATCCGCAACTGCCGCCCCGGGGAGATCGAGTTCTTCCAGCCCGAGCCGCCGGAGTTCCTCAAGCACCACGGCGGGATCTGGCGCTTCACCCAGGCCGCCGGCAACCCGGAGCACACCCACGTCGAGGTCACCCACGTGTGGAACCTCCACGAGGAGGTCGCCCCGCTGGTCTACCCGGCCACCGAGGAGGCGAGCACCGAGGAGCAGGTGAGGACCATGCTGGCCGGCCACTCCAAGCTGGCGCTGGACTCCTGGCGCAAGGTGCTCACCGGCAAGGGCGGGGAGTGACCGCCGTGGCCGCCATCACCGAGAGCGTCGTCATCGACGCCCCGATCGAGGCCGCCTACGGCGCCTTCGCCGACCTGGACCGCTGGCCCGCGATCCTGCCGGACACCCTGGACGTCCAGGTGCTCTACTGCGACGGCTACAACCAGGAGTTCACCATGACGGTGGAGCGCCCCGGCGGCCAGGAGACCGTCCGCGGCGTCCGCTACTGCCGCGCCCCGTACGAGCTGGAGCTGGTGCAGACCACGCCGCCGCCGCTGCTGAAGCGGATGACCGGCCGCTGGACCTTCGCCGAGCAGGACGGCCGCACCACCGTCACCGCCACCCGCGAGTTCGAGCTGCTGGCGCCGCCCTCCGGTGACCCGGCCGCCGCCCCGGTGCCGGACGAGGCCGAGTTCGGCCGCCGGCTCTCCGGCCACCTGCAGCACAACCTGCAGCTGTTCCGCGAGGCGGTCGAGGCCGATGTCGACCGCTGAGCGGGCCGAATCCCGTGAGACAGCCGAACTCGCCGACCGCAGCGACCTGTTGAGCGTCAGCCGGTCGATCGACGCCCCGGTGGCCGAGGTCCGGGCGCTGTTCTGGGACATCGCCTCCTGGCACGCCGTCTGGGACCGGATCACCTCCGTCCGGGTGCACTACGACGACGGCGCGCACCAGGAGTTCGACCTGGAGGTGGAGCGCGACGGCCGGACCGAGTTCGTCCGCACCGTCCGTTTCCTGGCCCCCGGCGGCGACATCGAGTTCTTCAGCCCGACCCCGCCGCCCGGCATGGCCGACCACGTCGGCGCCTGGCGCTTCACCGAGCAGGACGGCGGCTGCCTGGTCACCGCCGAGCGGAACTACGAGCTGCTCCCGGCCCAGCCGGGCGGCAGCCCGTCCGACCCCGCCCACCAGGACTACCGGGACGCCTACCGGCGCCGCTTCGAGGACCGCCTCGGCCGGATCCTGGACAGTTTCGTCAGCCACTTCGAGGCGGGCGCGCAGCCTGCGCCCGCCGCCCTGGGAGCCGCCGCGTGACCACCGATGTGATCGTGATCGGAGCCGGCCCGGCCGGCTCCACCGCGGCGGCGGCCGCGGCCAAGGCGGGCCTGAGCGTCCTGCTGCTGGACCGCGCGATGCAGCCGGCCCCCCACCTGCCCGAGTCGTGGTCGGGCGAGACCCTGCCGCTGCTGCGCGGGCTCGGAGTGGAGGACGTCAAGGAGGCCTTCGGGGCCGCCACCGGCGTGCGCTTCCTCAACGCCACCGGCCGCTTCGGCCTGGAGCTGACGCTGTCCCGGGCGGCCGGCTGCGACCTGCCGGCCGTGGTCCGGCTGGACCGCTCCAAGTTCGACAAGATCCTGGTGGACAACGCGATCCGCCAGGGCGCGAGCTACCGCCCGCTGCACACCGTCACCGACGTCGAGTTCGCGGCCGACGGCAGCGGTGTCAAGCTCACCGCGGCCACCCCGGCCGGGATCGCCGAGCTCTCCGCCCGGTACGTCATCGACGCCAGCGGCAAGTCCGCCCTGGTCTCCCGGGCGCTCGGCACCCGGGAGGAGCCCGAGCAGCAACTCGACCCGCGCGAGGCGGTGTTCAGCCACTTCAAGCCCGAGCGCGAGCACGAGCTGGCGGTCGAGGGCACGATGACCATCATCGGCATCACCCACGGCTACGTGTTCGTGATCCCGATGGGCGGCGGCCGGGTCGGCGTCGGCGTGGTGGTCGGCGACGAGCACGCCCAGCGCTACGGCGGCGACATCGAGTCGCTGTTCTGGGCCGAGGTCGACGAGGCCGCGCCGCTGCAGACCCTGCTGGCCGGCGCCGACCAGCTGCTGCCGGTGCTGCCCGCGCTCAACCGGCGCTTCCGCGCCACCGTGCTGGCGGGGGAGTCGTACGCGATCGCCGGCGACGCCGCCGCCTTCCTGGACCCGTTCTTCTGCAGCGGCATCGACATCGCCGTCCAGGCCGGGCTGTTCGCCGGCCAGGCGGCCGTCGACACCCTGGCCGCCCCGGGCCCCGAGGAGCGCTCCGCGGCGGCCGCCCGCTACCAGGAGAAGGCCGGCGAGCTGATCAAGGGCGCGGACGCGGCCGGAGACGCCACCTTCGCGGACGGCGCCCACCAGCAGCTGCTGATCGGCCTCGCCGACCCGCACCTGCCCACCGTGCTGCCGCTGGCCGCCCTGCTGCAGAGCACCCTGCGGGGCAGCGCCGAGGAGCCGCCCGGCTCGCCGCGCGAGCTGATCGGCGGCGTCCGCGAGCAGTTCAGCCTGCTCTGACCGGCCGCCCCGCATCACGAGAGAGAGCACGAGAGCACGAGAGAGCGAGGACAACCGCAATGATCCCCGTGACCGGAGGCATCGACATCAGGGGCGACCTCGCCACGGTCGGCGCCTACCTCAAGCACATGCCCAACCTGACCGAGTGGACCACCTTCTTCCAGGCGGTCGACGGCGAGAAGGACGGCAGGTTCCAGGTGCAGTCCGTGATGGGCCCGATCGAGACCTGGATCACCGCCACCGAGAGCGCCGGCGCCCGCCGCTACGTCATCCACTCGCTGATCCGCGGCCAGGAGGAGGAGGCCGAGCTCGACCTCCAGGAGCACGACGAGCACGTGGCCGTGCGCTTCACCGTCAACCTGCCGCCCCACGTCGACGAGGACGTGGTGGTCGGGCAGCGCAACGAGATGGCCGAGGAACTCGTCCAGCTCAAGCGGCTGCTCGAAGCGAGCTGACCGCCCCGCTCGGTCCCCGCCGCCCCACCGGCGGGGACCGGCCGCCGTTTCCCCGTCCGCCCGCCTGTCCGTCCGTCCGCCTGTCCGCCTGTCCGTCCACGTTGCCCACCCTTACGGAGCACCCATGGCCCGCCGCCTGTTCACCTCCGAGTCCGTGACCGAAGGCCACCCCGACAAGATCGCCGACCAGATCAGCGACGCCATCCTGGACGCGCTGCTCACCCAGGACCCGGGCAGCCGGGTCGCGGTCGAGACGCTGATCACCACCGGTCAGGTGCACATCGCCGGGGAGGTCGCGACCTCCGGCTACGCCGACATCGCCGCGATCGTCCGGCGCACCGTCCTGGAGATCGGCTACGACAGTTCGCAGAAGGGCTTCGACGGAGCCTCCTGCGGCGTCTCCGTCTCCATCGGCTCGCAGTCCCCGGACATCGCCCAGGGCGTCGACGCCGCCTACGAGTCCCGGGTCGAGGGCGCCGAGGACGAGCTCGACAAGCAGGGCGCCGGCGACCAGGGCCTGATGTTCGGCTACGCCTGCGACGACACCCCCGAGCTGATGCCGCTGCCGATCGCCCTGGCGCACCGGCTGTCCAAGCGCCTGTCCGAGGTCCGCAAGAACGGGACCATCCCGTACCTGCGCCCCGACGGCAAGACCCAGGTCACCATCGAGTACGACGGCGACCGCGCCGTGCGCCTGGACACCGTGGTGGTCTCCTCGCAGCACGCCGCCGACATCAGCCTGGAGGGCCTGCTCGCCCCCGACATCCGCGAGTACGTGGTCGAGCCCGAGCTCGCCGCGCTCGGCATCGACACCAGCGACTACCGGCTGCTGGTCAACCCGACCGGCCGCTTCGAGGTCGGCGGCCCGATGGGCGACGCCGGCCTGACCGGCCGCAAGATCATCGTGGACACCTACGGTGGCATGGCCCGCCACGGCGGTGGCGCCTTCTCCGGCAAGGACCCGTCCAAGGTGGACCGCTCGGCCGCCTACGCGATGCGCTGGGTCGCCAAGAACATCGTCGCCGCGGGCCTGGCCCGCCGCGCCGAGGTGCAGGTCGCGTACGCGATCGGCAAGGCCGAGCCGGTCGGCCTGTTCGTCGAGACCTTCGGCACCGAGACCGTGCCGGTGCTGACCATCCAGGAGGCCGTCACCAAGGTCTTCGACCTGCGCCCGGCCGCCATCATCCGCGACCTGGACCTGCTGCGGCCCATCTACGCCCAGACCGCCGCCTACGGCCACTTCGGCCGCGAGTCGCAGGACCTGACCTGGGAGCGCACCGACCGGGCGGCGGAGCTGCGCGCGGCCGCCGGGCTCTGAGGCCCGGCTCCGCACCGACGCCGGCCGAAGTACAAGAGGGGTAGCCAACTGTTGTCAGTTTCATCAGCATTCCTCAACAATCCGGGCTTTTCGCCTGATTGTCGGTGGCGGCCGGTACGGTCGCCTGGTGATCGTGACGCAGGCGTACCGCTTCGCGCTCGACCCGACGGAGCGTCAGGTCGTCGCGCTGTTGCGGCATGCCGGGGCGGCGCGGGTGGCCTACAACTGGGCGCTGGCGCGGGTGAAGGCGAACCTGTCCCAGCGGGAGGCGGAGAGGTCCTACGGCATCGAGGACCTCACGCCCTCGTTCGGTTGGTCGATGTACTCGATGCGCAAGGCGTGGAACCAGGCCAAGGACGACGTCGCGCCGTGGTGGGCCCAGTGCTCCAAGGAGGCCTACGCCACCGGCTTGGAGCAGCTCGCCACGGGGCTGAGGAACTGGTCCGACTCCAGGAAGGGCAGGCGCAGGGGCCGTCCGATGGGCTTCCCGCGCTTCAAGTCGAAGAACAAGGCCGTCAAGTCCTGCCGGTTCACCACCGGCGCCATCCGCCTGGACGGGCGCACGCACGTCGTGCTGCCCGTTCTCGGCCGGATCAAGACCCACGAGTCCACCCGCAAGCTGGCCCGCAGGATCGACAACGGCACCGCGAGGATCACGTCCGCGACCGTGCGCCTGGACGCCGGACGCTGGTACGTCTCCTTCTCGGTCGAGGTCGAGCGGCCCGATGTGGCGCCGAGGCGGCCGGACGCGGTGGTCGGCGTCGATCTCGGCGTGAAGACCCTCGCGGTCTTCTCCGACGGCCGACCCCCGGCCCAGAATCCGAAACACTACGACCACGCCCTCAGGAAACTCCGCCGTCTGTCCCGCACCGTCTCCCGGCGCACCGGTCCCGACCGCCGCACCGGCGCGCAGCCCTCGAAGCGATGGCTGCGCGCCAACGAGCAGCGCAACAAGGTCCACCACCGCATCGCGAACCTGCGCCGCGACGGCATCCACAAACTCACCACCGACCTTGCCCGCGAGTACGGCACGATCGTGGTCGAAGACCTCAACGTCGCCGGCATGGTGAGGAACCGCAATCTCGCCCGGGCCGTGTCAGACGCCGGATTCGGCGAGATCCGCCGCCAACTCGCCTACAAAACCGTGTGGAACGGCGGCCGGCTCGAAGTCGCCGACCGCTGGTTCCCCAGCTCCAAGACGTGCTCCCACTGCCAGGCGGTGAAACCCAAGCTGCCTCTGCGGGTCCGTACCTTCAGCTGCGAAAACTGCGGGCTGGCCATCGACCGCGATGAGAACGCCGCACTCAACCTCGCTTCCCTCGTGAAGCGCCACGTCGCCGGGAGTGGCCCGGAGACACGAAACGGACGTGGAGCCGACCGTAAGACGGGGCCTGGTCCCGCCGGTGGCCGTGAAGCGTCTACCTCGCACCGGCCCTCCAGGCCGGGTCAGACGAGGACCTTTGCCCCGCAATGGGCAAATCCCTGAGATTCACTAATCTCTCAAGGAACGGAAGTACGTTGACCACCATCCAGAGCAGACTCGCCGATCGTCTCGGCACCGTCGTCGGCAGCCCGACCCCGCCGCCCGCCGCGGTCCGGGCCCCGGTGCACCCCCGGACCACGGCGGTCGGGCCGCAGCTGCGCTCCGCCGTGGAGCAGTTGGCCGCCAAGCACCGGGAGGCCTACGACGGCCCGAGCGTGGACGCCACCGAACGCCAGCGCGCCCGCGGCAAGTTGACCGTCCGGGAGCGGCTGGACGTGCTGTTCGACGAGGGCACCTTCGTCGAGCTGGAACCGCTGCGCCGCCACCGCGCCTCGGGCCTCGGCCTGGAGGACCGCAAGCCGTACACCGACGGCGTGGTGGTCGGCTGGGGCGAGGTGCACGGCCGGACGGTGTTCACCTACGCGCACGACTTCCGGATCTTCGGCGGCGCGCTGGGCGAGGCCCACGCGCAGAAGATCCACAAGATCATGGACATGGCCCTGGCCGCCGGTGCGCCGCTGGTGTCGCTGAACGACGGCGCCGGCGCCCGGATCCAGGAGGGCGTCACGGCCCTCGCCGGCTACGGTGGCATCTTCCAGCGCAACACCAAGGCCTCCGGCGTGATCCCGCAGATCTCGGTGATGCTCGGCCCGTGCGCCGGTGGCGCCGCGTACTCGCCGGCGCTGACCGACTTCGTGTTCATGGTCCGCGAGACCTCGCAGATGTTCATCACCGGCCCGGACGTGGTCCAGGCGGTGACCGGCGAGAAGATCAGCCAGAACGGCCTGGGCGGCGCCGACGTGCACGCCGAGGTCTCCGGGGTGGCGCACTTCGCCTACGACGACGAGCGGACCTGCCTGGAGGAGGTCCGCTACCTGCTCTCGCTGCTGCCGCAGAACAACATGGAGATGCCGCCGGTCGAGCCCACCGGCGACCCGGCCGACCGCCGCTGCGAGGAGCTGCTCGACCTGGTGCCGGTCAACGGCAACCAGCCGTACGACATGCGCGAGGTGGTCGCGGCGATCGCCGACGACGGCGAGTACCTGGAGCTCCAGGAGCGCTGGGCGAACAGCGTGATCTGCGCGCTGACCAGGCTGAACGGCTCGGTGGTCGGCATCGTCGCCAACCAGCCGCAGTCGCTGGCCGGGGTGCTGGACATCCACTCCTCGGAGAAGGCCGCGCGCTTCGTCCAGCTCTGCGACGCCTTCAACATCCCGCTGGTCACCATGCTGGACGTGCCCGGCTTCCTGCCCGGCGTCGACCAGGAGCACGGCGGCATCATCCGGCACGGCGCCAAACTGCTGTACGCGTACTGCAACGCCACCGTGCCGCGGATCCAGCTGATCCTGCGCAAGGCCTACGGCGGCGCCTACATCGTGATGGACTCCCGCTCGGTGGGCGCCGACCTGTCCTTCGCCTGGCCCACCAACGAGATCGCGGTGATGGGCGCGGAGGGCGCGGTGAGCGTGATCTTCCGCCGGGAGATCGCCGGCTCCACCGACCCGGTGACCACCCGGGACCTGCTGATCCAGGAGTACCGCGAGGAGCTGATGCACCCGTACTACGCGGCCGAACGCGGCCTGGTGGACGACGTCATCGACCCGGCGGAGACCCGCCGGATACTGATCCGCTCGCTGGCGGTGCTCCGCTCCAAGCACGCGGAGCTGCCCCGCCGCAAGCACGGCAACCAGCCGGTCTAGCCGCCCACCCCCCGGAACCGACGACCGCTGCCGGAGCCCCCTCGGCAGCGGTCGTCACCGTGTCACAGCCGGGCGAGGTCCGGCTGCCGCTCCACGACGTCCAGTTGGGGATCGGCGTTGAGCATCGCGTGGTGCAGCCGCTGCAGCTTGGGAGAGGGCTCCAGACCGATCGACTCGACCAGCGTGCCGTGCAGCCGCCGGTAGACGTCCAGCGCGTTGGAGGCCCGCCCGCAGCGGTAGAGCGCCAGCATGTAGTGCGCGTGCAGGTTCTGGTGCATCGGGTGGCGGGCCGTCAGCGAGGCCAGCTCGCCGATCAGGCTGGCGTGCCGGCCCAGGCCCAGGTCGGCGCTGATCCGGTCGTCGACGGTGCTCAGCCGGTTCTCCTCCAGCTGGATGGCCTCGATCGAGAGGATCTCGCCGAGCTGCAGGTCGGCCATGGCCGGCCCGCGCCACAGGTCGAGCGCGGCGCGCAGCTGGATCGCCGCGGTCGCGCAGTCGCCGGCCCGCAGCGCCGACTGGCCGGCCTCCCGCAGCCGGTCGAACCGGGCCGCGTCGGTCTGCTCGACGGGGACGTCGAGCAGGTAGCCGTTGTACTGGGTGCGCAGCAGCGTCTTGGGGCAGGTGCCGTCCGGCGCGAGTCCCTTGGCCAGCATGCGGCGCAGCTGCAGGATGTAGGTCTGCAGGGTGGTGGCCGCGCTGCGCGGCGGATCGTACGACCACAGCTCGTGGAAGAGCGTCTCCACCGGCACCTTGGTGCCGGATCGGAGGGCGAGCAGGGCGAGAACCTGTCTAGGCTTCCCCGCGCTCGGCACCACCGACGTCCGTCCGAGCCTGGCGGTCAGTGGGCCCAGGATGCCGATCTCCACCGGAGTCTCCCTTCGTGCCTCGTGCTCCGTGCTGCGTTGCGAAGGCGCTGGTCTCGCGAAGGCTTTGCGTCGCGAACTCGCTGCTCACGAAGGCCTTCGGACCTCGTGGACCCCAGGAGCGGGGATGCGCCTCGCAGCGTCTTCACCTTGGCACCCGGGGCGGTCCGGAACCCAGTGCCGGCCTCACCGATCGAGGGTGACTCGAGAACGGGCCGAGGCATGAGGATTTCACGGTCGATCGATGAGCGCGGCACTGTCCCGCGCTCCGGTCGCCAGCCCAGAATCCTGGTGCCGCTCCGGGAAGGCCCGCAGCGGAGCCCAACGAGATCTGACGGCCCTTCACGACACCTGGGGGAGAACGTGTTCGGAACTGCCCTTCTCGACTCGCTGGACCTGATCGACCTGATGTCCTCGGCCGGGGACCACGACCTGGACCTGGCGATCGTGGACCTCGACCACCCCGCCGCCGGGCGTGCCGACCTGTGCGTCTGCTTCTCGACCGACGGCCTGTAGGGGTTCTCCGGTGACCCGCAGAGCCGACTCGACCGCCGCACCCGCCGCCGACCACCGCCTGATCGGCTTCCGCAGCCATCTGCGCACCGAAGTGGTGCCCGGCGACGCGGCCTACCTGGTCTCCGACCAGGGTGTGACCGCCCTGCAAGGGGAGGGCATCGAACGGCTGGTGCCGCTGCTCGACGGCACCCGCGACCTCGCCGGCGTGCTGCGGGACGCCGCGCCCGGGCTCCCGGACGGCCGGGCGCGGCAGCTGATCGCCCGGCTCGCCCGGGCCGGGCTGATCGGCTACCACGACGAGACCACCGCCGAGCCGGCCCGCCGCTCGGCGCGGGCCTACTGGGAACTGGCCGGCCTGGACGGCGCCGCCGCGCTCGGCCGGGTCGAGGTGGGCGCGGCGGTGTTGGCGGTCGGCGGCGCCGATGCGGGGGAGGTCGAGCAGGCCTGCCGGAACAACGGCCTGTCGGTCTCCGCCGCGGCCGGCGCCGGCGAGCTGTCGGTGGTGGTCTGCACCGACTACCTCGACCCGGCCCTGCGGGAGATCGACGCCGCCCACCGGGCCGCCGGGCGGGCCTGGCTGGCGGTCAAGCCCGGCGGCTCCAGCCCCTGGGTGGGCCCGGTGTTCGGCGAGGCCGACGGCCCGTGCTGGACCTGCCTGGCGCACCGGCTGCGCGCCCACCGGCGCTCCGAGGTGCCGGTGCAGCGGGCGCTGGGCCTGGCCGGCCCGGTGGCCCGGCCGGACACCTCGGTGCCCGCCGTCCGGGCGCTCGGCGCGCAGCTCGCCGCCCTGGAGGCGGCCAAGTGGCTGGCCGGCTACCGGCACCCGGGCCAGCGGGAGATCCGGGTGCTGGACAGCCTCGACCTGGGCGTCCAGGGCCACCGGGTGAGCCGCCGCCCGCAGTGCCCCGAGTGCGGCGACCCGGGCCTGATGGCCGCCCAACTGGCCCGCCCGGTCGTGCCGGTGGCCCGTCCGAAGGCGGACGGCGCCGACTGCCACCGCGCCGAGACGCCGGAGCAGGTGTACGAGCGCTACGGCCACCTGGTGAGCCCGGTGACCGGTGTGATCGCCGAGATCCGCCGGGACCCGCGCGCCCCGGTCCGGATCAACTGCTACGTCTCCGGCCGCAACCCGGTGGCCGGCTCCGCCGACCTCGCCCAACTGCGCGCCGGGCTGCGGCAGATGAGCGGGGGCAAGGGCGCAACCCCGCTGGAGGCGAAGGTCAGCGCGATGTGCGAGGCGCTGGAGCGGCACTGCGGCGCGCTGCACGGCGACGAGACCCGGATCCGTGGCAGCTACCGGGAGTTGGCGGCGGAGGCGGTCCACCCGGACGACTGCCAGCTGTTCGACCCGCGCCAGTACGCGGACCGGGAGCGCTGGAACGAGCGGCACTCCGTCTTCCAGTACGTGCCCGCGCCCTTCGACGAGACCGAGCAGGTGGACTGGACCCCGGTCTGGTCGCTGGCCGACGGCCGCCGGCGCCTGCTGCCCACCGGAATGCTCTACTACAGCTGCGCGGTCGGCCCGGTGGCCCCACCCGCCGGCAGCCGGGCGCTGCGCGCCGACTCCAACGGCAACGCGGCGGGCAGCAGCCTGGAGGACGCGATCGTGCACGGCTTCCTCGAACTCGTCGAACGGGACGCGGTCGCACTCTGGTGGTACAACCGCACCCGCCAACCGGCCGTCCGGATGGAGGAGTTCGGCGACGTCTGGAGCCGGGACGCGATGGAGCTCTACGCCGGCCTCAACCGCGAGGTGTGGGCCCTGGACCTCACCTCCGACCTCGGCATCCCGGTCTTCGCCGTGCTCTCCCGCCGCACCGACAAGCCCGCCGAGGACGTCATGTTCGGCTTCGGCGCGCACTTCGACGCCCGGATCGCCCTGCGGCGGGCCCTGACCGAGATGGGCCAGCTACTGCCGGCCGCCCTCGGCGCGGCCCCCGACGGCACCGGCTACGACCTGGACGACCCCGAGCTGCTCTCCTGGTGGCGCGCGGCGACCGCGCGCAACCAGCCCTACCTGCTGCCCGATCCGGATCGGGCGGCGGGGGGGGGGGGGGGGAGGAGAGGACAGTGATAGGGGAGGGGTTCTGAAGGTTGGCGAAGAACAGCAGTTTGCTGCCGGGGGCGATCGGGAGGGCGAGCACCGAGACGACCAGCAGCACGCCGACACGTCACCGGCACTTGGGATT
>NZ_JBHTTU010000033.1:48656-57685 GCF_042794375.1 Kitasatospora sp. NPDC056531 | reverse complement strand
AAAAACCAGCCTCACTTGCCCCCGAAGCGGGGTCGGACGGCGTGCGTCCCGGCCGACTTCCCGGCCGCCCCGCCCCGCGACCTGGGCGAGGAGGTGGCCGCCTGCGTGGAGACCGTCCGCGCCCACGGCCTCGACCTGCTGGTGCTCGACCAGACCCGACCCGACATCGGCCTGCCGGTGGTCAAGGTCGTCGTCCCCGGCCTGCGCCAGTTCTGGGCCCGGTTCGCCCCGGGCCGTCTGTTCGACGTCCCCGTCGCCCTCGGGCGGCTGGCCCGGCCCAGCCGCTACGAGGAGCTCAATCCGATCCCCCTGTTCGTCTGACCGACCGGTCGGACCGTCCGGCGGAGCCCCCGCCCGCCTTCAGCACTGAGGAGTCCCCCATGCCGACCAGCGACGGAATCCTCGCCGCGGCCCGTGCCGCCGGCGGAGCCCGCCCCCGCGCCCTGTGGTCCCTGCGCGAGGACGTCCTGGTCGAGCCGGCGGAGCCGGACGGTTCGCTGCTGCTGAGAGCCCGCTGGGGCGACTTCCGGCTGGACCGTCCGCACCCGCTGGTGGGGGAGACCCTGCAGCGGATGAGCCTGGGGCCGATCATGCTGGAGAACGTCTTCGCCGGGGCGATGCCCGCCTCCGGCGACGGCGAGCCGGTCCGGGACCAGGCCGGGCAGGCCGAGGTGCTGCGGGTGCTGCACCGGCTCCAGCACCTGGTGGTGCGCTCGCTCGGTCTGGAGGACGCCGCCCAACCGCTGCTGTCCGTGGTGCCGTTGGCCAGGGAGGCCCGGTTCCAGCCCGGGCCGGTCGACCCGGGCCGGCCGGTGCGGCTGTCCCGCTTCGCCTTCCTGCGCACCGAGGGCGCCGGCTTCGTGCTGGAGGCGCCCACCGCCCTGCACCGGGTCGAGCTGCACCGGCCGGAGAGCGCCCGGGTGGTCGGCATGCTCGGCCGCCCGGTGCGGCCGGCCGAGATCGTGCCGGAGTCGGGCCTGTCCGAACCGGTGGTGCTGGCGCTGCTGGCCCAACTGGCGGGCGCCGGGCTGCTCTCGGTCGCCGAGGACGGCGGGCCGGAGCCGACGGCCTCGGTGGAGCTGATCCGGCTGTCCGCCCCCACCTTCGGCGAGGACCTCGACCCGGTGCTCGCCGCCTGGTCGGGCCTCGACCTGTTCTTCCACACCCGCAGCACCACCGGGCGCCACGACGGCCCGTACGGCGCGACCCACCGGCTGCGCGGGCGCACCGACCCCGAGCCAGCGCTGCGCCCGCTCCCGGCCGGCCGGCGCCACCCGCTGGCCCGCCCCGACCTCAAGCAGGTGCTGGCCGCCGACCCGGTGCTGACGGCGGTGATCGAGGGCCGCCGCTCGGTCCGCGAGTTCGGCGCCGCCCCGTTCACCGCCGAGCAGCTCGGCGAGTTCCTGCACCGGACCGTACGCGTGCGCGGACTGCGGCCGGCGCCCGCCGGCGACCCGACCGGCGAACCGGTCAGCGACCGCCCGTACCCCAGCGGGGACGGGGCGTACGAGCTGGAGTTCTACCCGGCCGTGCGGGACTGCGCGGGGCTGCCGGACGGGATCTACTACTACGCACCCTCCGAGCATTGTCTGATCGCGGTCAACGAGGGTCAGGAGGAGCTGGACGAACTGTTCGCCGAGGCCGCGCTCAGTGCCCGGCTGGCCACCCCGCCGGCCGTGGTCGTCGCCATCACCTCCCGGCACCGCCGGCTGTCCTGGAAGTTCAGCGGCCTCGCGTACGCGCTGACGCTCAAACACGTCGGCGTGGTGACCCAGAGCATGTACCTGGTCGGGACGGCCATGGGCCTGGCCACCTGCGCGCTGCGCAGCGGCGACATCGAGCTGGCCGAACGGGCGCTGCGGGTCGACTGGCGGGCCGAGGCCACGGTCGGCGGCTTCGTCCTGGGCACGCTCCCGGAGGGCAGCCGCCCGGCCCGGGAGGGGCGGGCGGATCCGGCCGATTTCACGGGCTGGGACGAGTGCGCGAACGAGGTGTCGGCGCCGGGATAGTCGAGCCCTATACTCCCCCCAAGTCGCGTGGGGGGAGTACAGCTTGAGTGAGACCGTACGTGTGCGGAGCGGACCGGACGGATCCGGTGACGCGGGGGGGCCGCCGAGGGAAAACAGACCGCCGGGTTTCAATGCGCCCCCACCCAGGCTGGCCTTGGCCATTGTGGTGATCGTTCAGCTCGGCTTCGTGCTGATCGGCTTTCTGAACATGGCGACGAGTCATCCGACGGAAAGTCAATTCATTGTCGCGAGCCTGACATTCATCGCCGCCTCGGCGCTCCAGTTCGTCCATTGCGCACCCCGGATGCAGTGCGTCCGGGAGCGCTACGGACGCTGGACGCTGCTGGCGCAGGCGGTGCTGACGTACGTTCCGCTGGTGTTCTTCGGCTTCGCCTGGGGCGGGATGGCGGGCTTCCTCGGCTCCTCGGTGCTGCTCCTGCTGCGCGGCAAGCGGGCCGGGGCGGCCTTCGGGGCGGTGGTGGTGCTGTCCGGGGTCAGCGGCGCGCTGCTGGGCATCAGCGTGGCCGAGGCCGTCTACCTCACCGTGGCGACGGCGCTGACCGGGCTGATCGTCTTCGGCCTGACCAGCCTCGCCCAACTGGTCATCGAGGTGCGGCAGGCCCAGCAGGAGCTGGCCCGGCTGGCCGTCACCCGGGAACGGCTGCGGTTCGCCCGCGACCTGCACGACCTGCTCGGCTACAGCCTCTCGGCGATCACCCTGAAGAGCGAGCTGACCTGCCGACTGGTCACGGTTAACCCGGAGCGGGCGCTGGACGAGCTCGGCGGAGTGCTGGAGATCTCCCGGCAGGCCCTGGCCGACGTGCGCGCGGTGGCCCGCGGCTACCGGGACATGTCGCTGGAGCGCGAGGCCGTCTCGGCGCGGGGTGTGCTCGCGGCGGCCGACATCGAGGCCCAGTTCGACCTCGGCGGCATCCAGCCCACCGGGGAGGCCGACACGGTGCTCGCCACCGTGCTGCGCGAGGGCGTCACCAACCTGCTGCGGCACAGCAAGGCGGAGTGCTGCATCGTCAAGGGCCGGGTGGAGGGCGGGCGGCTGCGGCTCACCCTCTCCAACGACGGCGTCCCCGAGCGGGCAGTGCTCGGGGACGCGGATCGGCACGGCGGAGGGCTGGACAACCTGGAGGTGCGGCTCGCCAAGGTCGGCGGCCGGCTCAGCGCCGGGCCCGACGGGCGGGGGTGGTTCCACCTGGTGGCCGAGGTCCCGGCTTGAGCCGTGTTGCCGGGGCCTGTCCGGCGAAGATCTACCGGACAGGCCTCAGAGCAGCCAGCCGGATTCCTCGGCCAGCCTGATCGCGTCGATCCGGTTGCGGGCGTTGAGCTTCGTCACGATCGTCGTCAGGTAGTTCCGGACCGTCCCGACCGACAGGTGCAGGGTCGCCGCGATCTCCGCCGCCTCGGCCCCGCCGGCGGCGGCCCGCAGCACCTCGGTCTCCCGCAGGGTCAGCGGGTTCTGGCCGCTGTCGAAGGCGTCCAGCAACAGCTGGGGGTCGATCACCCGCTGACCCGCGGCCACCCCGCGCACCGCCTCGGCGAGCTGCTTCGGCGGCGCGTCCTTCAGCAGGAATCCGGACACCTGCGCCTCCAACGCCCGGCGCAGCGTGCCGGGCCGTCCCAGGCTGGTCAGGATCAGCGTCCGGCACTGCGGCAGCTTGGTCTTCAGGAGGCTCGCGGCGGTCAGGCCGTCCATGCCCGGCAGGTCGATGTCGATGATCGCCACGTCCGGACCGGTCTCCAGCGCCTTCGGGACCACCAGGTCACCGCGCTCGGTCTCCGCGACCACTTCGAGGTCGTCCTCCAGGTCCAGCAACGCCACGAGCGCGCCTCGGACCATGTGCATGTCCTCGGCCAGCAGAATCCGTATCACCAGGTAGTCCCCCCAGAGCCACGGCCGGGCGTGCCACCCGGACGGACCTCCGATGGTAGGGGAACCGGCGCCCGGGGGCGTCCAACACGCCCCGCGAGTTCGGCGGCGCCGGGCAGCTCCCGCGCCCGCCGTTCCCGTCCATCGCCCCTTCTCTCTCCGCCTCCGTCTCGCCGCAGGCGTCCGGTGGATCAGCGATGGGTGGCGGCGTGTTTGGCGAGTTCGAGCAGGGACTCCAGGTCGTGGGCGGCCTCGGCGGTGCAGAGGGCGGTGGTGAGGGCGAGGGCGGTGAGGGCGGCGAGGGGCCAGCCGCGGGGGGTCGGGGCGGGGGCGAGGAGGGCGGTGACCCGGCGGGGGACGGGCCCGAGGGGGTGCGGGCGGAGTCGGCCGAGGAGGGCGAGGGCGGCGGCCGGGATGCGGGTGCGGGCCCGGGTGCGGCGGGCGGCGAGGGCGGCCTTGCCGATGGTGCGGGCGACCTGTTCGCGATCGCCGACGGCCGCGGCGGCGCTCTCGTCGGCCCAGCGTTCCACGGTGAAGGTGACCGTGTCGGCGAGCGGCCGCAGGAACGGGTTGGCGGCCGCGCCGAGTTGGGCGAGGGCGACGAACAGGTAGTGGCGGTGGGCGAGGTGGGCCCGTTCATGGGCGAGCAGGACTTCTCGCTCGGCCGGGTCGAGCGCCGCGAGCATGCCGGTGGAGACCACGATCCGACCCGGCCGCCCGGGTATCGCGTACGCCTCGGCGGCCGGGTCGTCGACCACGACCAGCTGCTGACGCCCCGGCAGGCAGGCCGCCTCGGTGGCCGCGCGGGCCAGGGTGCGGGCGCGCCGCCACAGCATCCGCCCTGCTGTCGCGAGGGCGACGGTGAGCAGGGCGCCGGCGAGTACGGCCACCGAGAAGGAGGCCGGGTCGTGGTGCTGGGCGGCGGGCGCCGACCAGTGGTCGTGGGCGAGCCGGGCCAGCAGCGGGATCCGGATCAGCCCGGTGACGGTGAGCATGCCGAGCGCCGCGGTGCTCGCGGCGGCCAGGACCAGCGAGCCGACGGTGAGCAGCCAGGTGGCCGGCCGGGGCGGCAGCCGTTCGCCGACCGGCCGGGCGAGGAGTGCGGCGAGCAGGGGGAGGAGCAGCGGCAGGTAGACGGCGATGCGCATCGGGCCGCCTACGCTCCGGGTCCGAGCGCTCCCGGGCCGAGCAGTCGGCGCAGGAACTCCTCGTCGTCGTCGGAGAGTTCGTCGATGAAGTGGGTGAGGACGGCTTCGCGGTCGTTGCGTCCGTCGAGCATCCGGCTCATCTTGCGGGCGGCGAGCTCGGATTCGTCGGAGACGGCGGTGTAGGCGTAGGCGCGGCCGCGCTTGGCCCGGCTGAGCAGGCCCTTGCCGTGCATGCGGGTGAGGGCGGTGACGACGGTGGAGTACGCGAGCCGGGCGTCGACCTGTTCGAGTACCTCGCCGGGGGTGAGCGCCTCGGGGGCGGCGTGTCGGAGGGCGGCCAGGATCTCGGCTTCCAGCTCGCCTTTGGCCCGTCCTTCGGCCGGGGTGGGTTCGTGTACGCCCACGTACTTGGTCACCTCCCGCGCTATCTTCTACATTCCACGTAGAAGTTTTACGTCTGATCGTAGAAGTTTCTGCCTGCCCAGAGTCTGCCATGCCCCGCGCCACGCGCGAGCGGCGGGCAGCGCACCCACGAGCACGTGCGGTGAGCGAGCGCAGCGAGCGAACCGGAGAGAGGCGCGCATGAGCACAGCAACGGCGGCCGGAGCCCCGCCCATGACCATGGCGGCCCGTGCCGAGGCCCTGACCAAGGCGTACGGCTCCGGCGAGACCAGGGTGGTCGCCCTGGACGCGGTCGACGTCGCCGTCCGGCGCGGCGAGTTCGTGGCGATCATGGGTCCGTCCGGTTCCGGCAAGTCCACCCTGATGCACTGCCTGGCCGGGCTGGACACCGCCACCTCCGGGCAGATCCTCATCGGCGACACCGAGATCACCCGGCTCAAGGACAAGAAGCTCACCCAGCTGCGCCGCGACAAGGTGGGCTTCATCTTCCAGGCGTTCAACCTGCTCCCCACGCTCACCGCGCTGGAGAACATCACGCTGCCGATGGACATCGCGGGCCGGCAGTGCAAACCGGGCGGGGCCGACCAGGCCTGGGTGGACAAGGTGATCGACACCGTCGGCCTGTCCGGGCGCCTGAAGCACCGGCCGACGGAGCTGTCCGGCGGCCAGCAGCAGCGCGTCGCGTGCGCCCGCGCGCTGGCGAGCCGACCGGAGATCATCTTCGCCGACGAGCCCACCGGCAACCTCGACTCCCGGGCCGGCGCCGAGATCCTCTCCTTCCTGCGCCAGTCGGTGGACGACCTGGGCCAGACCATCGTGATGGTCACCCACGACCCGGTCGCCGCCTCCTACGCGGACCGCGTCCTCTTCCTCGCCGACGGCCGGATCGTGGACGAGCTGCCCGAGCCCACCGCCGACTCCGTACTGGACCGGATGCGCCGGTTCGACGGCGCCGGGCGCAGGAGCTGACGGGGAGTGTTCAAGGCAAGCATCCGCAACTTCCTGGCCCACAAGGGCCGCATGGCGCTGTCCACCCTCGCCGTCCTGCTCGGTGTCGCGTTCGTCTCCGGCACCCTGGTGTTCTCCGACACCATCAACGTCGCGTTCACCAACATCGCCGGCTCCACCGCCGCCGACGTGACGATCAAGCCGAAGCAGGCGTTCACCCCCGAGGTCGAGGACCGCGGCCTGTCCGGCGAGACCCCGACCCTGCCCGCCGCCGTCGTGACCAAGGTCGCCGCCGTCCCGGGCGTGCGGGCCGCGCACGGCCAGGTGAGCCTGCAGAACCTCACCGTCGTCGACAAGGACGACAAGCCGGTCGGCCCGACGACGGGAGCCCCGACGCTCGGCCAGAACTGGTACGACGATCCGCAGGTCCACCTGGTGCAGGGCCACGCCCCGACCCACAGCGGCGAGATCGTCCTCGACCAGGCCAGTGCCCAGCACAAGGGCATCCACCTCGGCGACCCGCTGCACATCCTCAGCCCGTCCGGCTCCACCCCGGGCACGTTGGTCGGCGTCGTCACCTTCATGACCGGCAACCCCGGCGTGACCATGGCCTACCTCGACACGGCCACCGCCCAGGCGCAACTGCTCGGCAAGCCCGACCAGTTCACCGGCGTCACGGTCGACACCGCGCCCGGCACCGGCCACGCCACCGCCCAGCAGCGGATCAAGGCGGCGCTCGGCGACGGCTACTCGGTGGCCACCAAGGAGGAGCAGGCGCAGACCGCCGCCCAGCAGATCAGCTCCTTCCTCGGCGTGGTGACGCTCGCCCTGCTCGGCTTCGCCGGACTGGCGGTGCTGGTCGGGATCTTCCTGATCCTCAACACCTTCGCGATGCTGGTCGCCCAGCGGACGCGAGAGTTGGGCCTGCTGCGGGCGTTGGGTGCGGGCCGGGGCCAGGTGCTGCGCTCGGTGCTGACCGAGGCGCTGCTGCTCGGTGTCATCGGCTCCACGCTCGGCCTCGGGGTCGGGATCGGCCTGGCGGCCGGCCTGAAGTCGCTGATCTCGCAGTTCGGCGTCGACCTGTCCGGCACCGCGCTGGTCATCAACCCGGTGACCCCGGTCGCGGCGTACGCGGTGGGCGTGCTGGTGACGCTGGTCGCCGCGTACCTTCCGGCCCGGCGCGCCGCCCGGATCTCCCCGATGGCCGCCCTGCGCGAGGCCGCCGTACCCGTCGCGCCGAGGCTCGGCCGGCGGACGGCGCTGGGGGCGGTGCTGCTGGTGGCGGGGCTGGGTCTGCTGTACGGGGCCGCCACGCACCACGCCACGATCATCACGGCGGGGGCGCTGCTCGGCGGCGGGATCGTCGCTTCGCTGCTCGCGCTGGTGGTGCTCGGCCCGGCGCTGTCGCGGGTGGTCGTGTACGGGCTGGGCGCGCCGTACCCGGCGCTCTTCGGCACGGTCGGGCGGATGGGCCGGCTGAACGCCGTCCGCAACCCCCGGCGCACCGGGGCGACGGCGGGCGCGCTGATGATCAGCCTGTCGTTGGTCGGCGCGGTCGCGGTGCTGGCGGCCTCGCTCACCACCTCGGTGGACCGGGACGTGGACAACACCTTCGGCGCCGACTACGTGCTCTCCGGCAACGGTGCCACGCCCATTGGTCACGAGGTGACGGACCGGGTCAAGGCCGTCCCGGGTGTGCAGGCCGTCACCCGGCAGCGGTACGCGGTGGCGCACCTGAACGGGTTCCAGCTGGCGTTGTCGGGCGTGGACGTCGCGACCGTGGACCAGGCCGTCAAGCCGCAGTACGTGGCGGGTTCCACGGCGGACGTGGCGGCGGGCAAGGTGATGGTCGACCGGACCACCGCCGACGCCGACCACCTCTCGGTGGGCTCGCAGGTCGAACTCCACTTCCTGAACGGCCGGGTGGGCACACTGACCGTCGGCGCGATCAGCAAGCCCCCGGCGGGCGCGGGCAAGGACGGCGGCAGCTGGGAGGTCTCCCTCGACACCCTCAACAAGTTCGCCCCCGAGGCGCAGGACTTCGCGCTGTACCTCAACACTGCGACCGGGGCTGACCGTTCGAAGGTCCAGGCCGGTCTGGACGCGGCGCTCGCGGGGTACCCGCAGGTGACCGTGCAGAGCCAGGCCGACTACAAGAAGTCGATCACCGGCCAGGTCGACACCGTGTTGTACCTGGTCTACGCCCTGCTCGCGTTGGCGATCGTCATCGCGGTGCTCGGAGTGGTCAACACCCTTGCCCTGTCGGTGATCGAGCGTACGAGGGAGATCGGCCTGCTGCGCGCGATCGGCACCTCGCGCGGGCAGGTCGGCCGGATGGTCCGGCTGGAGTCGGTGCTGATCGCCGTGCACGGCGCGCTGCTGGGGCTGGGGTTGGGCCTGGCCTGGGGCGTCGCGGGGCAGAAGGTGTTGACCCTCTACGGCATCACCGCGTTGAGCATCCCGTGGACCACCATCCTCGCGGTGCTGGTCGGCGCGGCGGTGGCCGGACTGGCCGCGGCGGTGCTGCCCGCGGTGAAGGCGGCCCGGATGCGGGTGCTGGGGGCCATCGCCACCTCCTGACGGCAGCGGGGGGGGGGGTGGGGTGGGAGGGGTGGGGGTGTCCCGGTTTGTTCTCCTCCC
>NZ_JBHTTU010000033.1:41406-48646 GCF_042794375.1 Kitasatospora sp. NPDC056531 | reverse complement strand
GGCTGCGCATGGGTGGCTCCCGTGCGGTCCGTGCCCCCCCCCCCCCCCCGCTACTTCCGACGACCCTGGCGGCGGGCGAACTTCCTCTCCGCCTTGAGCAGGAGGGGCATCAGCGCGTAGCTGACGACCGGGACGACGAGGGCGGTCATCACCAGCGTCCGCAGCGGCAGCGGCAGGTGCCCGAGGTAGGGGCCGAGCAGGACGAAGGCGGCGGTGATGGTCGGGTAGACGGCGAGCCAGGTGAGCAGCGCCCGGCGGTGCGCGGACGGGGCTGCGGGTGCCGGTGCGGTGATGCTGTCGGTGCTCATGACGCTCATGGCGGGTTCCTCCCCTTGGCGATCGGCTGGAGCCAGAATCTCCAACCCTTCGGTTGGAGATTCTGGCAGAGGCCTGCGCGGATGTCCAACTATCTGGTTGGAGATTCGCGCTATGGTTGAGCCATGGCCTGGGACACCGCACGCACGCAGCAACTCCTCCTCGACGCCGCAGTCGAGGAGTTCGCCGAATTCGGCCCGGACGGTGCCCGGATCGCTCGGGTGGCCACCCGAGCGGGCGTGAACAAGGAGCGGATCTACCAGTACTTCGGGAACAAGGAGCAGCTCTTCTCCGCAGTGCTGACGTCCGAACTCGGCAAGCTGGCGGAAGCGGTGCCGCTCGTCCTGGAGCGGGGGCGGGACCTCGGCGACTACGCCGGACGCGTCTTCGACTACCACTCGGCCCACCCGCACTTCTCCCGCCTGCTGGCCTGGGAGGGCCTGCAGCGCGGCGCGGCGTCCGAGGAGCTGGCGGCCGGGCCCGAACGCACCGCGCACTACAGCGAGAAGGTCGCCACTCTTGCGGCCGCGCAACAGGCCGGCGAGCTGGCCGAGGACGTGGATCCGGCGCGACTGATGTTCGCGGTGATCGGCCTGGTGAACGCGTGGTTCACGCTGCCGCAGATGGTCCGCCTGCTCATGTCCGGCACGACCGATGCCGCGACGGACCGGGAGGCCGTCGTCACCCTGGTCCGCCGGCTGACGAAGCCCGCAGCCTGACGAACCCACCCCAGCTGTGAGTGGCAGACGATCTTCGACCTCAACCTGTTCAGCGCGGTGTGGACCACCAAGGCGGCGTTGCCGAGCATCCCGGACCGCAAGGGCGCGATCGTGAACATCTCCTCGACCAATGCCCGCATGCCCACCGGCGCGCCGATCGGCCACGCGGAGGCCAAGGCCGCGCTGAACCAGTTCGGGAAGCGGCTCAGTGAGGAGCTGGCACCGCGCGGTGTCCGCGTGAACACCGTCTCCCCGGGCCCCACGGTCAGTCCGCTGTGGACCGACCCGGACGGTTTCGGCGGCAAGGTGGCCGCCGCGTCCGGGGTGGGCCACGGTGACTTGCTCGCGGGCCTGCCCGGGCAGTTCGGCATCGCCTCGGGGCGCTTCACCGCACCCGAGGAGGTCGCGGACCTGGTCGCCTTCCTGCTCTCCGACCGTGCCGCCAACATTCACGGCGCCGACCACGTGATCGACGGCGGCACCCTCAAGACCGTCTGACAGGGCTGCGGCGGCCACTCGGCCTAGTCGGCTGAGGGATCAGTCCCTGTCAGGCGGGCGGGCAGGCGTCGAGCAGGGCGTCCACCGCGACGCCGATCGAGGGGCGCGCGGCCGAGGTGGATCGCCAGATGGCGAAGACGCGGCGGCGCGGGGCGTCCGCCAGGGGCACGAACCGCACCGGAGCGGACGTCGCCTCCCGTCCCAGGTGCGGGATGATCGCGATGCCCAGTCCTGCCGCGACCAGCGCGATCTGTGTGGGGTGTTCCGAGGCGGTGTGGGCGATGCGGGGCTTCGTGGCGCTGCGCACCAGCCGCTCGTGGCACAGTTGCCCGTTGCTTGAGGTGATCCAGTCCTCATCGCTGAGATCATCCAGGCTCAGCGTCGGACGGTCGGCGAGCCGATGGTCCGAGGGCAGGGCGATGTCGTAGGTGTCGTCGAGGAGGACGCGGTGGTCCAGCCCCTGGGGCAGGGCGAGCGGATCATCGGTCCAGTCTTCGACGACGGCCAGGTCGAGCAGCCCGCGCCGCACCGCCGGGATGGCCTCGTACGGTTCCTGCTCCCGCGCCGAGACCGTCAGATCCGGGTACCGCGACCGCAGGGCCCGCAGCGCCGGGGGGAGTAGACCCCGGGCGGCGGTCGGGAAGGCCGCGATCGTGAGGCGGCCGCTCACCTTTCCACGGTGCTGCGCCATCGCCGCCATGACGCGCTCCGCCTGCGCGAGCAGCTCCTCGGCCTGATCGGCGAGCAAGGTGCCGGCCTCGGTCAGCCGGATACCGCGACCTTGACGCTCGGTCAGATGGGCGCCGGTCTCCTGCTCAAGGCGTGCCATCTGTTGCGAGACCGCCGAGGTGGTGACGTGCAGGAGCCGCGCGGCGCCCACGACGGATCCGGTCATCGCCACCGCGTGGAGGACGCGCAAGCGTTCGAGGTTCAACATCTAAGTGATGCTACGAGGCGCGGTCCAGAGACATTCACTTGTGCATCGTGGTGATCGAATCCAGAGTATGACGGGTTGTCGCAGGCCATCGGTATCGGGGGCGAACGCCGGGCACAGGGGAACCGGCGTCCGCCCCCGGTCTGATGCGAGGCACCTGGAGGAGCCCGAAGTCGAACTCGCCGGTGGCGACGGCACGGATGAAGGCCTCGTGGTGACGTCCGGCCGTGAACGTGCCAGCGGTGTTCGGCCGGTGCAGGACGCGCACGCCGTGCAGGGAAGAGGACTGCGGTGGCGGGGCAGTCACGGGAACGCTTGAGCTGCTCCTCTACTTGGGGGTGCGGGACTGACGAGGAGCGTTGAGCGCGGAGAGGTCCGGCCCCGGGACGGCCGTGCCCCACTTGGCGCCGTCGGGCTGGTGGTCGGCCGCGAGGAGGAAGGACTGGCCGCGGGCGATGTTGGCGGTGTATCCGAGCCCGAACCCGTACCGAGTACCGTTGATTCCGAGCGCCGCCAGTACGCAGGAGGCCGTCTTCTTGAGCTGATCTGCTTCCGCGTTCGTTACGTCGAAGCGCCCGCTACGGAGCCAGTTCACGACCACCTCCACGCCGTACTCTGGTTCGACGCCGATTTCCACACGATGCTTGTGAATCACGGGATCCACTGTGGCCTGGAAGTCCTGCTTGATCTCCGTGCACCGGGCTGTGAGTTGCCTCTTCCGTTCTGCCGCCGCGTTCTGGAAGGCGGCGAGCGCCTCGTCCGACACGGGACCGGTGGCGTTGCCCTGGCCGCGCATCAACATGTAGGTGTTGTCGTCGAGGGACGGATAGGTGATCTCCGCGAACCTGCTGAACCGGGCATCCCAGCTGTCCTTGTCGAAGATGTGCCCACCGCTGTTGGACGCGGTGATGTCCAGTGCGGCCACGCACTGCTGGCCGGGGCCGTAGAGCACGACGTCGGGTCGGGTCCCGCCGTACACCTGCTGGAGTCCGATGGAGTAGCCCGTGGGGATCGTCGATGCTTTCGTTGCCATGTTGTAGGTGGCCAGGGACTCCACCGCGTAGCCGAACTCCTTGCTGACCGAGCCGCGTTGGCCCGCGAGGAACTCCTCCCAGACCTCAAGCCAGTGTTCGGTGTGGCCGTCCAGTCTGCCGAGGCTCCCCAGTGCCGGGTACGTGACCACGTACTTGTAGGCCTCCTGGACGGCGGCGTCCAGGGCGTTCACACAGGCGTCGAACGCTTGTTGCGCGTCGTGGTCACCGTCGTCGGCATCCTTCCGGTGGGGTACCAGCCGCTGGATGGGCTCTGTCTGCTGCAGGGCGGCGTTGGCGCGGCTCTCCATGTCGGTCCGGGTCGGCCCGTCGAGGGGGCGGCCTCCGGCGGACAGAACGTTGTGGACGGCGGATCGCTGCACCGCGGAGGTTGCCTGGTCGGGCTGCTGGTGACCGCAGCCGGCGTCGTGCCGGTGCTGGCCGCGGAGTCGGCCGGTCCGGCGCATCATCTGCACGACGGCGGCGTTGCCGACGGATGCCTGTAGGGCGAGGAAGCCTTGAGAGGCCGTATTGATGTGACGGACCGGTTGTGCGGTCGGTCGCCTCTTGGCTTCAGGGGCATGGTCGTGTACGGGCACGGGTGTGCCTTCCGGTTGCGTATCTGGTTCCGAACCCTGGATACCCCGGTGGTGGGTTCCGGGGCCAGATGGCGCGCGGACAGCGTTCGCCGCCCTTTCGGGCATGCCGGGAAGGCTCGGGGGGCAACTGTTCGAGGCGAGGCGCCCGGGTGAGCCGGGCGCCGAGGGCGCGCGGCAGGGGGCGCGCGCCCTCGGATGGGACGTCAGTTAGACGAGGCCGAGATCCCCCGCCCTTCAGGCCGGGGAGCGGAAGTCAATCCAGGGTGTCCGGCTCGTCGGTGAGGCCGAGGCGCAGGTGCTCGATGTGGTAGACGGCCTGGTCGAGCAGGGCGGCCACATGGTTGTCGTAGAGGGCGTAGACGACCTGGCGCCCCTGCCGCTGGCCGACCACCAGGCCGAGGTTGCGCAGCAGTCGCAGCTGGTGGGAGCAGGCGGACTGCTCCATGCCGACCTCGGCGGCCAGTTCGGTGGCGGCGCAGGGCCCCTCGCGCAGTCGGGAGAGGATCAGCAGCCGGGACGGGGTGGCCAGGGCCTGCAGGGTGGTGGCCACCCGGGCGGCGCTGGTGGCGTCCAGGCGCGTGTGCGGGACGGCGGTGGCGGGGGCGGCTCCATGACCCATGAGGGCAATACTACAACTCATACATGAAGAGGCCTTCATATGTTCATGTATGGTGGATGGGTCACCGGCCCCACCCTGCCCCGAAGGGTTCCGTCCGCATGCCCACCGCCCTGACCGAGCGCCCCGCGCCCACCGCCGCCCCGCGCCCGGACACCGCCCCGCGCCGCCGTACCCGGGTGTTCGCCCTGCCCGAGGCCCGCTGGGCCGCCGCCGCGACCGTGCTGTTCCTGATCGCGCTGCCGCTCCAGCTCACCGGCGCGCCCGCCTGGGCGTGGGGCCCGCTGTACGCCCTCGCGTACGCCACCGGCGGCTGGGAGCCGGCCTGGGCCGGACTCCAGGCGCTGAAGGAGAAGACCCTCGACGTCGACCTGCTGATGATCGTCGCCGCGCTCGGCGCGGCCGCCGTCGGCCAGGTCATGGACGGCGCGCTGCTGATCGTCATCTTCGCCACCTCCGGCGCGCTGGAGGCCCTGGCCACCGCCCGCACCGCCGACTCCGTGCGCGGACTGCTCGACCTCGCGCCCGCGGCCGCGACCCGGCTGCTGGACGACGGCACCGAGGAGAACGTCCCGACCGAGCAGTTGACCGTCGGTGACACGATCCTGATCCGGCCCGGCGAGCGGATCGGTGCCGACGGCCGGGTGCTGGACGGCGCGAGCGAGGTCGACCAGGCCACCATCACCGGTGAGCCGCTGCCCGTCGCCAAGGAGGTCGGCGACGAGGTCTTCGCCGGCACCCTGAACGGCACCGGCGCCCTGCGGGTGAAGGTCGAGCGGGACGCCTCGGACTCGGTGATCGCCCGGATCGTCGCCATGGTCGAGGAGGCCTCCGAGACCAAGGCGCCGACCCAGCTGTTCATCGAGAAGGTCGAGCAGCGCTACTCGATCGGCATGGTCGTCGCCACCCTGGCCGTCTTCGCGGTGCCGCTCGCCTTCGGCGCGGCCTTCACCGGCTCGCTGCTGCGGGCGATGACCTTCATGATCGTCGCCTCGCCGTGCGCCGTGGTGCTGGCGACCATGCCGCCGCTGCTGTCAGCCATCGCCAACGCCGGACGGCACGGCGTGCTGGTCAAGTCCGCCGTGGTGATGGAACGGCTCGGCCAGGTCGACGCCGTCGCGCTGGACAAGACCGGCACCCTGACCGAGGGCGCCCCCCGCGTCACGGACACCAGCCCGCTGCCCGGCTCCGGCCTGACCGAGGACGAGCTGCTCGCCCTGGCCGCGGCCGCTGAGCACCCCAGCGAGCACCCGCTCGCCCGCGCCGTCGTCGAGGCCGCCCGGGCCCACGGGCTCGCCCTGGCCGTCGCCGAGGACTTCCACTCCGTCCCCGGCGTCGGGGTCACCGCCACCGTGGACGGCCGGGTCGTCGCGGTCGGCGCGCCGGAGCGGGTGCTCAACGGCCGCGAGGGCGCCGCCTCCGTGATCGTCGCCGAACTGGAGGAGCGCGGCCGCACCGCCGTCCTGGTGGAGACGGACGGCGTCCCGGTCGGCGTGCTCGGGATCGCCGACCGGCTGCGCCCCGACGCCGCCGCGACGGTGGCCGCGCTGACCGGCCTCACCGGCCGTGCGCCCGTGCTGCTCACCGGCGACAACCCGCGCGCCGCCGCGGCCGCGGCCGCCGAGGTCGGCATCGCGGAGGTCCGGGCCGGGCTGCTGCCGCAGGGCAAGGTCGCCGCGGTGCGGGAGCAGGAGGCGGACGGTCGCCGGGTGCTGGTGATCGGCGACGGCGTCAACGACGCGCCCGCCCTGGCCGCCGCCCACACCGGCATCGCGATGGGCCGGGCCGGCTCCGACCTGGCGCTGGAGACCGCCGACGCCGTCATCGTGCGCGACGAACTCGCCACCGTCCCGGCCGTGGTGGCGCTCTCCCGGCGGGCCCGCGGCTTCGTGGTGCAGAACCTGGTGATCGCCTCGGTGTTCATCTCGGTGCTGGTGGTGTGGGACCTCGTCGGCACCCTCCCGCTGCCGCTGGGCGTGCTCGGCCACGAGGGCTCGACCGTGATCGTCGGCCTCAACGGCCTGCGGCTGCTGCGCGAAACGGTGTGGGTGAGGGCCCGGGGCTAACCTGGGCGACATGTACGACGACGGTCTGGTGGCGTGCACCGAGCGGGAACTCGTCATCCGGCGCTACTACTTCCCGCTCGCCTCCGCCAAGCGCATCCCGTACGGGCGGATCCGCGGGCTGCGGCGGGTGCCGCTGACGGGGCTCAGCGGGCGGTGGCGGATCTGGGGCTCCGGTGACTTCGTGCACTACTTCAACCTCGACCCGGGGCGGACGCACAAGAGCGTCGGCTTCGTCCTCGACCTCGGGCGGCGGGTCAAGCCGGTGATCACCCCGGACGACCCGGAGCGGCTGGTGGCAGCGCTGGCCACGCACGGGGTGCCGGTCGGCGGGGGGCCGCTCTGACCCGGAGCCTGCCATGACCCTGGGGAGGCCGGGGGCCCGGCCGCCGCGGAATGACGAAGCTTCAACCGGGCGGCGCGCTTTCGTCTATGTCCTTCTTTTTGAAGGCGTCCCCTGCAAGA
>NZ_JBHTTU010000033.1:10274-41396 GCF_042794375.1 Kitasatospora sp. NPDC056531 | reverse complement strand
GAAACCTCGACCCACAACGGGGGTTCTTGTGGGGGGGGCACCCCCCTCACCAGAACCCTCCCACCCCCTTGCGGTGTTTGGGGCCCCCCCCCCCGCGGAGCAGCGACGCCTCAGCCGGTCGGCGCGCTTTCGTCCGTGTCTTCCTGTGGGAGGGCGTCCGCTGAAGGATCAGCGGCCGGAGCCTCGGCCGTAGTGGTCTCGGTGGGGGTCGCCACACCGGGGTCGGCGCTTCCGCCGGTCACCTCGGGCACCGCCTCGCCTCCTGTCACATCGGGCATTGCCTTGCCTCCGCCCCAACCGGGCATCGCCTTACCTCCCACGATCGCAGGGACGGCTCATCCTCCCCGGGTGCCGTAAACGCCCGCTCAACGCCCAGGTCGAAGGAGGTCCGCAGGCGCGGCACCGGGATAATGGCCGGGCCGCCGGCCGGCTGCGCCTGCGGCACCGATCGAAGGAGAGGCGGAGGACGGATGACCCTGGAGGAAGGACGACGCGTCAGGTTGACGGAGGACCTCGGGATCGGTGAGGCCGTCGCCGGGGAGGCCAGGGCCGTCGTCGGGTTCCTCTCGCTGGGAGCGGAGAGCGAGGGCACTGTTGAGCGGGTGGACGGGGAACTCCCGGAGAGCGAGGAGGTCCGCGAGTACCAGCGGCTCAAAGCGCTGTTCGAGGACTACGGGCACACCATGCCGGTGGCGAGCCGGGAGCGGCTGGAGGCGGAGATCGCCGCGCTGGAACCGGAGTGGGTCGCGCATCGGGAGCGGGGGAACCGCGTGACGGTCCGAGTCCGGTTGGACAACGGCTTCGTCCTTGACGGGGTGCACCAGGACGTCCTCACCGCACTGTGAGCGCGCGGAGCGGGAAGTCGGCGGGGCCGACGTCCCGCTCCCGCTGCCATGTGAGTGCTGAACCCGGTTGCCGGGAGAGGTCGTTGAGCGCATCGGCCGGCATCAACGCTCGACGCGGTCCCACCTCGCACCGCTGATCACCAGGATCACCGGCCCGGCGGACACGGCTGCTCAACCGCCCAGGCGGGGATCCTCGCCGCGCCACGAGGGATCAGTTGCGCGCCAGGAGCCGGGCTCCCAGGCCGCCGCAGTAGGAGCTGTTGTAGGTGGTGGTGCGGTAGCCGGCCGGAACGGGGGTGTACGGGCAGATCCACAGGTAGGGCCTGGCCGGCTGCATGGCCCAGGCGTCGTGGGCTGGTCGGGGTCCGACCGGGCGCGGTCAGCCGAGGGCGGGGTGGTGCCGGCGAGGCCAGGTGGGGTGGTGCTGGTCGATGACGTAGTGGTGGCCGTGCTGCCAGGCGCCGGTGGCAGTGGGGTGGGCGTCGGAGAGGTGGGGGTGGCCCGCGGGGAGGTCGGTGTGGAGGTGGCTGAGGGCGTCCGGGTCGCGGGTGGGCCACAGGGTGGTGGCGACGACGGCGGAGGCCAGGGCGACCGCGCCCAGGACCACGGCGGTGGCGGGAAGTCCGACGCCCGCCGCGAGCCAGCCGGCCAGCGGGTAGGTGAGCAGCCAGCAGCCGTGGGAGAGCGAGAACTGGGCGGCGAAGGCGGCGGGCAGGTCGGGGTCGGCGGCCGAGCGGCGGATGACCCGGCCGCCGGGCGTCAGGACGGCGGAGCTGCCGGCGCCGACCAGGGCCCAGGCGGCGAGCAGGGCGAGCCAGCTGCCCGTCCCGGCCGGGGCGGCGGTGATGGCGGTGACGGCGAGGAGTACGCAGGGCAGGGCGAAGGCGGCGGGCAGCATCACGGACCGGTCGCTGACCCGCGCCAGCAGCCGGGGCAGCAGCAGCGCCGTGAGCATCGAGCCGACGCCGTACGCGCCGAGGGCGAGGGAGACGGCCCCGGCCGGGCGGTGGAAGTGGTCGCGGACCACGTTGACGGTGTTGACGAAGACGATCGCGCCCGCCGCCGCGACCGCGAGGTCCAGCGCCAGCAGGGCCCGCAGCCGGGGGGTGGCCCAGAACAGCCGGGAGCCGAAGGCGGCCTTGCGGTAGATCCCGCCGGGGCGTTCGACCGGCCTGGGCTTGGGCAGGGCGGCCGAGACGACCAGGGCGGCGGAGGCGAGGAAGCCGGCCGTCGTCCCGGTGAACAGCCAGTTGTACGAGACCACCGAGAGCAGCAGTGCGGCGAGGGCCGGGCTGAACAGCGACTCCAGGTCGTAGGCGAGCCGGGACAGCGAGAGCGCCCGGGTGTAGTCGCGTTCGGCGGGCAGCACGTCCGGGATGGTGGCCTGGAAGGTCGGGGTGAAGGCGGCGGAGGCGGCCTGGAGCAGGAAGATCAGGACGTAGACCTGCCACACCCGGTCGACGAACGGCAGGGTGAGCGCGACCCCGGCCCGGGTGAGGTCCATCGCGACCATCAGGGCCCGCCGGGGTATCCGCCCGGCGAGTGCTCCGGCGATCGGCGCGACGGTCACGTACGCGACCATCTTGATCCCCAGCGCGGTGCCGAGCACCGCCGACGCGTCGCTCCCGGCGATCGAGTACGCCAGCAGCGACAGCGCCACGGTGGCCAGGCCGGTGCCGACCAGGGCGACGACCTGGGCGGTGAACAGGTGGCGGTAGGTGCGGTTGCGCAGCACGCTCAGCATGGGTCCCGTCCCGGGGCGGCGGCGGTGTGGGGTGACGGGTCCATCATAGTTAATACGTGCATACGTGTGCACCTATTGGTCGCAGAGCTCCACGGCCGGGGAGCCGCCCGGGCTCAGTCGTGCGGAGGCAGGTGTCCGATCTGGTGGTCGGCGACGTTCAGCGCCTCGTCCACCAGCCGCCGCAGGTGCCCGTGGCGCAGCGAGTAGACGACCCGCCGGCCGTCCTTGCGGGTGGCGACCAGTCCGGCCAGCCGCAGCTTCGCCAGGTGCTGGCTCACCGACGGCCGCGCGGCCCCGGTCGCCTCGGTCAGCGTGGTCACGTCCGCCTCGCCCCGCCCGAGCCGCTCCAGCAGCGCGAGCCTGGTCCGGTCGGCCAGCAGGGCGAGGACGGACGCGGCGACGTCCAGCCGCGCCTCCGCCCGCTGCTGCGAACGGTGTGCATCTGCCAGATCCGCGCCGGTGCTCATCCGGCCATCGTAGGCCCTGGCCGCGTGCACGCGTGCGTACCCGACTGCCTACCCGACGTCGGACGCCTGCGCCGCCAGTAGGCCGCGGTGACGGCCGCCAGCAGCGGGCCCCAGAGCAGCAGCGGGGCGTAGCAGGCGGCCAGGACGACGGTGTGCCAGTCGCCGGTGAACACCGGGATGCCGCCGCGCAGCGGACGGCCCTGGATGGTGCGGCCGGTGGAGACCATGGCCGTGAACAGGGTCGTGATGACGACGAGGGCGGTGGCGCCCAGGGCGGCCGGGACGACCGCCGCCGCGACCGGGACGCGGCGGCCGCGCAGGACGGGGAGCCAGCGGGGGAAGACCTCGCCCCAGCGGGCGATCAGGCCCAGGGCGGCGAAGGCCAGCAGTTCCGAGACGGCCGACAGCAGGACGACGTACAGCTCCAGCGGCAGCCACCAGGGCAGGTTGCCGGAGTCCTGGACGGCGCCGCCGTCGAGCGGGGCGTGGAAGGTGCAGGTGGCGATCCGCCAGGCGCTGGACGGCAGGACGGTGAAGGGCACCGCCTGGGCGGCGAGCCGGGCCCAGCGGGGGACGCCGGGGACGGGCGTGTGGGCGGCGGCCCAGGCGGCCCGCAGGCGGCCGCTGGTGGGCGGCGGTTGGGCGACGGCGGTCACGCTCGGTTCTCCGGTTCGGCGGGGGCTGTGCCTCCACCGTCGCAGCCGGGCCGGTCGGTGCGCCTCGCCTGGGAGAAGGAGCCGCCTCCCCTCGGCGGGGGAGGCGGCTCGTCCGTCAGTCCGCCGTCTGCTCGGCCGATCGGGCGTCCTCGACGGGCCGCTCCTCGGCGCCGGCGGGGGCCGGAGCCGGGGCGGGCTCCAGGTTGCCCATCCGCGGGAGGGCGAACAACGCGGCGAGGATCAGGGCGCCGCTGATCACCAGCGGGGTGCGGACGTTGACGGCGGAGCCGATCCAGCCGCTGAGGCCCGCGCCGATCAGCATGCCGATCCGGGTGAGCATCAGGTAGCAGCTGTTGACCCGGCCGAGCAGTTCCTTCGGCACGATCTGCTGGCGCAGCGAGATCGCCTGGACGTTCCAGGTCACCACGCCGAAGTTGCCGACCGCGAACAGCGCCGCGACCAGGATCACCGAGGGGCTCAGGCCCATCAGCAGCAGCGCGGAGCCCATCAGCACGAACGAGAGGGCGATCCGGGCCCGGCGGCCCATCCGCTGGCTGAGCCGGCCGGCCAGGGTGCTGGCGGCCGTGCCGCCGATCACGCCGGAGGCGAGGACGGCGCCGTAGGCCCAGGTCGGGGCGGACAGGGTGCGGGTGACCAGCAGCGCCAGCATGGTGATGCCGAGCGCGGAGGCGCCGCCGGCCAGCGCGGAGAGGGTGGCGACCAGGCGCAGCTGCTTGTGCTGGTAGAGCCAGCGGACGCCCTCGCGGATGTCGGCGACCATCGGGCGGCCGGTCTGCGTCCGGGGGGCGGTGGAGCGGCCGGTGAGGAAGACGAGGCCGGCGGCGACCGCGAAGGACAGGCCGTCCACCGTGAAGGGGTACCCGGCGGCCAGGGCGAAGAGGGTGGTGCCCACCAGCGGGCCGGCCATTCGGCCGACCAGCAGACCGCCCTGCAGCCGGCCGTTGGCGGCGTCGAGCTGGTCGGGCCGGACCACGTCCGGGATGGCCGAGGTGGCGGCGTTGACGAAGACCGTCTCCCCGCAGCCGAGGGTGAAGGCCAGCACGGCGAGCGCGGCCAGCGGCGGGGTGGCGGCGAAGACCCAGGTCGCGAAGCCGAGCACGATGACGGCGCGTCCGATGTCGATCGTCCACATCAGCCGGCGGCGGTCGAAGCGGTCGGCGATGACGCCGCCGAACAGGGCCATCAGCAGCCAGGGCAGCGAACCGGAGACCGCGACCAGGGAGACGGCCTTCGGCGAGTCCGAGACCGTCAGCGCGAGCAGGGGCAGCGAGGAGTCCCGCATGCCGTCGCCCACCGCTGAGATCGACGAGGCCGACCACAGCATGGCGAATTTCCGGCCCAGTTGGGGCCTGCTGCGCTGAGGGGGTGCCGCTAGGCTGGCTGAGGTCACCGACGCAGTATGGCATGACCGCTACAGATTTGGCCGCCCCTTCACGGAGCATTCCCAGCCGGGCCGTCAGAGTCCGGAAACGCCCTTGACAAGGGTGGTCAGCCCACCGGCCAGGGCCAGCCCCAGCACCACGACCCGGGCCCGGTGTTCGGGCACCCGTGCGGCCAGCAGCCGGCCGACCACCGCGCCGCCCGCGAGCGCGACGGCCACCAGCCCCCAGGCCGGCGCGCTCAGCGCGGGCGGGCCCTTGGTCGCCAGCGAGAAGGCGTTCACGACCACACCGTACAACTGGGCGTTGGGCACGAACTCCCGTGCCGTCCAACCCGAGTTGACGGCGTACAGGGACATCGCCGGGCCGCCCACCCCGGCGGCCGAGTTCATAAACCCGCTGGTGGCGCCCGCGACCAGGGCCCCGCCGACCCCGCGCAGCGCGGCGGCCCGCACGCCCCGGATCACCAGCAGCGAGGCCGCGCTGACCAGCAGTCCGATGCCGATCAGCAGCTCAGGCGTCGGCACCTCCGCCGCCACCCAGGCCCCGGCCGGGACGGTGCAGACGGCGGCGACCAGCAGCGGCAGCATCGCCGTCGGCTGGACCTGCCGCCAACTCCCGGCCAGCCCGACGGCGCTGATCGTCCCGGCGGCGAAGTTGGCCAGCGTCACCCCGCCGTTCGGGCCGAGCATCAGCACCAGGACGGGCGCCGCGACCAGGGCGAAACCGATGCCCGCCAGCCGTTGGACGGCGGCGCCGACCAGGACGACCAGGCCCAGCACCAGTTCCCCGGCCCAGCCGCCCATCAGTGCTGGGCGCCGGCGGAGAGCGAGAACTCGGCGAAGTACGCGTGCTGGGTGCTCCCCGGGCCCCAACTGGTGTCGTGGCCGCCGTAGAAGGTGGAGAACAGCACCCCGCCGAAGGGGAGCGAGCCGATTCCGGAGGCCGTACCGGTGGCGGCGTGCACCTGGCGGCCGTCGTACCAGACGGTGATGTCGCCGGTGGCGCGGTTCACCAGCTGTTCGACGGTGTGCCAGCGGCCGTCGGCCTGGAAGTGCCAGTCGCCAAGGCCCTCGTCCACGCCGTAGCCGGTGGGGCCGGAATCGCTGGGGGTGTAGAGGTAGACCTCGCCGTTGTCGGGGCTGCCCTTGGCGGCGCGCCACATGTAGCGCGTGGACCAGCCGGAGCCGTGGTTGCCGCCGGACTCCTCGCCGATCCGGCCGCCGTACAGGCCGGGCAGCTTGCCGGCCTTGCCCCAGTCGCGGCCGGTGGGGAACTTGACGGCGTACTTGAGGTCCAGGGTGGGGCCCTGGGCGAGGGTGGACAGGCCGAGGCCGTTCAGGTCGGTGTAGAACTGGCCGCCGCCGGGGTTGGGGCAGTCGGTGCAGGTGTTGGCGGAGGAGCCGGCACCGTACGTCACCTGGAGCGCGGGGCCGCCGCCGGGGGCAGTGGCGTCGTCGACGGCGGCGAAGTCGGCGCCGCCCCAGGAGCCCTGGTCGACGGCGCCCCAGGCGTGCTTCCACTGCGGGGTGCCGTAGTCGCGGAACCGGCCGGTCCAGGCGGCGGCGCCGCTCGGGGCGGGGGCGGCGGGGGCCACGGACGCGGTGGCCGGGTGGGCGCGGGCGGGGGTGGCCGAGCAGCCGGCGGTGGCGAGCAGGGCCAGCGCTGCCAGGGCGGCGGTGCGCGCGGGGCGGTTCATCCGGGCTCCTCGGTCGGGTCCTCGGCGGCGGTCGGTCGGCACCGATCATGCCCCACGGCCGGGCCGCCGGGCGGGATGCCCCGGGCGGTGGCGGCCGACGGGCGGGCGCGCGGCGCTCGGTGCGTTGTGGGCCCGCCCGCCGGCCGGGGAGCACGGGCCCCGGGTCACGGCTTCGGTAGCGCGTCGGAACTCGTCGGGAGCGGGTAGGAGTCCGGGTCGACGGCTCCCGGCAGGCCGACGGCCGGGCGGGCGGGGGTGTTCGGGTCGGGCAGGGACGGCTGCACGGACGGGGGAGGGACCTGGTTGAAGGCGAGGCCGGGCGGCGCCTGGACCGTGGCGGCACGGCCGGCGGCCAGCGGGCCGCGCCCCTGGGTGCCGCAGGCGGCCTGGGTTTCGAGGTCCAGCGGGCTCTGGACGGCGGGCTGGTTGCCGGTGAAGCAGTTGCCGGGGTCGGCCGAGGCGAGGACGAGGTCGACGCCGTTGCCCTCGGTGCGGTTGCGCTGGACCTGGTTGCCGCTGGCCGGGTGGCCGGGCGGGTCGGTGATGATGACGCCGGCCGCGAGGTTGCCCGCGACCAGGTTGCGCTCGACCCGGTTCGCCGTGCCGCCGCCGATCCCGATGCCGATGCCGAAGCCGCCGTCGGCCTGTTCGGGGGTGTCGTGGGCGTTGTTGTCGGCGACGGCGTTCCCGGCGATCACGGCGCCGTGCTGGGGGGCGAGGGCCTCCAGGTCGTTGGAGTTGACGGTGACGCCGACCCGGTTGCCGACCACGCGGTTGCCGAGGATGTACAGCCCGTCCGAGGAGTTGGTGAGCTCGATGCCCACCGCGTTGCGCTCGGCGGTGTTGCCGCGCACCAGGGTGTCGCAGGGCTTGCACTGGCCGACGTAGATGCCGGAGTCGGCCCCGCCGGAGGCGTAGGAGTCCTCGATGACCCCCGCTCGGGCGTCGAAGGCGTAGATGCCGTACAGGCCGTTGTTGTAGGCGGTCACGCGGGTGGCGCGGAAGCCCTGGACGGCGGGGAAGCGGGTGGTGTCCAGGGGGTTGTAGGCGGAGCCGCCGGCGCCGCGCTGCTGCAGCTTCTCGTCGGTGACGCCGGTGAACAGCACGCCGTTGGCGAGGAAGCCGTGCACGGTGAGGTTCTCGACCACCGAGCCGGGGCCGGTCACGGTGACGCCGTTGACCAGCCGTACGCCGCCGTCCAGGACCACGGTGTTGCGGTCGGTGCCGCGCAGCACGATGCGGGGCTTGGTGATCCGGACGCCCTCCTGGTACGTGCCCGGGGAGACCAGCACGGTGTCGCCCTCGCGGGCGACGTCCACGGCCTTCTGGATGGTCGGGAAGTCCTGCGGGACCCGCACGACGGTGCCGGCCGGGTGGCGGGCGTCGGTGGAGGAGTCGGCGGCGGAGGAGCAGCCGGAGAGGGCGAGGGCGGCGGCGGTGAACAGTGCCGACAGGCCCCTGCGTGAGCTCCGTCCACGTACCGGTTCGGAATCGGAGTCGAGTTGACGGATAGTCAAAAGTTGCATAAGGGGTGTTCTATCGTCTCCAATGTCGGTCATGCATGCCGAAACCGGAAAGGCGCGGAAAGAACCGGGAGCCGTCGGAAGCGGTGTCGACCGAAGGGCGCTGATCGCGGGCGGCGGTGCGGTGCTGGCCGCCGGGGTCGGTGCCGGGGTCGTCGCGCTGGGGCGCGGGCGGCCCGCCGGCTCGCCCCCGCCCCCCTCCGCACCCGTCGCCGTCCCCTTCCACGGCGAGCGGCAGGCCGGGGTGACGGCCCCCCAGCAGCCGGCCACGGTGTTGCTGGCCCTCGACCTGGTGCCCGCCGCCACCTCGGACGGGCGCGCCGTACTGCGCTCCCTGCTGGGCGAGTTGACCCGGGTGCTCGCCGAGGCGGCCGGCGGCACCTCGACGGACCCGCGCCTGCGGGGCGCGGAGCCGGCGCAGCTCACCAGCCTGGTGGGGGTCGGCCCGGGGCTGGCCGCGCGGCTGGCCCTGAACGTGCCGCCCGCGCTGGCGGACGTCCCGGCCTTCCCCGGTGACCGGCTCGACCCGGCGCGCGGCGGCGGGGACCTGGTGGTGCAGCTGTGCGCCGCCGACCGCTGGCCGCTCACGGTCCTCGCCGAACTCGTCGGCGCGGTGGGCAAGTCGGCGGGGGCGGGCGTCCGCTGGACCCAGTCCGGCTTCCTGGCCCGAACCGCCCCGGGCACCACGCCGCGCAACCTCTTCGGCTTCAAGGACGGCACCGCCAACCCGGACGAGACGGCCGCCCGCCAGTGGGTCTGGGGCCCGCCCGGCCCGTACGAGCACGGCACGGTGCTGGTCTACCGCCGCATCCGGATGGACACCGCCGCCTTCGCCGCCCTCCCCGAGGACCGCCGCAACCTCGCGATGGGCCGCCGCCTCACCGACGGCACCCCGCTCACCGGCACGGCCGAACACGACGACCCCGACATCTACGCCAAGAACCCCGACGGCTCCTACGTCATCCCCAACACCGCCCACGTCCGGCTCAGCAGCCCCCGGCTCGACGCCGGCGCCCGGATGCTCCGGCGCGGCTACAGCTACGACGACGCCCCGGACGACCGGGGCCTGCTGTTCTGCGCCTTCGTCCGCGACCCGGCCCAGTTCAGCAAGGTGCAGGAGCGGCTGGCGGCGAAGGACGCGCTCAACCCCTTCCTGGTGCACACGGCCTCGGCGGTGGCCTACGTGCTGCCGGGGGCGCCGGAGGGCGGGGTGCTGGGCGAGGGCCTGTGGGGGTAGCGGGACGCGCCCGGCGGCCGGGTGGTTCCGGTGACCGGTGGCAGGCCCGCCTGGCAGACTGGCCCGATGGATCATGAGGAGGAGCAGCCGCTGAGCGGCGGGAACGTCAGTGCCGGTGTCGTCCGGGTCGGGGACACCGTGCGCCGCCCGGCCGGGCCGTGGACGCCCGCCGTGCACGCGCTGCTCGCGCATCTGCACGCGGTGGGGTTCCGGGGCGCTCCCCGGCCGCTCGGTCTGGACGACCGGGGGCGGGAGGTGCTCGACTACGTACCGGGCGAGGTGGTCTGGCCGGACCGCTTCGCGCTGGTGGAGCCGATGGAGCGGCTGGCCCGCGTCGCCCGGTTGATCCGGGAGTTCCACGACGCCGTACGGGACTTCGCGCCACCGCCGGACGCCCGCTGGCAGGTGCTGATCCCGGCGGACGAGCACGAGATCATCGCCCACCACGACCTGGCCCCGTGGAACCTGGTGGCCGACGGCGGGGGCGGCTTCGCCTTCATCGACTGGGACGCCGCCGCCCCCGGCTCCAGGCTGTGGGACGTCGCCTACGCCCTGCACGGCTTCGTCCCGCTGTCGGCGGATCCGGCCTGGCAGCGCGCCGACGCCGGGCAGCGGGTGCGGGTCTTCGCCGACGCCTACGGGCTGGACGAGGACGAACGGCGCCGCCTGGTCCCGCTGTTGGGGCGTCGCGCCCGCTCCATGCACGACTTCCTGCGCGCGCAGTCCGGACGGGGTGTCCAGCCCTGGGCGCGGCTGTGGGCGGAGGGTCACGGTGAGATCTGGCGCGGCGACGCCGACTGGATCGAGCAGCGGCAACTGCACTGGGAGCGCGCCCTGTTGGACGGCTGAGGCCGCGCCGGCGGGTCACCAGGTGACGGGGAGGGCGGCCGGGCTGCGGGTGGTGGTGCCGAGTTGCCAGGGGAGCCGGTCGACCGGGGTGGTGAGGCGCAGGGAGGGGAGGGCGGTGGCCAGGCGACGGAGGGATTCGCGCATCTCCAGGCGGACCCGCCAGGCGCCGATGCAGTAGTGCGGACCGGCGCTGAAGGCGAGGGTGGGGGTGGCGAGCGGGAGGTCGAGGTCGGCGTCGAGACCGTCGGGGTAGGCGGCGGGGTCGCGGTTGGCGCTGCCGATGCTGACGGCGAGGACGGCGCCGGCCGGGATGGTGACGCCGCCGAGTTCGACCGGTTCGGCGGCGCGACGGACGGTGGTCTCGCTGTCGCCGAGGGGGATGAAGTGCAGCAGGCGTTCGACGGCGAGCTCGGTGGTGTCGGGGTCGGCGAGAACGGCCCAGTGACCGGGGCGTTCGCCGAGCAGGTACGCCAGGGAGTTGCCGAGGATGCCGACGACGCTCTCGTTGCCGCTGGCGGCGAGCCCGCAGACGAGGTGGACCAGCGACTCCTCCGGGACGCTGCCGTCCTGATCGGCGGCGAGCACGATCCGGCTGACCAGGTCATCGCCGGGATCGCGGCGTCGGCGGTTCATCAAGTCGGCGGTGTAGCCGCTGAATTCGGCGATGGCGTCGCTGTGCTCCCCGGCCCGGTCGCTGCCCTGGGCGAGGACGGCGAGGCCCCAGCGGTGCAGTCGTTCCTCGTCGACGCGGTCGGGCCCGGTGTCGTCGAGCCCCATCAGCCGCGCGGTGACGGTGAACGGTACCGGCCTGGTGAACCCGGTGACCAGATCGGTCGGGGGGCCGGCGGTGACCAGGGCGTCCACGGCCCGCTGGACGGCGTCGGCGATGAGGGGCCGCCAGGTGTCGATGGCGCGCGGGGTGAAGGCCTTCTGGATGGTGGCGCGCAGCCGGCGGTGGGCGGGGCCGTCCTGGTTGAACAGCGAGGCCGGGTTGCCGGCCACGTCGGCGAGGGCACCGGCGGCGCCGACCTCGTGCAGATCGGCCCGGGTGACACGGGGGTCGCCGAGGGCCTGCCGGACGTCGTGGTAGCGGGTGACGAGCCATGCGGGGGTCCCGTCCGGGAGGGTGGTCGGGTGCGGCGGCCGGGCGGGGGCGAAGGGCAGCCGGTGGAGTGGCGGGAGCGGGGTGTCGGTGTCGGGGGCGGCGGTGGACATGGATCCCTTCGGGGGCGGGCGAGCCTGCGGGGTGCTGGCATCCAACTGTCATATTTTCTGCGGGAATTGAGCCCTTCAGGCAATTTTCCCGTGATGGCCGATGGTACGCGCCCGAACCCCGTTCGGGCTCTCACCGCTCCCATTCGGGCGCCGGATCGGCCGGCAGCAGCGGCCGCAGCGCACCCAGCACCGCGCCTATGCAGGCGTCGCGCAGCTCGGTGCGGGTGCAGCTCTGCTCCGTCAGCCAGTCCACGACCAGCACCCGTACGAACACCAGCCAGCCGCGCAGGACTTGGGACACGGCCCGGCGCGCGCTCTCGTCCGCGAGCGGCAGCACCGCGAGCAAACGCCCGCGCAGGGTGTCCAGCTCCTCGGTGATGATGGTCTGGATCACCGGGTCCCCGGCGAGGACGCGGTTGGCGGTCAGCACGGCGTGCCGGTTGGCGATGAAGTAGTCGAGATGGGCGTCCATGCCCTCGACCAGCTGCTCGACCAGGGTGTCCGCCGGGTCGAAGCGGCTCTTCACCAGCAGGTCCCCGGCGGCCTGCCGGTAGACCTCCGCGAACAGCTCGTGCTTGCTGGCGAAGTGCTTGTAGAGCAGGGCGCGGGACACCCCGGCCTGCTCGGCGACCTCCTCCATCAGCACGTCCTCGTAGGGCCGGGCGGCGAAGGCCCGGGCGCCGACGGCGAGCAGCTGGGCGCGGCGCTCGGTGGGGGGGAGGCGCTTGCGGCGTTCCTGGACTGGCATGCCGGACAGGTTACTTGACACGTGTCCACCAGTCGGGGCTAGCTTGGTAGACGTGTGTCAACTAGTGCCTGACGACAAGTCAGGCGGACCGGTAGTGGGTGATGGGCTCATGGCGAGGACACTGCGGGTGCTCGCGTGGATCATGGGGGTCGCGTGTGCGGCGATCGGGTTCTTCCACGTACTGGGCGGGAACGCCGCGATCCCCGGGATCGCGGACCCCGGCCCGACGATCGACAGCTTCGGCCGCTTCATGGGTGCGATCTTCGCCGGGTACGGCGCGGCCTGGATCTGGGCCGCCCGGCAGGCGCCGGTGCCCGCCCGGGTGGTCCGGTGGCTGACGGCGGTGTTCCTGCTGGGCGGCCTCGGGCGGGTGCTGGCGATCGTCGTGGACGGGTGGCCGCACGGGTTCCAGGTGGTGCTGATGGTGATCGAACTCGGGCTCTCGCCGGTGTACTTCTGGCTCGCCGACGCCGACGAGCGGGCGGTTCGGGCCTGAGCGGCCGGACGGTCAGAGGGCGAAGGTCCGCAGGTGGTCGAGGATCGTACCCGCGTCCGCCGTCGCCCCGGTGAGCGAGACGTGGCCGTCGGGGCGGACCAGTACCACGGCGTTCCCGCGCAGCCCGTACGCGCGGGCGGCGTGCCCGTCCGGGTCGAGCACGGCGGCCCGGCGCAGCCCGGCGGTGGCGGGCAGTTCGGCCAGCCCCGGGTGGTCGCCGAAGGTCAGCAGGGTGAAGTGCGGTCCGCGGAACAGGTCGAACAGCCGGGTCGGCGTGCCGTCGGCGGTCGTGCAGGGCGCGTCCGGGGCGCGGTCGCCGGCCCGGACGCCGGTGGCCTCGTCGAGGTCGCGGCCGAGCGGCCCGCCGCGGTAGTGGAGGGAGAGCCCGGTGAGGTCGGCGCCCTGCGCGGCCAGGGTGCGGAACTGGTCGGTCAGCGCGGAGGCGCCGTCGCCGCGGAACGCCGTCCTGTGGTGGGCGGAGGTGGCGGCGAGGCTCGCCTCGGCGACCGGCAGCCGCTCGTCCTGGTAGCTGTCGAGCAGCGCCTCGGGCGCACCGCGCAGGACGGCGGCCAGCTTCCAGCCGAGGTTGTGGGCGTCCTGGATGCCGTTGTTCATGCCCTGGCCGCCCGCCGCGGACTGGCAGTGCGCGGCGTCCCCGGCGAGCAGGACCCGGCCGTCGCGGTAGCGCTCGACCACCCGCACGGTGGGGCGCCAGACGGTCGACCAGATCGGCTCGTGCATCCGGACCCCGGGCAGGCCGGCCCGCTCGGCGAAGAGCCGGCGGAAGGTGTCCAGGGTGGGGGCGGGCAGCTCGCCGTGCTCGTCCGGTTCGACGGCGGCGTGCACGGCCCACGTGGCGTCCTGCCGCATCGGGACCAGCGTCATGGCGCCGGCCCCGAACTTCGGGTGGTTCCAGAGGTGCATGTGGTCGGTGTCGAGGCCGTCGACGTCCATCGAGGCCATGATGAAACGCTCCTCGTCCCAGGTCTCGCCGAGGAAGGGGATGCCGGCCAGCTTGCGGACGGCGCTGCGGCCGCCGTCGCAGCCGACCAGGTAGCGGGCGCGCAGCCGGGTGCTCCGGCCGTCCTGTCGAACGGTGGCGAGCACGCCGTCGCCGTCCTGGGTGTAGCCGGTCAGCTCGGTGCCGGTCTCGACCGTGACGCCGTACTCGGCGAGCCGCTCGCGCAGTACGGCCTCGGTCTGGTGCTGGGCGAGCAGCAGCATGCCCGCGTACGGGCGGTCGGGGGTGGCGGGGTTGCCGGCCCCGGGGTCGACCTCCTGGAGCAGCCGGTCGCCCTCGTAGACGCGGAGCTTGAGGTTGAGCACGCCCCGGTCGAGGATCCGCTCGACCACCCCGAGGTCGTCGAAGACCTCCAGGGTGCGCGGGTTGACGCCCTTGCCGCGGACGCCGGCGGTGCGGAACTCCGTGTCCCGCTCGATGATCCGGCAGTCGACCCCGGCGCGGGCCAGTCCGATGGCGAGCGCGAGACCCACCGGGCCGGCGCCGACCACCAGGACGTCGGTTTCGGGTGCGGTGTCGTTCGTGAGTGCGGCACGCATGGCGAACCCCCCTGTCCTCGGCCGTAAGATACGGCGCGTTTCTTGCCTTCGACTGTAGACTGTCCTTGATAAGAAACGCAACGTATCTCCAAGGACGGGTGCGGGATCCAGTGGTGAGTGACAGGGCGGCTGCGGCCGGCTCGCGGCGGCGCGGCGACGAGCTGGAACGGGCGATCCTCGACGCCGTCTGGGCCGAACTCGCCGAGCACGGCTACGACCGGCTCACCATGGACGGCGTCGCCGCCCGCGCCCGCACCAGCAAGCCGGTGCTCTACCGGCGCTGGCCGAACCGCGTCCAACTCGTGATCGCCGCCCTCGGCCGCAACGCCCCCGACTACCAGGAGCCGCCGGATACCGGCGACCTGCGCACCGACCTGCTGCAGTTCCTGCGCAGCCTGCTGCACCGCTTCGACGACCTGCCGATGGACGCGGTGCACGGGCTGCTGGTCGACATCATGCGCGACCCCGAACTGCGCACCGTCTTCCGTGTCGGGCTCACCGCACAGGGGCCGGTGGACACCCTGGCCGCGATGATGCACCGGGCCGCCGAACGGGGCGAGATCGACCCGGCGCGGCTCACCCCGCGCGTCGTGGCCCTGCCGCTGGACCTGCTGCGCGACACCTTCCTGATCGAGGGGGACGTGCCCTCCGACCAGGTGGTGACGGAGATCCTGGACGAGGTGGTGCTGCCCCTGCTCGGGGCGCCTACCAGGCCGTAGGCTTCGAGGCCGACCGAACATACCTTTGCGAGGATGGCCCGAAGCGCGTGGGCGGCACCGTGGTGGCAGTCGGCAGCAACGCCGAGTACTCGTTTTCCGAGCCGAATCGGGAGGGCGTCACGCTGCTCGCCGGACTCGGCGTGGAGGGCGACGTGCACGCCGGGGTGACGGTCAAGCACCGCTCGCGCGTCGCGAAGGACCCGACCGTGCCCAACCTGCGCCAGGTCCACCTGATCCACCGCGAACTGCTCGCGGAGCTCGGCGAGTCCGGCTTCGACGTGGCGCCGGGCGCGCTCGGCGAGAACATCACCACGGAGGGCCTGGACCTGCTCGGCCTGCCGGTCGGCGCGGTGCTGCGGATCGGTCCGGAGGCGGAGGTGGAGATCACCGGCCTGCGCAACCCGTGCGCGCAGATCGACGACTACCGGACGGGGCTGCTGAAGCAGGTCGTCGGGCGGGCGGAGGACGGGACGATCGTGCGCCGCGCCGGGATCATGGGCGTCGTCCGGGCGGGCGGGCCGGTCCGGCCCGGTGACGCGATCGTCGTGGAGCTGCCGGGCGGGCCGCACCGGCCGCTTGAGAAGGTCTGATACCGATACCCCTGCCCCGTACTGCGGAAGGCCCCCCGGCGGCACCTGCCACCGGAGGGCCTTCCGTCGTTCGTGCTGGTATTCAGGACCGGACCAGGCGGGCGATGGCCTGGTTGGCCTCGCGGATCTTGCTGTTGGCCTCCTGGCCGCCCTCGGCGATGGCGTCCCGGACACAGCATTCGATGTGCTCGTCCAGGAGTTGGAGGGCGAAGGACTGCAGGGCGCGGCTGGCCGCGGAGACCTGGGTGAGGACGTCGATGCAGTAGGTGTCCTGCTCGACCATGCGCTGCAGGCCGCGGATCTGGCCCTCGATGCGGCGGAGCCGCTTGAGGAAGTCGTCCTTGTGGGGGCTGTAGCTGGCCATGGCCGTCTCCGGTTCCTGTGCGGTGAGGAGTGTTCCCACTCTACCGGGGCGCGGTGGGAGGGGAGTCGCCCCGGACGTGCGGGGGCGCCGTCCGGGCCGACGGTCGGTCAGCCTCAGCCGTTGAGGCGGCCGACCAGGTCGTAGCCGGCCTCGTCGACGGCGGCGTCGACGTCGCCGTCGACGAGCTGCTTGGTGCTGTCGACGGTGACCTGGCCGGTGGCGAGGTCGACCGCGACCTCGGTGACGCCGTCGACTTTCTTCAGCTCGGCGGTCACCGAGGAGACGCAGTGGCCGCAGGTCATGCCCTTCACCTGGAAGACCGCGCGCTCGGCGGCCGCGGTGGCGGGGGCCTTGGCGGCGCCGGTGCCGCACGAGCCGCAGCAGGAGGAGGCCTCGGTGGCGGAGGGCTCGACGGTGACGGTGGTCTCGCTCATGGTGTGCTCCTGTCGGTCGGTGCGTGCGGCGCCCTCCGGAGTGGTCCGGGTGGCTGCTTCACTGAGAAGATACCATACCCCCCTAGGGTATGGCCGTGGCCGCCGCAGTGCCACCGTCAAAAGCCGCACGGCAAACCGCAGTCGGGGCGCCGTCGAGGAGCGCTTCCTCACCGCGGCCGTCCACTGACGCTCGGCGAACGCGCCTGGGCCGGACGCGGCCGCCGCCCTGATCCCGGGCGGTGGCCGTGCCCTCCGGCGGCCCTCTACCGGAGCTCAAGTCGGCGTTGTGCCAGTGCTGTTGCGGTTGACGGGCAGGATGGGCGCGGCCGCCCGTGTACCGGGCCGGCCGCAGTCCTGGACAGCCGACCGACCCCAGCACACGAGGTGACAGCCATGGACCAGACCACCCGGAGCGGCCCGCGCGGCCTGCGCGAGATCCTCGCGGCCGGCGAGCGGACGTACTCCTTCGAGTTCTTCCCGGCCAAGGACGAGGCCGGCGAGCGCGCCCTGTGGGCCGCGATCCGGCGGGTGGAGGCGGTAGCGCCGACCTTCGTCTCGGTCACCTACGGCGCCGGCGGCTCCTCGCGCGACCGCACCATCGGGACCACCGAGCGGATCGCCGCGCAGACCACCCTGCGCCCGGTGGCCCACCTGACCGCCGTCGGCCACTCCACCGCCGAACTCCAGGCCATCCTGCGGCGCTACGCGGACGTCGGGATCCGCGACGTGCTCGCGCTGCGCGGCGACCCGCCGGGCAACCCGAACGGCGCCTGGGAGCCGCACCCGCAGGGCCTGCGCCACGCGGTCGAACTGGTCCACCTGGTCAAGGAGTTCGATGCCTTCTCGGTCGGCGTGGCGGCCTTCCCGGAGCGCCACCCGCGCTCCACCGATTGGGAGGACGACATCCGGCACTTCACCGCGAAGTGCCGGGCGGGCGCCGACTACGCCGTCACCCAGATGTTCTTCGAGATCGAGCACTACCTGCGGCTGCGCGACCGGCTCGCCGTGGCGGGCTGCGACACTCCGGTCATCCCGGAGATCATGCCCGCCACCGACGTCCGCCAGATCGCCCGCTTCGCCGAGCTGAGCGGCGCCTCCTTCCCGGAGGGCCTGGCCGGGCAGCTGGAGGCGGCCCGCGGCGACCGCGCGGCGGCGCACCGGATCGGCGTCGAGCACGCGACCCGGCTGGCCGAGCGGCTGCTCCGGGAGGGGGCGCCCGGCCTGCACTTCATCACCCTGAACCGCTCCACCGCCGCCCTGGAGATCCACCGCAACCTCGGGCTGGACCGCGAGGCCCGGCCACTGACCAGTAGCGCCACCTGACGCCGCGGGCGCCGTGCTCGCCGACCCCGGGGTGCGGGTGCGGCACCTGCGCGCGGGCGGTCCCGGCCCGCTGGCCAAGAAGGAACTGCCGGACGTCCTGGCCGAGTTCACCGCCGAGCTGGCCCGGGCGGCGGCCGCCGAGCGCCGCCGCTACGACGTGCTGCACGCTCACTACTGGCTGTCCGAGCAGCGGCGGTCGCGGAGCGCCGGGCGCTCGCCGCGCTGGTCCCGACGGCCTCCTGAGCCCGGCGGCCTGCTGGGCCTGCTGGGCTTGACGGGCGGGGTGGGTGGGCAGGGGCGACGGCACGCCCCTGCCCTGGGCGGGTCGGTCCGTCCTGGAGGAGATGGGGCCGCGCCCGCGCGAGGGGCGGGTCACCCCACCCTCAGCAGGAGGGCAGCACGATACTTGGCTCGACCAAATATTTGGAGACATTCGAATGACCCCGACGGCTGACCGACCTCAGGGGCGTCGGCCGGTCACTCCGGCCGGCGCCCCCGGCAGTCCGGGCACTCCCCGTGGAACACCAGCTCGGTGTCGTCCACCCGCCGGCCGCGCAGCCCCTTCTGGGGCGGTGCCGGCGCCTCCACCTCGACGTTCGCCACCCGTTTCGGCACTCGTCGGGCAGCGACGTGGTCGACCGCGATCGACTCCGGTGCCCACTGGTAGCCGTCCCGACGGGAGAGCAGGCGGGGGGAGGCGCTGATGCAGGTGGGCGGCGGCCTCGAAGCCGGATGGAGCCCGCTTCCGGCAGGCTGTCACCAGTCGCGGTGGTGGCCGATCACCCGGAAGCTGCCCACGACGCCTTCGCAATCCCAGTCGCCACCGAACTCGTCCTCGTCGAAGGAACGGGCCCTCACGCCGTTGTTGGAGCTGTGGGGGCCCACGATGGCGATCGGACCGCCGTTGTCGCAGTTGAAGCCGCGGAAGACCTCGACAGTCCTCCAGCTCTCGTTGCGAATGTTGAAACTTCTGGCGCCCAGGCCGCTGGCCGCGGTGATGCAGCCCTCGGTGCCGGCGGAGTACGTACGTTCGTTGATGAAGATCCTTCCCTCCTTGTGGTGGCCGCGTCCGCCACCCTCGCGTCCGCCACCCTCGCGTCCGCCACCCTCGCGTCCGCCACCCTCGCGTCCGCCACCCTCGCGTCCGCCACCCTCGCGTCCGCCGTTGTTGCCTCCGCCGTTGTCGTGCCCGCCGTTGTTGCCTCCGCCGTTGTTGCCTCCGCCGTTGTTGCCTCCGCCGTTGTCGTGCCCGCCGTTGTCGTGCCCGCGGCCCTCGTTCTTCTCTCCGACTGCGCTGCCGCCGCCACCGGCGACCGCGGCCGGGGCCGGGGCGGCTTGTTGGACAGGCGGGGCCGCAGGCTGGCCAGGCTGGGCTGTCGGCTGGTGGGACTGGAACACCGAGGTGGATCCGGAGGGCGAGGCGTAGGTGATGCCGGTGGCTGCAAGGATCGTCGCGCCTATTCCGGCAGCGGCCACAGTTAATGAACGCGTGAGCATGTCACTTCTCTCTGTCTCGCGGACGCCGGCCAGGCGACCGACCTGCGACGAACGTAATGAGAGCTCCTATGGCTGTCATTCCGGATATGTCAAAAGTGTGACGTCATGAGTCCAGCCAGGTGGAATTGCGGCACGTGTCGCATACCGATGAAAAAGCTGAGGCCGAGCGGGTCACGGTCCGTTGGAAAGCGACATCTGGCCCCATCGCAGCTTGCACCCGCGATCGGCAGCCTCGGCGAAACCGCCGCCTCCCGCTCCTCGCCGGTCGCCGGACGCGTGGCTACAGTGGATCGCAGGGGATGCACGAGTGATGCACGGGGGGCACCGGCATGTCATGGATCTTTGGAGGTGAAAAGCGGCCGGAGAAGCGCATTCCGGGCGCGATCGACCTCGATGAGGTCAAACCCTGGATGCGGGCGGCCGGTTCGGTGTCCGGCTCGGAGTCCGCCGAGGATCCGCAGGGCGTCAAGGGGCGGGTGTGGGTGGAGAAGGTTCTCCGCTGGTGCGTGGCCGAGTTCGGGGAACAGGCCGTGCGGCGCGAATTCGCCCTGCCGACCGCGGACTTCCCGCCGACCGGCCTGACCGGTCCCGACCAGCGGGCCCGGATCCGGGAGTTCGTCGACCGCGTCGGCGCCGTGATGGGCGCGGACACCGAGGCCCTCGAGGTCCGGCTCTTCGAGGCCGAGGATCAGAACTCCGCAGGGCGGAGCGGCAAGCGCCGCACGGTTGGCTACTACCGCCGGATCGACGGACGGGACGTCATCGAGCTCGACGTCGGATACGCCGACCGGCCGGCGGCACTCGCGGCGCTCATCGCCCACGAACTCGGCCATCTGCGCCTGATGGGCGAAGGACGCCTCAAAGCCTCGTGGCCCGAATCCGACGAGGAGAAGCTGACTGACCTGGTGACCGTGTTCCTCGGCATGGGCGTCTTCACCGCCAACGCCGCGCACAGCTACGCCACGGCCCGGCGCGGCTTCTCCGTCCTGCCGATGGGAGACCTGACCAGCAGGACGCTCAACGGCGCGGCCGCCGACGACACCACCCACCACCTCGGCTACCTCACCCCCGACCAGTTCGGCCACGCCCTCGCCTGCTGCGCCCGCCTACGCGGCGAGCACAACCCGGCCTGGGCGCGGCACCTGGAACCGGGGGTGCACGCGGCCCTCAACCGCGGGCTGGCCGAGACGGTCAGCGGACGGTGACCTGGATGCTCTTGGTGATGTCGCACCTCAACTCCGCACGGTTCGGTGCGTCGGTCGCGCAGTCCAGTTGGCTGCCGAACGCCCAGGTCAGCGTGGTGGTTCCGGGCGCCAGGGCGATGAAGGTCTTGTCGATCTCCGGGGCACAGCCGGGCGCGGGCGGGTTCGTCGAGCAGGAGGTGATGGCGACATCCGGACCATTCCGCAGCACGACGCCCTCGCCCGCCGAGGTGAGGTACCAGTACTTCGGCATCGCGCCCCCAGTCGTCCTGACGCCGAGCTTCTGCCCGACCGCCAGGGTCACCGTACTGGGCGGGTAGGGCGAGGTGGCGTCTCCGGCGTCCGAACCGGACGGGAGAACGACCTCCGTCTCCGGCCGGGTTGGGGCGGGGGAACTGCTCGGCGTGGTGGCCGGGTCGGACCACCATCCGTCGAGGTAGGAGGCGAGCAGCACGCCGGCAGCCAGAAGTACCACCACGCTGGAGACGATTCGGCGCATCAGTTGCTCTCTTCCCGGACTCGGCGACGCATGGTGATGAGCAGTGCGACCTCGGCCAGCCAGCGGGCGAAGAGGACCTCGCGCTGGAGGTCCGCCCCGCCGGCCGCGGCCGCGCGCAGCCAGCCGCGGACCAGCTCGCCCGGCTCCCGGCCGATCACCGGCTCGGGCAGGTCGAGCGCGGCGGTGAAGCCGCCGGCGCGGACGTACTGGGCCAGGAAGCCCAGCGGGTGGGGGCCGATGTGCAGGGCCTCGGCCTGGTAGGAGGCGGCGATCGCGGCCTCGCCGAAGAGCACCCGGCGCGGGACACCGTCGATCAGCAGACCGCGGGTGATGGCGGCCTCGATGTCGTAGCCGGTCATCAGCTCGGCATCCGGGAGGACGTTGGTCATTTCGGCAGCTCCATGCCGTAGGGCCGGTTGATGTTCGTGTCCTTGGTGAGGCCCCCGTCGTTCATGTGGTTGTGGATGAACTGGTCCTCCGTCACCCACACCGACTGGCCCCACGGGTTGTAGACCTGAAGCCGGTCGCCGTCCCGGGCCACGATCACCATCTGGTGATAGTGGCCGTCATTGCCGGCAGCCTTGCTGGCCTCGTCAAAGGCGCAGAACGGCACCGGATTGCCCTCGTCCAGGGCCTTCTCGATGCGGGTGACGGCCGCGCGCCGGTCGTCATCGGTGTCGAGGTTGACGTACTCGTAGGTCGAGCCGGTGGCCTTCCCGAGGTTCTGGTCGGCGAGGAAGGTGTTGCCCTTTGGGCCGATCCCGCCGCCGTTCTCCGGGTAGATCTTCTGGCCGCCGTCGGCCAGCTGGCCCTGCTGGTACTGACCGATGTAGAGCTGCTGGAGCCGCTGCTTGAAGTACTCGGGCGAGTCGGCTCCCGGAACGTCGGGCATGCCGCCGGTGGTGACCTGAAGCATCGTGACCGGGTCGAGCTTGAGACTCGCGAGCATCGTGGAGGCGGCGACGCAGTCACCGACGTTGCGCTGGCTGTAGACGTCGTAGCCGTCGACGACCTGGGCGCCCTTGTAGCTCAGTAGGAACGGGTGGGTGGTGGATTCCCCCTGCAAGGCCTCCGTACTGAGGGCCGGGACCAGGTGCTCGGACAGCCAGGCCGGGTCGTCGCCGCGCGGGTGGATCATCGCCGCGAACTGCTGGACGTCGGCCACCGAGTGGCCGGCGGCCAGTGCCTTCCAGAGGTAGGCGGCCTCCTCCGGCGACTTGGCGCCGGACAGGAGGCTCTGGAAAGCGGCTTGGTCGGCGCCGTTCATCACGGACATGAACTCCTTGGCGCGGTCAAGCTGACCGGGCGTCAGGATGTAGTCGCCGTCCACGGCGCCGCCGGGGCCCTTCTCGTTCGCCAGAACCAGTGCTGCGAGCGGATCGATCGGGCCCTGTCCGGCGCGCTCGGTGCGGGCCTTGGAAGCGAGCTGGTTGATCACGCTCGCGGCCTGTCCGAGGGCCCCCGCGACTCCGTCCAACGCGTCCGGCTGGACGGTGTACCCGACCGGCCTGTCGCCCACCTGTTGGTCCTCCCCCATGAGGCTCATAGCTCGTCGTGATCATACGAGCACGGTCGACGAGCATAGACGCTGTCATGGGGGAGACGGTTGCGAGGTTCCGGCCGGGGTGGGCTCGGTGCTATCGGTCAGGGGTCGATGGAGGCTCGCGCGTGCGCCGCGATGGGCTCGGGCGCCAACAACACCGCCCGCTACCTCGGCTCCTCGCTCGGCGTCGCGGTCACCGTCACCCTGATGGGGCTCGGCCGCCCCGCCACCGCCCGGGCCGCTGCCGACGGCGCCAACCACGCCGTGCTGGCCGCCACCGTGCTGTGCGTGCTCGGCGCGGCGGGCGCCCTGGCCGTACGGGCGGCGCAGCGGCGGGTGTCGGCGCGTCACGGTTCCTGAATACCCCGTATGGGTATATGGTGACCGGCGCCCACCGGGGACACGGCTCTGAGGAAGGCGGACCACCATGCACGCGATCCTGCACGCGCTGTCCATCGCCGGATCGATGACCTGGGAGATCACCTGGGCGCTGATCCTCGGCTTCCTGCTCTCCGCCGTCGTGCAGGCGGTGGTCCACAAATCCACCGTGGTGCGGTTGCTCGGCGACGACCGCCCGCGCACCCTCGCCGTCGCCTCCGCCCTCGGCGTGGCCTCCTCCTCCTGCTCGTACGCGGCCGTCGCCCTGGCCCGCTCACTGTTCCGCAAGGGCGCGAACTTCACCGCGGCGATGGCCTTCGAGATCGCCTCGACGAACCTGGTGGTCGAACTCGGCGTCATCCTGGCCCTGTTGCTGGGCTGGCAGTTCACCGCGGCCGAGTTCGTCGGCGGGCCGGTGATGATCCTGCTGCTCGCCCTGCTCTTCCGCCTGCTGCTGCGCGACCGGCTGCTCCGGGAGGCCCGCGAACAGGCGGAGTTCGGGCGGGCCGGCTCGATGGAAGGCCACGCGGCGATGGACATGTCGGTGGCCGGGGAGGGCTCCTTCGCCCGCCGCCTGCTCTCCCGGCAGGGCCTCACCTCGGTCTCGCACGTCTTCGTGATGGAGTGGGCCGCCATCCTCAAGGACCTGGTGATCGGCCTGCTCATCGCCGGCGCCATCGCCGCCTGGGTCCCCGACTCGTTCTGGCAGGCCTTCTTCTTCGCGGACCACCCGCTGGCGGGCAAGCTCTGGGGCCCGTTGGTCGGCCCCCTGGTCGCGATCGCGTCCTTCGTCTGCTCGATCGGCAACGTGCCGTTGGCGGTGGTCCTCTGGAAGGGCGGAATCAGCTTCGGCGGCGTGGTCGCGTTCATCTTCGCCGACCTGCTGATCCTGCCGATCCTCAACATCTACCGGAAGTACTACGGCCCCCGGATGGCCCTCTTCCTCCTCGGCACCTTCTACACGGCGATGGTGCTGGCCGGGTACGTGGTCGAGTTCCTCTTCGGCGGCCTCGGCCTGGTGCCCGACCAGCGGAACGCCGAGATCCCGATGTCCGGCGTCCAGTGGAACTACACCACCTGGCTCAACATCGCCTTCCTGCTGCTGGCTGCCGTGCTGCTCACCCGCTTCTTCCGCACCGGCGGCGCCGCGATGCTCCGCATGATGGGCGGCAGCCCCGACGCCCCGGCTCACGGCGGGCATGACCGCCACTGACACCGACTCGGCCGCGAGTCCGGTGCTTCCCTACGCCTGAGACGGCGTCTTGTCGGAGTCGGCGGTACGCCCCAAGGGCGGCCCCGCGAAGCTCACGGAGCCTGGAGGCCAGTCGTCTGGGCCTCGGTGTACACCACGTCGACGCGGCCGAGTGCCGAGTCGCACTCGGCCTCACTCCGCTTCGAGCGCGTCGGCGCGGCGGAGGAGTTCCTCCGCTATGTCGTCCCAGTCCGGGCCGTGCAGGTAGAGGCTGCGGGCGTCCACGGCCGAGCGGTTGGCGGTCCAGGTGCCGCAGTCGTCGCCGCCGTCGCAGCGGCGGGCGAGGTCGGCGTCCTCGTCGAGGCGGGCGTGGAGGAAGGCGGTGATCTCGTCGGGCATCCCGTCAGGCTGCCGCAGAACTCCCGTCCTGGCCAGCGGGTTTAGAAGTTCGGGCAATCCGTGGAGGGATCGCCCGGGCCGATGCGCGTTGCTGACGAGTTGGGGCACGAAAGCTGGATCGGGGTGGGTGCCTACATCTGCTCGAACGTGCGGACACGAACACGCGCGCACCCGACCGACCTGCCTTCAAGGCCAATGCTCGCCCGAACCCGCGCCCGGCTCCGGTGACTACCACCGCGCGGCCAGTCCACCCGCGCACCCCCTTCTGTCCCGCGTTGATCAGCATGAGCAGCGTAGCCGTACGGTCCAACGCGCTGGACCCCGAAGCCACATCACAAGTGGGGATGTGCGCGCGAGAAGTCGGCTGGGCCGACTTCTCGCGCAAGGCCGTTCAGGTGTTGGCGAGTTCCCCGGATTTGATCAAGGGGAATCCTCAGCAGGCGCGATCGCGGCCTGCATCGCCACTCCGTCGACGTAGGAGTGCTTTTCCTTCACTGCCCCGTTCTCGACCAGGACGAAGTCCGCGAGGTCGACGTCGAGTGCGGCGCCGGAGGCGGACTTGCCGGTCATCTTGAACCGGGCCACCCAGAAGTCCTCCCCGAAGCGCAGCGAGACAATTTTGAACCCCAGGTCAGGGACGAGCTCGAACGAGTCGGCCGCCGCCTGACGGACGGCTGCCCGCCCGAGCGCCGGGGGCTGACCGGAGTGCAGGTGGAACACCGAATCGATGGTGTGGAGTTCGGCGATCCGGTCGGGGTCGCGAGCCTCCCAACAAGCGTGGTAGCGCTCGAACAGGTCGCGGGTGGTAGCGGTCATCGCCTGCCCTCCAGTCCATGGACAATCAGCATGTTGTATGCAAACTCCCGACCGGTCATGGGTCAAGGGTCCTCCGCGAGGTGTGGCGTGATCTGTGGGTTGCGCGTCGTTGACGCCTTTCGCGCAGGGAAGGCAGCCTGCTGCCATGCGTCGGGTGGTGTTCGTGCTGTACGAGGGGTTCCAGGCAGTCGATCTGGTGGGCCCGCATTCGGTGTTCCATTACGCACAGCAAGCAGCCGGCGGCTACGACTGCCAGCTGGTGGCGCCCCACGCCGGTCCGGTCCGCTCCTCCAGCGGCCTGCCGATGTTCGCCGCGCACGGGATCGGCGACCTCGCCCCCGAAGGGCTGGACACCCTCGTCGTGGTGGGTGGACCAGGCGTGAACGACGCGCGCCGCGACCCGGAACTGGTGGCGTGGATCGCCGCCGCGGCGGCCGGTGCGCGGCGTGTCGCTTCGGTGTGCAGCGGGGCTCTCCTTCTCGCCGCGACCGGATTCCTCGCCGGGCGACGGGTCACCACGCACTGGGCCCGTGAACGGCAACTCACGGATGAGCACCCGGAGCTGACGGTGGACTGCGACCCGATCTTCATCAGGGACGGTCGGGTGTGGACCTCGGCCGGGGTCAGCGCCGGCATGGACCTCGCGCTCGCCCTGGTGGAGGACGACCACGGCCCGGAGATCGCGCTGGCTGCCGCGCGCGAGATGGTGCTCTACCTGCGCCGGCCGGGTAACCAGTCGCAGTTCAGCGTTCCGCTGTGGTCGGCGCAGCCGACCAGCGACCCGATCCGCAAAGCCGTGCGGGCGGTCCAGGACAATCCCGGCGGCAGGCACACCGTCGCAGCACTGGCCGACTGCGCCGGCCTGAGCCCGCGCCACCTGCAGCGTCGCTTCACCGCGGAGATCGGCATGGGGCCGGCGGCCTACGTCGAACGCGTCCGGGTGGAGGCGGCCCGGCGGGCGCTCACCGAGGCCGACGAGCCAGTGGCCGCACTCGCCCGCCGCCTCGGCTTCGGCACCGCCGAGACCTTGCGCCGTACCTTCCACCGCCGCGTCGGGATCGCCCCCGGCGAATACCGCGACCGCTTCGGCTCGGGGCATCCGGGCCCGGAACCGGCCTGAAATTCCGTACGAACTTGGGAGATCGACATGGAGCAACGATTCGTGACGGTGGTCACGGGTGGAAGTCGCGGGATCGGCGCAGCCGTCTGCGCCCGCCTTGCGAACGAGGGACACGACCTGGTCCTCGGCTACCACTCCGACAGCTCCGCGGCGGAGTCGGTCGCCGAACTGGTCCGACAGGCCGGCCGCAGGTGTGTCACCGTCCGTGCGGACAGCGCCGACGAGAGGGACGTCGATGGACTCTTCGACCGTGCCGCCGACCTCGGTCCCGTCACCGGGCTCGTGAACAACGCCGGAACCAGCGGGCCGAACGGCCGGCTGGCCGACGCCGACGCGGCGGGTATCCGTAGGGCACTGGACGTCAACGTCCTCGGCTACCTCCTCTGTGCCCGACGTGCCATCCAGGAGATGACCGGACGCGGCGGCGGAGCGATCGTCAACATCTCCTCGGCCGCGGCCACGCTCGGCAGCCCGGGACAGTACGTCCACTACGCCGCCGCCAAGGCTGCCGTGGACGCGATGACGGTGGGGCTGTCGAAGGAGGTCGCCGCCCAGGGCATTCGCGTCAACTGCGTTGCCCCCGGCACCATCTGGACCGACTTCCACCAGGACCCCGAACGGCCTCGGAAGGTTGCCTCCGCCATCCCCCTGGGCCGTGCCGGACAGCCCGAGGAGATCGCCGCGGCCGTCTCCTGGCTGCTTTCCGCCGATGCGTCGTACGCGACCGGAGCGATCCTCCGGGTGGCCGGGGGAATGTAGCCCGGCTCGTTGCGTGAGAAGTCGGCCCGGCCGACTTCTCACGCGAACCAAGCGGTAGCGGGGAACGAGCAGTGGCAACGCGGGCGGCTACATCAGGTCGGTGATGACCGGGTGATCCGTGGAGAGGGGGCAGGTGAAGACGCGCATGGTTTCGTGGTGCCCGAGTACGACGTCGGTCGGCTCCTGTCGCTGACGCCGATCGCGTGGACCGCCTTCGAGGAAGCCGACCGGAGCCCAGCTTTCCGTGCCGCCGTCCCATTCGTTGCTGGCGATCGCGGCGACGAAGCGCATCCCGCTGCCGCACGTGCCGCACCGCGCCGGGCCGTAGTAGCCCTGGTAGTTCCAGGGTTCATGGCCACCGAGCTTCCAGCCCGGGGCGGTCGAGAGGTCCCAGGAGTAGCGGGGGTCGTACTCCTCCGGGTCGTCGGGGTCGCAGAAGGTCGCCATCTCCCATTCCTCGACTCGGGCCTCGAACTCCTCACCCAAGGCACCCGGGTGCGGGTACTCGGTCACCGGCTCCGGCCGCAGCAGGCATGGGGTGGGCAGATAGCCGGGCTCACCGATGGCCACCGGCTCCGGCGGCGTCAGGAACCTGTCTCCCAGGTCACCGGTGTGACGGTAGCGGACCTGGACCCACGGGCCGGCGATTCCGTTGTAGGGCACCGTCGGACCGTCGTAGACGTGCAGGAACGGACACCACAGGATCTGGAGGACGTCCATGCCCTCCGGAAAACCGTCGTACCAGGGCACGTCCTGCGCGTACACCTGCATCACGGGCAGCAAGGGCCACGACGCGTCCGCGGGTATCCGGTCCCAGGTGATCTCACCGTGGTAGGCGAACCTTGTCGACCGGTCACCTCGGACGTTGGCGGGACGATGGGGCTGCCTGTGCATCAGATGACGGCCACCCGGACAGGTCGGCCATGCCTCATCCTCCGGCCAAGCCAGCGGCCCTCCCACGGAGCTGTCATGCGGGCCCGGATCCGCCGCCACAGGGTGCAGCCGGACCGCTGTCCTCGCATGGGCGGCGAGCTCGGGAAAGACCGAGGTGACATCCAACGGCCGCGGCGGAGAGACGGGGGCTTTCATCGCCGCCCCCGACGGCTTCCCGCGTAGTCGACGCGGTCGATAGGAAGACCATCAGACGGCCATGGCGTCTGGACCAGGCAAGCAGGCATTTCCTTGATCACACACGGCATCGTACGGAGGACCGTTCTCCCGCAACAGGGAGCCTGCCGTTCGGGTCCGGAACCGTATGCCGTTGATCAGTTGCCGCTTGGTGTGCGCCGCGGCCGACCGGCCTCAGGGCCTGCTCGGACGAGGTGAGCGGCAGATCACGACTCCGGACAGGCTCTGGAAGTACGGTGTCGAGATCTGCGCGGACCCCGAGCTGTCCCCACGCCTGAGGCGGACGAGGGCAGAGACGGGGAAAGGTTTGCGCGAGAAGTCGGCCTGGTCGACTTCTCGCGCAGGCGGGTTCAGGCGTTGGGGAGTTCGCCGGTCTTGATGGCGGTGACGAAGGCCGTCCAGGCGTCGGTGGGGAAGACGAGCGCCGGGCCGCTGGGGTCCTTGGAGTCGCGGACGGGAACGATGTCGTTGTTGAGGAATGCGACCTCAACACAGGCGGATTGTCCGTTGCTGCGGGTGGACTTGACCCACACCGCTCCTGTCAGGTCAACCGTGTTCATAGCTTCCTGCCACTTCGGAGATCAGCAGCTTCGACGCCTGCTCACTGAGCGCTGTCTCCCAGATGTTCGTGAACGCGGCGTCGTAGCGTTCCACTTCGTTGGGCTTGTCCAGGTACAGGTCGCCGGTGTATCCGTCCGCGTAGACGGTCGGCGGCTCCGTCTCGGAACCGTCGCCGTTGAGCGGGAAGCGCAGAATTCCGAACGGGCCTGTCAGGACGCCCTGGTGTAGACCCGCGTTGAACGGGACTACCTTGATAGTGACGTTGGGAAGTTCACCCAGCTCGGCCAGGTGGGCAAGCTGTGCAGCCATGACCTTGCCGCCACCGATGGGACGCCGCAGCACCGCCTCGTTGAGTGCGACATCGAACACCGGCGGGTCGGTGACCCTGGTGAGAAGTACCTGGCGAGTCGAACGAAGATGGACTCGTCGTTCGATCTCGTCACCGTCTTCGTGAGGGTTGTGCGCCCGCATGATCACACGTGAGTAGTCCTCGGTCTGCAACAGGCCGGGAACCAGCTCGCTCTCATACCAGGCGATCTTCGAAGCTGCTTCTTCCAGCCCGATGAAGAGATCGAACCCCTCGGGGATCACATCCCCGTAGGCGTGCCACCAGCCCCGAGCCTTGGTCTCCTTCGCCAGCCCCATCAGAGCCTCGGTCAGTTCGGCGGGTGCGCCGTAGACCTTGCACATTGCTTCAACATCGAGGCTTCGCAAGGACGTTTGACCGGTCTCGATGCGCCACATCTTCGCTTCTGACCACTCCAGCCGACGGGCTGCTGCCCGCACGGTGAGCCGTGATCGGTTGCGCAGATCACGCAGGTACCGCCCGAGCTGCCTGCGCGGCACCGTTGATCCAGTTGGCCCCTCTGGCATGGCCTCTTCCCCTTCCTGGCTTCCAGTATGAAGCACCGTCAGCACTCGAAATGAAAGCACCTGCGTGCCCGCTTCGCAATGAACGTCAACCAGATGAGCCGTGCGGTTTGAAGCACCCAAAATGAAGTCTTGCAGATTGCGGAGAGTGGGGAGCAGACTACGAGCAGTAGTCCGCTGCTCGCGTATGGCGACCATGACGGATGGCCGCTCGGGCATCCCTATGCCTCATTCGAGCCATCGTTGCTCGCTGCGAGCCGAAGTTGGAGGGGGCGCTGTCGTGCCCGAAATGCTGGAGAAGCCGCCTGTCTCTGCGAGCGAGTTCTCGTGGTGGCTGCCCAGGCATCACAAGTCCGCCGGCTTCGCCCGGCGACTGCTCCGAGCCTTCCTCGCCAAGCAACCCGATGGTGAACAGGTCCTCGACACCGGCGAGTTGGTGCTCGGCGAGCTCGTCACCAACGCCGTCCTCCACGCCAAGACCCCGCCGGGACGGCTGATCTTCATCCGGTTCGAACTCCACCCCGGCTCGCTCCGCATCGAGGTGCATGACGCCGACACCAACCGGCCGTCGATCCCGCGCCCCGCCAGCGAACACGACGAGACCGGGCGCGGGCTCTGGCTCGTCTCCCAGCTCGCCGCCGACTGGGGCTGCTGCCCGCGTGCGGGCGGCATCGGCAAGGTGATGTGGGCGCGGATCGAAGGAGACCAGCAGTGAGCGTCGAACTCCCCTTCCCCGTCACCGTCGAGATCAAGGGCATTACGAAGGTCGCCACCTTCACCAGGCTCTCCGACGCCCTCGGCGCCATCCGTACCAGCCTCGCCCGACTCCCGCTGGACGACGACCAGGCCGGCTACCTTGCCGACCTCTTCGGCGACGCCTCCGCCGCCCGAATCGCCCACCAGCTGGTCGAGTTCGGCGCGGTGCGCGCGATCGCCTTCATCGGCATCGAGTCCGCCCACCCGATCCACCTGCGTGTGACGGACCCCGAGTGAGCGGGCGCCTCACCTGGGCCCGCATCGAGATGTGGTGGTGCCTCAGCGCCCAGTTCTCCCGCCCGATCCGCGCCATCAGCCCCCGCCGCCAAGCCGCTCACAGCGAGATGCAGCTCTGGGCAGCCACCCCGGGCAACGCGGAAGCCCTCCTCCTCACCGTGCTCCGGCAAGCCGCCCGACACCCATTCGGGTAAACAGAGGTGGAGGGGGAGGCCACACGGGGGGCCCGGCACATTCCTTCCAGGAACCGGGGGTGTGGAGGGGAGGGGGGTTTCCCCCCCTTTGGAGGGTTGGGG